>DASWCW010000124.1:0-6162 GCA_036395835.1 Xanthobacteraceae bacterium
CACTGAAGGTCGGGCGCGGATCAAAGCAAGACCGCGCTTGCGCGCGCAAATCCCCTGACGCAATAGAAGGGGAAGCCCGATCGTTCGACCCAGGAGTTGCCGCATGGCCCATATCGAGACCGGCGCGAGCGCGCCTGCCGCAGCCGAACGAAAAGCCAGCAAGGCGGTTTGCGCCATCAGCGGCAAAGAACGGCCGCGCCGCGATCTGGTATCGCTCGAGACGTTGCGCCCGAGTCTGGCCGACCGCATCCGCCAGGACCACCCCGATCTCGCGCCGGACGCGCTCATCAGCCGCGCCGAAGTCGCGCGCTACCGGGCGCTCTATGTCGAGGAGCTGCTGCAGGCCGAGCACGGCGAGTTCACCCAGCTCGACCGCCAGGTCGCGGAGAGCATCGCCAAGCACGACACCATTGCCGAGAACGTCGAGGCCGAGTTCGAGGACCGCCGCTCGCTGGGCGAGCGCCTGTCCGATCACCTCGCGAGCTTCGGCGGCAGCTGGACCTTCATCATCATCTTCGGAGTGTGGCTGGCGATGTGGATCCTGTTCAATCAGACCGTGCCGGTGCGGGAGCGGTTCGATCCCTATCCCTACATCCTGCTCAATCTGATTCTCTCCTGCCTCGCCGCGATCCAGGCGCCCATCATCATGATGAGCCAGAAGCGCTTGGAGGCGAAAGACCGGCTGCGCTCGGAGAGCGACTATCGGGTCAATCTGAAGGCGGAGCTGGAGATCCGGCACCTGCACGAGAAGATGGATCACTTGATCTCGCGGCAATGGCAGCGGCTCGCGGAGATCCAGCAGATGCAGCTCGAGATCATGAACGAGACCAGCCGCGCCGGCCGGCGCTCGTGAACTTCGTATCCCGGCCGGTCTTCCCGGAGCCCGAGCGAAGCGAGGAAGCTCGGGATCCTTAAAAACAGCAGGTGCGACGTTTCGCAATTCAGTGTTCATGGTTTCCGGGTTCGCAGGCTGACGACCGCGCCGTCGAATGACCAGTCCGCCCCGCGGATCTCACGATGGCGCGAATGCGCGCCCATGAGGAGAGTTCAATGGTTGCGTCCGCGGGCGTGAAGACGAGTCCCGAATTCCCGATCCCGGAGCACATGAAGGCCTGGGTGCTCGGCAATCCGGGCGAACTCGCTTTGAAGCAAAAGCCAGTGCCGGCGCCGCGCCGGGCGGAAGTGTTGGTGCGCATCGATGCGGTCGCGATCTGCGCGACCGACCTCGAAGTCATCGAGCACGGCACGCCGGCGATGATCGAGGGCGGCCTGCCGTTCAACAAGAACTTCACGCCCGGACACGAATACATGGGCACGATCGTTGCGCTGGGACCGGGCGTCGACGAATATCGGATCGGCCAGCGCGTCGCGGTCGAGATCCATGCCGGCTGCGGCCAATGCAAGCGCTGCCGCGAAGGCCTGTACACCGCCTGCCTCAATTACGGGCTCAACTACGGCGACCTCGACAAGGGCCACCGCGCCAACGGCTTCACCACCGACGGCGGATTCTGCGAATATCAGGTCAACAACATCAACACGCTCGCCGCGGTCCCGGACAGCGTCTCGGACGAGGAGGCGTGCCTGATCGTGACCGCCGGGACCGCGATGTACGGATTGACCGAGCTCGGCGGGCTCGTCGCCGGCGAAAGCGTCGCCGTCCTCGGCCCGGGGCCGATCGGGCTGCTCGGCGTCGCCGTCGCCAAGGCGTTGGGCGCCTCCCCGGTAATCCTGACCGGAACCCGCGACAACCGCCTGGCGATCGGCCGCGAACTCGGCGCCGATCACGTGATCAACATCCGCAACGAGAACGCGGTCGACGCCGTGCGCCGGATCACGCGCGGCCAGGGCCTCGATTACGTGCTGGAATGCTCCGGCGCGCCCGATGCGATCGACGATGCCGCGCGCATGCTCAGTCGCGGCGGCAAGCTCTGCCTCGCCGGGTTTCCGCATGAGCCGGTGCTCGTGGACGTGGCCAACCTGGTGCGCAACAACATCTATGTCTACGGCATCCGCGGCGAAGGAAGGAGCGCGACCCACCGCGCCGCCGCGCTCATTGCGCAAAAGCGCTTCGACGCGCGCAAGATCCACACCCACACCTTCGCGCTCGAGGATCTGCCGACCGCGCTCAAATATGCGCGCGAGCGCATCGAGGATGCCATCAAGGTGGTGGTGAAGACCCGGATCGGCGCCGCGCAAAAGCTGGCGGCCGAGTGAGGCGACGTTCCCCGGACGCGGCGCAGCGACGCAATCACTCCGTTGTCATCGCCCGGCTTGACCGGGCGGCCCAGTAGCCTCACCGACAATCGGTTTCGAACGGACCTTCCGGCGCTGGGAGTACTGGGTCGCCCGCCTGCGCGGGCGATGACAAGTCGGAGAACGAATTTCCGCAGGCAAACGGTGTTCACCACCTATTGAGACCACGGGACGTGCCGGCGATGGCAACATCGCCCGGCATTCCGCAATTGAATCGGGAGGATAGCCGCAATGACCCAAATCACCCGCCGTTCGCTCATCGCCGGCACGATGCTGGCGACCGCCGCGACCGCGCTGCCGAGGCCGGTCGCCGCCAATGCCCCGGCCGCCGGCAAGCAGGCGGCGAGCATCTATCGCTACAAGATCGGGGAATTCGAGATGACCGCCATTCACGACGGCGTCTGGATTCGTCCGATCGACGAGAAATTCGTGCGCAACGTGGCGTTCGACGAAGTGCAGAAAGTGCTGGCCGACGCTTTCCTGCCGAAGGACAAATTGCCGATCCCGTTCACCACGCTGCTGGTCAACACCGGATCGAAGCTCGTGCTGCTCGATACCGGCACCGGCGGCCAGCTCGCCCCGACCGCCGGCACGATGGCCGCCAATCTCGTCGCGGCCGGGATCGATCCCAAAAGCGTGGACGTGATCGTCATCTCGCATTTCCATCCGGACCACATCAACGGCATCAAGACCAAGGAGAACGAGCTGGTCTTCACCAATGCCGAGATTCTGGTGCCGGCGCCCGAATGGACGTTCTGGATGGACGACGCCAAGATGAGCACGGCCCCGGAAGGTCTCAAGGGCAATTTCCTCAACGTGCGGCGCGTGTTCGGCAATATCGCCAAGGACGTGCGCCGCTACGAGCCGGGCCAGGAGGTCGCGCCCGGCATCGCCTCGATCGCCGCCTATGGGCACACTCCCGGCCACACGGCGTTTGCCGTCGCCTCCGGAAACCAGAGCATGCTGGTGCTGAGCGACACGACCAACCATCCCTGGCTGTTCGCGAGAAATCCAGAGTGGCAGGCGGTCTTCGACATGGACGGCAACATGGCGGTCGACACCCGCAAGAAGCTGCTCGACCGCGCCGCCGCCGACCGCATGCTGGTGCAGGGCTATCATTTCCCCTTCCCGGCTTCCGGCTACATCGGCCGCGACGGCAAGGGCTACAATTTCGTGCCGGTGATGTGGCAGCCGTCGCTGTGACGGAATTCGCGTAACAACGGGCGGCATATTCCGAACCCTCCCCCGTTGCGGGAGAGGGTTTCGGAGCGCGGGACGAGCCGCCACGAGTTGACAACGCGCGGCAACGATCCCACTCTGCCCTCTCGGTGCAGGTGTGCCGGCCTCGGCCGGCCAAGAGGGAATCCGGTGCGGCGCGAAAACCACGCGTCAAATCCGGAGCTGCCCCCGCAACTGTCGGCGGCGAGCCCTCCTCCAAATGCCACTGGGCGCAAGCCTGGGAAGGCGGAGCGAGGGTGACGACCCGCAAGCCAGGAGACCTGCCTGCCCGGTCACCCTTCCAGCGTGCGGGGCGCGCGCATGGAGCGGCCTTTCCGCAGCGGTGACATGCAAACCGTCGCGGGGGCTCGACCTTGGCTCGAGTGTTGAATCTCGTTTCGACATCAGGTGCGCGTCCAGCGGCCCGCGCCTCCGCGACTCGTTCGAACCACGAACGGGACGGAGGCATGTCATGTCGACCCTATCGCTCCGAGCAAAGCTCGGGCTTCGCACTGCGTGTAGTGTTGTTCTCGCGTCTACTCTCGTTGTCGGGCTGGGCCTAGCGAGCGTCCGGGCCCAGACCGTCGAGCTTCCCGAAATCAGCGTCTACGCCAACCAGGCCCCGACCGACGTCGGCAAGGTCGGCGCGGCCGTTACCGTGCTGCGCGGGGCGGATCTCCGCGCGCAGGGCTACAACAACGTTCCCGACGCGTTGCGCACGGTGCCGGGCGTCGAGGTCAACCAGACCGGCGGCCGCGGATCACTCACCCAGGTCTCGATCCGGGGCTCGCAGGCCAAGCACGTGCTGGTGCTGATCGACGGCGTGCAGGTCAACGACCTGCAGGACGGCGCGTTCGATTTCGCCGATTTCTCGCTGGAGGGCATCGAGCGCATCGAGATCGTCCGCGGACCGCAATCGGGCATCCACGGCTCGGACGCCAACGCCGGCGTGATCGCCATCACCACGATCAGCGGCCGCGGCCAGAAACCGTCGGCCGACGTCAAGATCGAGGGCGGCATGGAGCGCTCCCGCGAGATCGCGGCCTCCGCGCGCGGTTCGTCCGGCCCGTTCTACGCCTCCGTGAGCGCGGATCGCGAAGCCACCGCCGGGTACAACATCTCCCGCTTCGACGACTTCGACAATTGGTCGCGCCGGACCAATTTCAACGCGCGCGTCGGCGTCGACTTCACGCCAGACCTCAACGTCGATGCCTCGATGCGATACGTCAAACGCATCACCTCGATCGATATCCAGCCGTTCTTCGGACCTTTCGTCGGCTTCGCCGTCCCGTCCACGCTGGCTTGCACCGCCACCCCAAAGCTCTGTCCCTTCCCGGCTGGTGACGATTTCACCGGCTTCCACAGTCTTCAAGGCCGCGTGCAAGGAGCCTGGACGACCTTCGATGGCGTTCTCGTGCAGAAACTCGGCGCGTCCTCCTATCGGGACGGCATCGATTCCTTCGATGCCCTGTTCGGGCTTTTCCAGACCCACGGCACGCGAGACGCATACGACTACAAGGGCACGATCAACGTGCCGCAGTCGTTCTTCGGCGAGCACCAAACCTTGACGATCGCCGCCGATCGCCAGCGCGAGACGCTGGTCGAAAATCCGTCTCCGTTCCTGTCCGTTCCGGTACGCGTGCGCAAAGGCATCGGCGGCGAATACACCATCGACCTGCCCTCGGCGCTGACCCTGACCGCAGCGCTTCGCCGCGAGAACAACACCGGCTTCGGCTATGTCACGACGTGGCGGACCTCGGCATCGCAGAAGCTGTTCTCGGATACGCGCCTGCACGGCTCGGTCGGGACCGGGGTGACGCGCCCGGCCCTCATCGACCAGTTGGGCTTCTTTCCCGGATTTTTCATCGGCAATCCCCAGCTGAGGCCGGAAAGCTCGTTCGGTTGGGACGCCGGCTGGGAGCAGACCTGGTTCGGAGGCGAGGTCGTGACCGACGTGACTTATTTCAACGTGCGCTTCACCGACAAAATCATCACGGTCGGCGTGCCCAGTCTTCCCGGCACCACGACCGAGACCAATGCGCCGGGCGTGTCACCCCGCCAAGGCGTGGAAGCGACGGTGAAGATCAATCCGGTCAGCTGGGTGACGATCGCCGCTTCCTACACCCACACGGATGCGCGCCTCTCCGACGGCACGGCGGAAATCCGTCAGCCCAAGGACAAAGGCAGCATCAACATCACGACACATTGGCTCGACAACAAGCTGCACGTGACTACGGGGATCGTCCTCCACAGCGACATGCCGGATCTGTTTTTCGGCACCTTCCCGTTCCCGACCGTCACCCTGCCACCCTACACCGTGGTGAACGCATCCATCAGCTACGATGTCTGGCCCGGCGCGCAAATCTATGCCCGCGTCCAGAATCTCTTCAACACGAGCTACGAGGAAGTGTTTTCCTTTCGCGCCCAGCCTTTCATCGCCTATGCGGGATTGCGGGTGCACTTGAGCCCGTAGGAGAACGCAATCGCACCGGCCTGGAAGCCCTACGCGAGACGCAAAGAGCTTGCCAGGCCGGCGGCCGCGTGGGTCGGGCGCCGGCCGTCCTCCCGAGGTGGCCGCGCCTAGCGCGGCCCCCGAAGGACGGTCGGCTCCCTCACCCGCTACTTGGTCGCCGGCGGGGTCGCGGCCTGGCCCGGGGTCTTGGGCGCAGGCTTCTTCTCGGCTTTCATCGC
>DASWCW010000125.1:0-46557 GCA_036395835.1 Xanthobacteraceae bacterium
CGTGCCGGCAGATGCGGCCCGGCCGACGGCGCAGCCGCCGCAAGCGGCGCCGAGGAAGCCCGATGCAGCCGCGCAACCGGCGCCCGCGTGGCCGGCGGAGGTGAAGCCGATTCCGGGCGGTCGGATCATCGTGCCGACGGCCGGGGCCCGACCGAGCGACAACCCGGTCGCGCGGCGCTGGCTCGACAATTCCGGCAAGCCGGCCCCGGATCAGGAGCCGGACAAGAAGACCAACGATTGACGCGGCTGCTGAGCTTCGCGCTGCCCTGCCGGAAGGGATCAACTCGCCCTTGGCTGGCCGGATAGCCAGCTGGTCTCCTTGTCCGCGTCCGGCGACACGTTTTGAAATTGGAGCATTTTGCCGGCGCGACGGGTTTGTTTTTGACGGTGTAACCTTAAGCTGCCGCACACTTCCTCGAACGCGAAACGGCCTGCTCGGAACCTAAGGGGTTTGCGACAGATGTCCGATTAGTGGCCCGTCTCGGACCTGCCGCAAGGACCAAAGCTTGTTCGGTCTCTGAGGTAGAGCGGAAAAAACTGTTCGACCGCGATGTTGAGCTGCAACAATTCATCATGATCCGTGTGTCGGGGTTCGAGTCCTTCCTCGGCTACCAAATCGAGCTTGATGCCTGAAACTCCGCGCCCCAAGCTCACCGGCCTGCTGGCGGAAACCACGGCGATCCAGGCCGTCGGCACCATGGCGGTTCTGGTGGTGCCGACGATCGCGCCGAAGATCGCGGAGATGATCGGTATTCCGGCGGGCCAGGTCGGCTTCCAGATCAGCCTGCTCTATCTCGCGGCGATGTTCGGCTCGCTCAGCGCGGGCACCTGGGTGACGCGGCTCGGCCCGTGCCGAACCGGCCAGACCGCCATGCTGCTTACGGCGATGGGCTGCATGCTGTTGGCCGCCGGCAATCTCGCCACGCTGCTGGCGGGCTCGCTCGTGATCGGCGCGGCCTACGGCATCATCAATCCGGCGTCCTCGGATCTCTTGATGCGGCATGTGCCGGCCGCCCGGCGCAATCTGTTCTTCTCGATCAAGCAAACCGGCGTGCCGCTGGGCGGCATGATCATCGGCCTCGTGGCGCCGGTGACGGCGCTGCGCTTGGGCTGGAGCGCGCCGCTATGGATCGTCGCCGCCGCCGCCGCGCTGGCGTTGCTCTCGCAGCCGCACCGCGCGATCTGGGACGCGCACCGGGACCTCTCCGCGAAGCTTTCGGGCCTGTCGCTGACCGGCTTCCGCACGGTCGCGAAAAACCCGGCGCTGCTTCGGCTCGCGTCCGCTTCGTTCTGCTTTGCCGCCATTCAGCTCTGCCTGCTCGCCTTCCTGGTGGTGCTGCTGGTCGAGGAACTCGGCTTCGATCTGGTTACGGCGGGCGCGATCCTGGCGGCCGTTCAGGTGGTCGGGGCGCTGGGCCGCGTGCTCTGGGGCATGCTCGCCGACCGCGTCGGCAGCGGGCTTGTGGTGCTCCTGGGCCTCGCGCTGCTGATGGCGGCGGCTTCGGCAGCCGTCATCGGGCTCTCCCGCGCATGGCCGGCATTCCTGGTGATCGCGGTGTTTCAGGTGCTCGGCATCTCGGCCGTGGGCTGGAACGGCGTGTTTCTCTCCGAGGTCGCCTGGCTGAGCCCGCCGCGTGCGATCGGATCGACGACCGGCGCCGCGATGTTCGTGACCTTCATGGGGGTGGTGGCGGGCCCGCCGCTGTTCTCGGGCCTCCATGCCCTGCTGGGGAGCTACGCATGGAGCTATGCGCTGCTCGTCGCCTTCGCGCTCTTCGCCGCTTGGCTCATCCGGACCGCCCAGGCGCACGCACCGCGCGCCGCGATCTGAGGATGACGGCCGGCGTAACCGGCGTATCAGCTGCCCGCGGCGCTCGCAGGTCCGCGATTGGGATTGGGCGCCTCTTCCAGGATCCGGCGCGAGAGCTTCGCCACGCTTTGCACGGCACTCGCCTCCCGCGACGAAAGTTCTTCGAGCGAGGCGGTGAGCTCGCGTTCCTTGTGCTGCAGCTGCTCGACCTCTTTCGACAGGTCCGCGTGGCGAGCTTCGAGCTCGGAAACTGCGGTCCGAAGCTCGGCGCGCTTCGCCCCCAGCGATGAATCGAGCGCGTCGTGGGCCTGTTTTTCCCGATCGGCGAGACTAGCCTCGAACTCGGCGGTCCTCGCGGCGAGCCGCCGCTCCAGGTCGCCGATCATCCCCGCGCTGAGATCCTCGACGGACTTCTTGATGTCGGCCTCGCGCTGCGTCCGGCGCTGCTCCAGGTCCTGCATCACGCGAGCCTCCCGGGAGGCGAGGCCCTCGACCGACGCCGAGAGCTCGCGCGCGCGCTGCTCCAGCCCCGCTATTTCGCTGCCGAGCGAAATGCGGCGATTTTCGAGGCTCGACGCTTCCGATTCGAACGTCTTGCGCTTGTCGGCCAACGAGGTTTCCAGCGTTTCGTGCGCTTGTCGCTCCCGCTCGGCGAGATCGGCCTCGAGCTCCGCCGACCTTGCGGCGATGCGCCGCTCCACATCGCCCATCATCCGGTCGCTGAGGTCTTCGACCGACTTCTTGATCTCCGCTTCGCGCTCGGCTCGGCGTCGCGCCAGCTCTTCCAGAACGTCCGCCTCGCGGGACGCAAGGCCCTCGACCGAGGTCGACAGCTCGCGCGCGCGCTGCTCCAGGAGCTCGATTTCGTTGCCGAGCGAGATGCGGCGGTTTTCGAGACCCGAGACCTCGGAATCGAGCGCGGCGCGCCTGCCGCCCAGCGAGGATTCCAGCGCCCCGCGAGCTTGCTGCTCCCACTCGGCGAGCTCGGCTTCGAGCTCCGCCGATTTTGCGGCCGAGCGCCGCTCCAGATCGGCCATCATGCCAACGCTGAGAACCTCGACCGATTTCTTGATCTCGGCCTCGCGCTCGGCCCGGCGCAGCTCGAGAGCCTCCAGCGCGCTTGCCTCCTTGAACGAGAGACCGTCCACCGAGGCCGAAAGCTCCCGCTCCCGGCGTTCCTGGATCTCGATCGCGTTGCCGAGCACGACATGCCGGTCCTCGAGCCTCGACACCGCGGCTTCCAGCGCGGCGCGTTGCTGGACCAGCGAAGCTTCCAGGGCTTCGCGGCCTTGCCGCTCCCGATCCGCGAGCTGCGCCTCGAATTCCGCCGATTGGACCGCGATCCGCCGCTCCAGATCGGCGGTCATCCTCGTGCTGAGCTCTTCGGCCGATTTCCTGATCTGCGCTTCCCGCTGCAAGCGCAGCCGCTCCAGGCCTTCCAGAACGTCGGTTTCCTTGGCCGCGAGCGCTTCGATGGCGGCCGCCAGGTCGCGCTCGCGTTGTCCCAGCAGCTCGACCTGCTTGAACAGCGCAATCCGGCGTTCCTCGAGGTCCGAAACTTCGGCCTCGAGCTCGGCGCGTTTCCCGCCCAGGATCTCCTCCAGAGCTTCGCGGCCCTGTCGCTCGCGATGGGCGAGATCCGCCTCGAGCTCCGCCAGACTGGAGGCGCGGTGCCGCTCCAGCTCGCGGGTCATCTCGCGGCCGAGATGCTCGGCGGACGTCCGGATGTCCGCCGCGCGCTCCCCCCGAAGCGCGTCAAGATCCCGCTCCAATTCCGCGGTGAGCTTCTCGAGCAGAATCTTCCGCTCGGTTTCCATCATTTGCTGCGCGATTTCCGCGATCTTGGCTTCGAGCAGGGCCTTCACTTCGGGATCGTTGCGCAGCGCCTCGTAGTAAGCGCCCAGAAGATCCTGTTGGTCGGCGAGCATCGAAGCGAGATTGCGGATGCGCAGGATTTCCTGTGCGGTGCGGGGATCGACCGATTGGCGAGGAGACGCGCGTCTCTGCAGGCCGTCGGCAAATCGTCCGAGCGCCTCCGCGAATTGACGAAGCGCTTGATCCTCGCCCGGCTCGACCCGGGTCAGCGATCGGATGATCCGGCGCACGAAATCGACGTCGCGAGACCAATCCAGCGTGCCGATCTGCACGAATCGCTCGTTCGGATCGAGGATTGCCATGGTCTGCGATCCGGCCGGAACCGCGAGGCACAGCTTCGGCTCGAAGCGCCATACCGCAAGCCGTTGCATTTCGCCGTCGCCGGCCGCGCGCCAACGCCCGTCCGGCTCCTGGGCGAGTTGGACCCGGACCATCTCGCGCTCGCCGATGCGGACCATCACTTCGCCCGGAACGCCGTTCGCCTGGCCGTCCTCGACCAGGAGGCGCCGCGCGGATTCGCTCGATCCGAGCTCGGACAAATCTTGCAGCGGAAGCAGCCGCCGATACTCGGTGACGCGAAGCACGGACGCGCCGTGCGGTGCGTCGGAAACGATATGGAACGCGACCCAGTCGCCTACGTTGAGCGACCCGGCCGAGGCGCCCGCGAGCTCGACCTCGCCGCGCGGAGGAAACAGCAGCCGGGACGAGCCGGAAACGTCGCGAATGTTGGTCCCGTGGCGCTGCATGCGCACATCGAGCAGCGCCGCGGCGTCCGAGACTCGGACGCAGGTCCCGATGAAAAATGTTTCGCGTTCGGTTGGCATCCCGCCGATCCCCAAGGCCAAATCGATGCGGAGCCGAAGGGCCCGCCCATTTCCCGGCAGGGATGATAGCGCGAAAACGATCCGGGAACGATAGGGCTATCTTTCGGAAATACAAAGAGAATTATCAATCGCCCGGCGGTCGAGGGGTTTGCCGAGGTGTGTCCCCGAGACGCTTCGCTGCCAGTCCGGCTGATTGGCGCCGGCCGTCAGCATT
This sequence comes from Xanthobacteraceae bacterium, assembly GCA_036395835.1. Lineage (GTDB taxonomy): Bacteria > Pseudomonadota > Alphaproteobacteria > Rhizobiales > Xanthobacteraceae > AP-16. Next base: position 4,724 of record DASWCW010000125.1, read on the forward strand.
CTGGTAAAATGCCGACCTCAGGCAAGGAAGGATGCGATGCCGAAGCTCGCGCTGAAACTCCTCGCCGCGCTGGCGCTGCTCGCGCCCGTCCCGGCCATGGCCAAGGAAAAGGTCACGCTGGCGCTCAATTGGGTGCCGACCGCCGACCACGCGCCGTATTTCTATGCCAAGCGGCAGGGCTGGTACGATCAGGCCGGCATCGAGCTCACCATCGAGAACGGCTCGGGATCGGCCGTGTCCGCGCAACGCGTCGGCGCCGGGCAATCCGATTTCGGCATCGCCGACATGGCGACCGCGCTGCTCGCCCGCGGCAAGGGCGCGAACCTCGTCGCGATCATGACCGTCTACGCCAACTCGCCGCAGGGTTTCTATTGGCTCAAAAGCAGCGGCATCGCCGGTCCGAAGGATTTCGCGGGCAAAAAGCTCGGCAATCCCGCCGGCGACGCCTCGCGGGTGATGTGGCCGGCCTTCGCCAAGCAGGTCGGGATCGACCCGGGCGCCGTGACGTTCGTCAACGTCAGCCCGCAAGCGAAGGTCGCCTCGCTCAAAAGCCATGCCATCGACATCACCAGCGACTTCTACAACGATCATGATCTCAAGCTGCGGGAATTCGGCGCCGATCTCGGGTTCCTGGCTTGGCGCGACATCGGCATCAACCCGTACGGCAACTCGATCCTGGTCAACGGCGCGTATCTGGAGAAGCATCGGGACGTGGTGAAGGCGTTCGCGCAGGTGAGCCAGAAAGCCTTTGCGGCCTGTATCAAGGATGCCGAGCCGTGCCTCGAGGCGCTCACCGAGAGCGCGAGCGGGCTCGACCTTTCCCACCAGCGCAACCAGTGGAATCGCGTCAAGGAACTGATGCGCGATCCGACCACGATCCATGTCGCGCTGGGCGCATTCGATGCGGAGCGGATGAAGCGCGATTACGAGATGGTCGCGGCCTATTTCAGCCTGGAGCGTCCATTCGACGTTGCCAACGCCTACACCAACGATTTTCTCGATCCGAACATCAAGATGACGGCGGACGGCGTCCGGTAGCGGCGATCAAAAAAATAGCGCCGCCCCGATCGAGGCGGCGCCTGCAAACACCACGAAGTTACGCGGCGAGCTTGAGGTTCTCGGCTGCTTCCTTGCCGCGGTTCACCACTACGTCGAACGTGACGCTTTGGCCTTCGGCCAGGGTCGACAAGCCGGCCCGCTCCACGGCGGAAATGTGGATGAACACATCCTTGCCGCCGTTGGCGCGCTCGATGAAGCCGTATCCCTTCGCGGGGTTGAACGATTTGACAATGCCCTTGTGCATCGTCCTTTCCTTTCTCTTACGTTGAAAACGCGCGACCGCTCTGTGCGGACCACGCAACAACCTGACGTATTGGGGAGAACCGAGACGAAGCGCGCGCTTGGCACGACTGACGGCCGGAACCGGCCAAAACCGATTGCTGCGGACCATATAGGCGATATCGCAACGAAGACAAGGAGCCTCAGCCTGTCCTCTCCGCGACGCGGACAGTGACCTGCACATTCGGCTGCCCGTGAATCGGACCGTCACGCCACGCGCCGGCACGGCGCTCAGCCGAGCGAGGCGATGATCTCCCGGTAGGCCGCCTCGGGAAACGCCTTGAGGGTACGGGTGCGCACGTTGCCCATCATGCCGAGCTGCAGTGCGAACCTCGCCGCCACCGCATCGTCGGACGCCTCGCACACGACGACCAGGTCGCATTCGCCCATGGTCAGGTACACGGATTTGATCTCGCCGCCCATTTGCTTGAGCATCTTCTTGGCCGCATCGAGCCGGCGCGGGGAATCCTTGACCTGTTGAATGCCCCGCTCGGTCCAATTGACGAGCACGATGTAGGTGGTCATTGGCGCCTCCTTGGCAGGCATCAGGGGTCAGGCACCGATACTCTTGATTCTCCGACTCTCGAGTTCCGAATAGGATCCCGACGCTATTTCCTCCAGCCGGTCATCGGCCAAACGAGCTTGGCGGTCGCGCGATCCTCCGGCCAGACCGATTTGTATTCCTTGCCCTGCAGCTGGATCAAATAGGTCGCGGAAAGCGTGTTCTGCCCGGTCTCGTCGAATTTGACGCCGCGATAACCGATCATGAGCTGCTCGGGCTTCAAGTCGGTGTCCTGCAGCGCCTTCTGGATCTTTGCGGGATCGGTCGAGCCGGCGCGGTTGATCGCGTCGGCCAGCACCAGAAATCCCTGCATCCAGCGCGCGCTGGTGTCGTCGAGATCGCGGCCGGTCTTCTTCTTGAACAGCTCGTTGATCTTGTAGCTGTTGCCGCCCGGCTTGCCGAGATCCCAGGCGCTGCGGTTCATGGCGCCCTGGGCAATCTCGCCCACCGCGGGAATGAACGCCGGATCGGAGAAGCCGGCATCGTCGCCGATGATCATCGGCGGGGTATAGTCGAGATTCTTCATCGTCTTGAAATACAGGATGGTGTCGGCCGTGTAGCTGATGAAGATGACCGCATCGGGCGCGAGCTGCTTGAGCTGCAGCACCTGGCCGGAGACGTCCGAGCTGTTGGCGTTGTAGGGGATCTGCGCCGCCACCTTGATGCCGCTCTTGTTGGCCGCGTCGATGATGCTGGCGGCGACCGAAGTGCCGTAGTCGGTGTTCTCGTTGATGACGGCGATGGCGTCGACGTTCCGGCCGCCTTTTTTCAGCTCACTCAGGAACGAGGTGTAGGCCTTGGCGAAATCCGGCGCGATCGGGCCGCTGCGAAAAATCCACTTGAAGCCGCGCTGGGTGATGTTGAGCGCGACCGAATCCGCCACCAGGAACGGGACGCCGTAGCGCTCGGTGACGGCGGTTGCCGTGAGCGCCACGGAAGAATGATAGGCGCCGAGCATGGCGGCGACTTTCTCCTGGGTAATCAGGCGCAAGGTCTGGCTCTGCCCGACCGACGGATTGCCCTGGTGGTCGGCATGGAGCAGCTCGATTTTCGCGCCGCCGAGATTGGCGAGCCCCGCGGCCCCGGCAAGCGGGCTGCCCTTGAGCTCGGGATGCATGCCGTTGACGATCTCGGCGCCGAGCTCGACCGCCTCTTTGGCCGAATTGCCGGCGCTCGCCGCATTGCCGCTCAGCGGATAGATCACGCCGATCTTGACGCTCTCCGCGGCGCTCGCCGGAAATGCGATCGCCAGCGCCAACAGCGTGGCGGCGAGCAGGTAGGCTCGATGCTGCATCAAATCCTCCCCATTTCCGAGCGGCTTATTCGTCCCGCTCTTTGGCGCACTCTAGCACGAACGCGGCGCCGCAAGCGCGCCGTTAAAATCCGTAGAGCTCGGCCGGATTGTCCACCAGGATTGCTCGGCGGGTCTTGTCGTCGGGAGCCCAGTCCAGCAGCAGGTCGAGCAAATCGGCTTCGTCGGGCGGATGCTGCTCGGAAGGGTGGGGCCAATTGGTCGCCCACAGCATCCGCTCCGGCGCGGCCTCGACCAGCGCCTTGGCGAGCGCGCTCACGTCGTCATAGCGCGGCGGTCCGGATTTCGACACGAGATAAGGTCCGGATAGCTTGACCCACACCCGTCCGCTGTCGACGAGGCGGAGCAGGCAGCGGAACGCGGGATGGGTGACCGCAACCGGATCGGCGATCCGGCCGATATGGTCGATCACGATCCGGCCCGGCCAGTCGCGGATCTGGCGCTCGCGGTCGGGCAGCAGCCTTCCGTCCATTTGCAATTGCGCGTGCCAGCCGACCGACTGCGCGCGTTTGACCACCGCGTCGGCGATATCCCAGGAAATGGCGCCGCCGGGCAGCATGTGCAGCCGCGCCGCGCGCATGCCGGCCCCGTCGAGGCGCCGAAGTTCGGCTTCGCCGACCTGGTCGTCCACCACGGCGACGCCGCGCGCGTTGTTGCCGAGCGCGGCCATGCCGTCGAGCGTGCAGCTATTGTCCTTGCCGTAGGCGGTCGGCTGCACCACGACGGTGCGGGTGATGCCGAGGCGGCGCTGCAGCGCCCGGTAGGTCGCAACCGATCCGTCCTCTGGTGGCGCCGAAGCGGCGGTCGGCGCCAGCGGATATTTCTTGTCGTAGAAATGCATGTGGGTGTCGCAGGCGCCGTCCGGCGCCTCGAGCTTCGGCGCCGATTTTGCGGAAGCGGTTTCCAGCGTGCTCATCGCAGTGCGCTCCTCCAAACTCACAATCACCGTTGCGGCTTCGTCATTGCGCGGTCATGCCGCCGTCCAGCGTGAGGATCGTGCCGGTGGCGAACCGGCTCTCGTCGCTGGCGAGGAACAGGATGCCGGCCGCGATCTCCTCCGGGGTGCCGAGTCGTCCGAGCAATTGCCGCGCCGCGAGCGCCTTGCGCACGGCATCCGGATCGGCGCTCTTGCCGAGAATCTCGTCGAAATACGGCGTGTCGATGGTGCCCGGCGCCACCGCGTTGCAGCGGATACCGTCGCCGACGTGGTCGATGGCGATGGCGCGGGTCAGCGCCGCCACCGCCCCCTTGGAGGCGCAATAGGCGGCGCGATTGGCGATGCCCACCGCGGCGACGACAGACGCGGTGTTGACGATGGTGCCGCCGCCGTTGCGCTTCATCGCCGGGATCGCATATTTGCTGCACAGGAACACGCCGCGCACATTGACCGCGATGAGCGCATCCCAGGCGTCCGGCTCGGTCTCCACCACCGATCCGGCAATGCCGTAACCGGCGTTGTTGACGAGCACGTCGAGTCGGCCGAATTTTTGCAGCGTGCGTTCGATCATGCGCTCGACCGCGGCGGCGTTCGCGACGTCGACCTCGACGGCGATCGCCTCGGCGCCCTTGCGGGCGCATTCCTCGGCGACGGCCTGCGCGCTCGCCACCCGCTTGTCGGCGATGGCGAGCCGCGCGCCTTCCTGGGCAAACAGCAGCGCGCTTGCCCGGCCGATGCCGGAACCGCCGCCGGTGATGATGCAAACCTTGCCCTTCAGCCGCATTTTGAACCTCAGGCGTTCTTGACCCAGCGCAGCACGTGGCGCGCGACCGTCACCAGGTCGCCGTTCTGATTGACCACTCGAATGTCGGCGAGCGACTGGCGCTTCTGCGCGTCGATCTCGGCGATCGTGTAGGTGAGCGTGACGGTGTCGCCGATGAACACCGGCGCGAGAAACCGCACCTTGTCGTAGCCGAGCGAGACCGGCGTCTCGTCGAGCACGGTGCCTTGGCATTTGTCGATCATCATGGTCGAGCAGGTCGACATGTAGCCGACGATCAGCGCGCCGTGCGCGATGCGTTTTCCGTATTTCGAGCGCGCCATGTACTGCTCGTTGACGTGATTGACGGAAAAATCGCCGGTGATGCCGGCGAACAGATAGATGTCGGTCTCCCCGACGGTCTTTGCGAAGCTGACCTGGTCGCCGACCTTCACGTAGAACTTCTGCATTGAGCCCCCAATCAAGCCGGCGAACCTTTGGCGATGACCGCGCCGCTCAAGTGAGTGGCGGCCGCATCACATCAACTCTTCCATTCGGATTGTCCGACGAAGCCAATCGCGGAAGGAATCGTCACGGAAAGACGAGGAAAACGCCCGCAGCTCGGCGAGGAAAACAATTCGGCGCTCGCGCAAAGCTCACGCCGGCTGCAGCGTGCCGTTCGGGCTGGCCTGATCGACGGTCGTGGGCAAATGCTCGGCCAAGAGCTTCAGCACGGCATCTACGGGAAGGCCGAAGTGCTGGGCCAACTGCTGAACCTGCTGATTTCCGAGCGCGGAACGGATCTGGTCGGCGGTGACCGGCAAGTTCGTGCCATTGCCGAGCCATGACTGCACCTGCTCGTTGAGGCCGCCCTGCTGAAGCTTGTCAACGAGGCCCTGCAAGTCGCCGAGATTGGTTTTCGCCAAGACGGCAGAGATCAGGGCAGGCGCTTCCGCCGCTACGACTTGCCCGACGACGCCCTTGAGCGCGCTACCTATGTTATCGAAAAGCCCCATTGCACGACCTCCTATTACATGCCTTCCGCCTTCTTGCGCTTGTTGCACTCGCTCCAATACTTCGGCCAAGTCATTCCTTGCGGGATTTTTCCCGCAGCCTTGTCGGCCTTCCAATCTTTGCCGCATGCGCGCTCGCGAGCGATCATGGCTTCACGGCCGCCGGTCGCCTTCGCCGAGGTCGACTTCGGTGTGGCGGGCTTGGCGGTCGTCGTAGCCGGTTTCGCCGGAGCGGCAGCGGCCGGCGCCTGACCGGGAACCGCGGGTTGGGCGGCGGCGGGCACATGGCACCCGGCCACGTAATCTTTCTCGGTCTTGCCGGTTGCCTTCCTGCCGCCGGCCGCCTTCCATTCGTCGCGGCATTGTTTTTCGGTCTTCTGCTGAGCCCCCGCTGGGACGGACAATGTCACGAGGCCAACGGCAACTGCAGAAGACATTGCGGCAATAAAGTACTTTCTCATTTCGCATTCTCCTGCTTAGCGGATCGTGGCATCACGATGCTTATCTGGAAGCTTCTAGATCGCTGGGCGGCGTGGCCAAGCTTCCGAAGCGCATATCGCGCGTTCATCTGCGCGAGTGATGCGCCCGGGACGACGGCAAGGCCGGTCGGTCGCGCCCGTCACTTCTGCTTGGCAATGATCATGTCCTTGATCTTGTCGTAGGTCGCCTGCGGAACGCCGACCTTATCGGACATGATGTCGTCTTTTCCCTTGAATGGGCGCCCCTTGATGATCCTGTCTGCGTACACGTCACCGATCCCCGGAAGTGTCATCAACTCCTTCTTCGAAGCCTTGTTGATGTCGATTTGCTTGGCCGTCGAAGCGGGCGCCGTGGCGGCGGGCTTCGGGGCTGTGCCGGGGGCGGCGGTCTGTGCGAGCAGGGGGGAAGCAGCGATCAAACCAAATGCAACCAGGATTGCGAACGCGAGATGTTTCACGGGTGCCTACCTTGACGTTTCGGGACCATGTACTTGACCACGCCTCCAATTCGAGCGCAAAGGAAATCTCGCAATTTGCTGGCATCAAGCCTCGTCGAGCCGCACCACGCCGTCGCGGGCGAGCCCGTCGATCTCGGCCGGGCCGAACCCGAGCTCGGCGAGGATCTCCCGCGTCTGCGCACCGAGCCGCTGCGGGGGGAGGCGGATCTCGGCCGCCTGGCCGTCGTAATGCACCGGATGATTGACCAGCGTGATCGGCGCCCGGGTCTCGCCTCCGCCGGGAAGCGTCACGAGCGCCTGCATGTGCTTGACCTGCGGGTCCTCGATGATCTCGGCATAGGTCTGCACCGGCGCGTGCCAGATGTTCGCCTGCTCGAGACGCGGCACCCAGGCTTCGGTCGGCTTCTTTTCGAGCGCGGCGGCGATCAGCGCGCTGATCTCGTCCTGCCGGGTCCACGCGTCTCGTTCCGAGAACGACGCCAGCCGCGGCGCGCCGATCGCTTCGCCCAGCACTCCCAACGGGCAAAGCGACACCGCGAGATAGCCGTTCGCCGTGGCATAGACCCCGTAGGGAGCCGCATAGTACCAGCCCGCCACGTGCGGGCGCGCATACACGTCGGCCGGCTTCGCTGCGGCATTGAGCCAGGCGGTCAGCGATTCGGCCTGCAGATCGAGCGCCGCCTGCATCAGGCTCGCATCGACCCGGCAGCCCTTGCCGGTGCGCTCGCGGCGCAGCAGCGCCGCCAGGACGCCCATGGCCAACAGCGCCCCGCCGTGGTGATCGACCGCCGACACGCCGATCGGACGCGGACCCGTCGCCGGCTGTCCGGTGATCGCCATCAGGCCGAACAGCGCCTGCGCCAGCAGATCCTGGCCGGGCCGCTCGGCATAAGGCCCGTCCGGCCCGTAGCCCGACGCCGAGGCATAGATCAGAGCCGGCTTGCGCTTTTGCAGCGCCGTATATCCGAACCCGAGCTTGTCCATCACGCCGGGACGGAAATTCTCCGCGACGACGTCGGCACCGTCGACGAGCTTCAGCGCAATCTCCTTGCCGTTGGGCGCTTTCAGATCGAGCGCGATGCTGCGCTTGTTGCGATTGGTGCACAGATGCAGCATCCCTTGGCCGTCATGCCAGATGTCGCCGCTCGACCAGTGGCGCTGCCACGCGCCCTCGGCGGACTCGATCGCGATCACGTCGGCGCCGAGATCCGCCAGCGCCTGGATACCCATCGGACCGAACAGGAAATGGTTGAAGCTGACGACGCGAATTCCTTGCAGCAGGTCGAGCATGCGGGCTCCTGGGAGGGGAGGCCACACTATGCGATGGGCGCGGCGGATCGCAAATGCACCGCGAACGCCACGGCGGGACAATTGCAGTTGGCTCTGGGTGAGCCGCCATCGGCTCCCTCCCCCTTGTGGGGGGAGGGATGGGGAGGGGGTTGCTTGTTTGATTGCGCGGGCCGGATACCCCCCTCCCGGCTCGCGCGCTTAGACACGCGCGAGTCGACCTCCCCCACAAGGGGGGAGGTAACCGGAGCAAGCTGTCAGCGCGTCACCGATGCTGAAACCGCGGGGTCTCTTTGGCGAAAAACGCGCGGACGCCCTCGGCGCAATCTTCCGTGCGAAATGCGCGCCCGCTCAGCGCCAGGGTTGCCTCGACGGCCTCGCGCTCCGTCCGATCGAACGCCATGCCGATCGACTGCTTGCACAATTCGAGCGCTACGCCCGGGCGGGCGGCGAGCTCGCGCGCCATCGCCAGCGCGGTTTTGACCGCCTCTCCGGACGCCACCACGCGGTCGACGAGGCCCCATTCCAGCGCCGTCTCGACCGGCACCGGCTCGCCGAAGAACATCATCTGCTTGGCGCGGCCTTCGCCGATGCGGCGGGTGACCCGGATGGTGCCGCCGCTGCCGGGGAATACGCCGAGCTTGATCTCGGGCAGCGCTACCCTGCCGCCCGCCTCGGCCACGATGAGGTCGCAGCACACCGCAAGCTCGAGCCCGCCGCCGAAGGCGAGCCCGTTGAGCGCGGCAATCGTCGGTTTGGAAAATTCGGCGACGCGGCTGTAAGCCGCGTTCTCCGGCGCAAGCTTCTTGGGCACGACCGCGTCCGCAACTTCGGGAAACTCCTTGATGTCGGAGCCGGCGCAGAACGCTCGCTCGCCCGAGCCGGTCAGCACCATGACGCGAACGGCGGGATCCGCCGCGAGCCGGCTCACCAGCGCGTCGAGTTCGCGGGTCATCTGCAGCGTCACGACGTTGAGCGGCGGATTGTGCAGCGTGACGAGGACGACGCCGTCCTCGTGCGTCGATTCGACGAATTGGGTAGCCATCGAACTCGCTCGCCTCCTGGCCGTGAAACCGGGTCTGCATCGATCATGTACCGGGCCGCAACGGTTGGAAAGCACGGGTTCGCTTGACACCCGAGAACGGGCGCGCTGATCATGGCCGCAACACAAGACGTGCCGGCATTGTCCGCGCCGGCCGCAACCACGCGGGAGGAATCATGCATTCGCTCAGGTCTTTACCGCGCGCCATCGCCATCGCCGCGGCGCTGCTGGCGACGGCTGCCGTCTCCAATGAATCTTCCGCGCAGCAGCGGAAATTCAGCTTCGGGTACGATCAGCCGCACACCACCGGCTATGGCATCGCGGCGGATATTTTCAACGCCAAGCTCATGGAGCTCAGCGGCGGCAAGTTCGGCATCGACCAGTTCCCGGGCGCCTCGCTCGGCCAGGAGCCGGTGATGCTCCAGAAGCTTCGCTCCGGCGACATCGATTTCATCATTACTTCTTCCGCCAATGCCTCCACCGTCGCGCCGGAATCCGGGGTGATGTCGCTGCATTTCCTGTTCCGCGACGAGGCGCATTTGCGCAAATCGATCGCCGATCCGGGCGTGATCGCCGCGGTCAAGACCATGATCGCCGCATCCGTGCAGGGGGCGCATGTGCTCTGCGTCGAAACGCTCGGCTTTCGCAACGTCTATTCCAAGAGCGAGTACCACAAGGTCGACGACCTCAAGGGCGTCAAGATCCGCGTCCAGGCGACCAAGACCGAGGACACGCATTTCCCGGCATATGGCGCGCAAACCGTGCACATGCCGTTCGGCGAGGTCTACACCTCGCTGCAGACCGGCGTGGTCCAGGCCGCCGAGAACGGCGTCAACGTCTATTTTTCCAACAAGCACTACGAAGTCGCGCCGATCATGTCGATGACCGAGCACGAGGCCAACAACGGCTTCATCTGGGTGAGCGACAAGACCTGGAGCGGCTTCTCCGACGAGGAGAAGCGCTGGGTGCAGGCGGCGGCCGACGAGGTCGCGCGGGTGCAGCCCGACAAGGCGCTGCAGCTCGAGAAGGATTCCGCCGGCAGGCTCGAGAAGCTCGGCGTCAAGATCGTGCGCGACGTCGACAAGTCCGGGTTCATGTCCGCCGCCAAGCCGATCCAGGACCAGCTGGCCAAGGAGCTCGGCCCGCACGCCATCAAGATCATGGGGCTGATCCGGGCCGTGCAATAGCCAAGCCGCGGCGCCGGCGATCGGCGCCGCAGCCCCGCCTTTTCCGAATTCTTTGCTCGCAACCTCGGAGCTGTTCGATGTCCTTGGTGTCGTCGCGCGAGCGACATCTCAAATGGCGCACGCTTGATCCGCTCGAGGCCGTGCTCTACCTCGGTTGCGGCGCCTCGATCATCGGGTTTTCGGTCTCGGTGCTGCTCGACGTCGTGACCCGCCAGATCGGGCATCCCTGGCTGTGGCTGCAGCAGCTCACCACCGGGTGCTTCGTCTACGGCATTTTCATCGGCATGGCGCTCGCGGCGCGGCGCAACGAGCACATGTACCTTTCCGAGATCGTGCAGAAGCTGCAGGGAACCAACCGCAGCGCCATCGAAGTATTCGCGAGAATCGTGGTGCTCGCGGTGGCGGCGTGCCTGGTCGTGTTCGGCTGGCAGAATTTTCTGCTGGATCTGGGCAGCTATCGCATGCCCTCGCTGATCCCGCTCGGCTATTACACGATCGTCGTGCCGGTTTCCGGGGCGTTGATCGGATTGTTCCAGATCGAGCAGCTCGTCAATGGCCTGCGCAACGGTTTCGACCGGCACGAAGGGCTCGCCCCCGAGGGCATCCTGTGACCAGCGGGGTCCTCATCCTGATCATGGCCGTGCTCTTCCTCGGGCTCGGCTATCTCGGCGTGCCGGTCGCGTTCGCGATCATGGCCGGCGTGTTCGTCGCCACCGCGCTCACCAAGGTGAGCCTGGCCTCGATCGTGGGCCAGCTGTTCCACGGCGTCGACGTCGAGGCGCTGCTGGCGGTGCCGTTCTTCCTGCTGGTCGGCGAGCTGATGACTGCGGCGAACATCACGCATCGCATGATCGATCTGGCGCAGACGCTGGTCGGACATTTCCGCGGCGGGCTGGCGCAGGTCGTCACGGTGTTCAGCATGTTCTTCGCCGGCATCTCCGGCTCGTCGACCGCGGACGTCGCGGTGCTCTCGCGCACCGTCGGCCCCGAGATGGACCGCGAAGGCTACGACCGGGCGTTCACCGCGGCGCTGATCGCGGCCGCTTCGACCATCGCCAATCTGATCCCGCCCAGCATCATGGCGGTGGTCTACGGCGCGACCGGGAACGTGTCGATCGGCGGGCTGTTCCTCGGCGGCATCGTGCCGGGGCTGCTGGTCGGCACCGGGCTGATGATCTACAGCCGGTTCTTCGGACCGATCGGCGTCATGCGCCAGCGCGCCTCGTTCGGCCAGTTCAGCGACGCGGCAAAGGCCTCGGCGCTGCCGCTGATGATCCCGATCATCATCCTGGGCGGCATTCTGTCGGGCTGGTTCACGCCGACCGAGGCCGGGCTAATCGCGGTCGCCTACATCGTGTTCGTGCTGATCCCGCTGGCCAACCGCGGCCATATCCGCAACCTGCCGCGGGATTTCGCCAATGCGGGGCTGCTCTACTCGATCCCGCTGGCGGCGGTGGCGGCGGCCTCGGCATTCGGCTGGATGCTGGCGTACCTGCGGGGGCCCGACGTGGTGGCCGGCTGGATCTCCAGCTTCGCCGGCACCAACCCGCTGGCCATCATGTTTCTCCTGGTCGCGTTGTTCGTCATCGTCGGCGACTTCATCGATGCGGTGCCGGCGATCATCATCTTCATGCCGATCATCAGCGCGCTTACCGAGCTCGGTCAGATCAATCCGGTGCACATGGGCGTCGTGATCATCGTGACGCTGGCGTTCGGCTTGATCACCCCGCCCTACGGGCTCTCGCTGCTGATGGCTTCGAAATTCGTCGGCGTAAGCTTCATGGCGGCGGTCATGCGCTCGCTGCCGCTCTACATCGTGTTCTTCGCCGTCATCGCGTTCTGCATCTTCTTTCCCGACGTGGTGCTGTGGATCCCCAAGAAGCTGCTGCCCGAATCGGTCGGCTGCTTCAAAAGCCCGAGCGGCATCGGCTACATCTGCCCGCAACTTTGAGACTCCCGACTCGTCATGGCCGGGCTTGTCCCGGCCATCCACGCGTTCATGTATTGGGCTCGGATCGTGGATGCCCGGCACAAGGCCGGGCATGACGGGCGAGATTAACCGGATCAGGACCGCTCGTCGGAGGGTTGCGATCGCTTGTGCGCGCGAAGGGCGGCGAGTCTGTGGTCGCGCCAGCGCGCGCGCGCTTCGAGCCGCTCGCGGCTCGCCCCTTCGCCCCATTGCGCCAGCACACACGCGACGTTTTCGGGCGCGAACACCTCCGGCCCGGCGGGCGCCGCCTGCAGCCGCCGGTAAAAGCCGGCGTAGCGCGCGCAATAGTCGGCAATCCCGTCCGGCGCGTTGAGCTCGATGGTTGCGAACGGACCCAGGAACGACCAGCGCAAGCCGAGCCCGTCCTTCACGGTCTTGTCGAGATCCTGCGGCGAGACGTAACCCTCCTCCACGAGCCGGAACGCTTCCGCGACGAGCGCGCCTTGCAGGCGGTTGAGAATGAAGCCGTCGATCTCGCGCCGCACGACGATGGGGACCTGGCCGATCCGGTCATAAACCTCGCGCGCGCGCGAAATCGTGTCCGCGGCGGTCCAGGGTGCGCCCACGAGCTCGACCAAAGGCACCAGATGCGGCGGGTTCACCGGATGCGCGACGAGGCAGCGCGAGCGGCCGGCGAGTTGCTCGGTGAAGCGGCTCGCGACGATCGCGGAAGTGGAGGAGGCGAGCACGATATGGTTCGGCGCGAGCCGGTCGAGCTCGCGGAAGATCGCCGTCTTGGCCTCGACCGTCTCGGGCAAGTTCTCCTGGACGAAATCGGCGCGCTCGACCGCCGCAGGCAAGTCCGCGGCGACCCGCACGCGCGCGGCGGCCGCGGACGGATCGTCGAGCAAGCCGTGGGCGGCGAGATCCGCCAAGCCCGCCTCGATCGCAGCGTTCGCGTGCTCGGCTTGACCGGGCGCGGAATCGTAAAGCGCGACGTCCCATCCGGTGCGCGCGAACACGATCGCCCACGATCGCCCGATCAGCCCGGCTCCGATGATCGCCACCTGCGGCATCGCACTCTCCCATGTATCAGCTCAAGAGGAGTAGCACTCGCTCGCAAAAGCCGAGTTTCACCTTGACCATCTCCCTTATTCGGACTAGATATATGACTAGTCATATTCTTCTGGGATTGGAAGCCATGCGAAATTGGCCCGTACAGGACGCCAAGGCGCGTTTTAGCGAGTTGCTCGACACCTGTCTGCGCGAGGGGCCACAGCTGGTGACCAAACGCGGCGCAGAAACCGCTGTCCTCGTGCCCGTGAGGGACTGGCGGCGGCTGCAACGGTCTGCTCGCCCCACGCTGAAAGACTTGCTTCTGGCCGATAAGCCGCGAGCGGACATTCCGGTGCCGCCACGCGGTCGCCGGCGCCGTCGAGCACCCCTCAGGTTTGCCTAAATCTCGTGTTTCTCCTCGATACCAACGTAGTGTCGGAGCTTCGCCGGGCGCGCCCGCACGCAGCCGTCCTCGCTTGGTTACGCAGCGTGTCCGATTCTGAGCTTCATGTCTCTGCGGTCACGATCGGTGAGATTCAGGCTGGAATCGAGATCACGCGCGAGCAAGATTCGGTCAAAGCCCTAGAAATCGAAGCATGGCTCGACCTTATCACTGATACGTACAACGTGCTGCCCATGGATGCACGCAGCTTCCGACTTTGGGCGCGCCTCATGCATCGCCGGCCGCGAGCCCTTCATGAGGACGCAATGATCGCCGCGACGGCCGAAGCGCATAACCTCATTGTCGTGACACGCAACGTTCGAGATTTCGAGCAGCTCGGTGTCCGTAACCTGAATCCCTTTTCTCCGGCCGCGCGTCGTGAGTAGCAAGATCGCTTGCCGCTCATACGCCCCCGGCTTTACCTCGGGACGTCCTGCGTCCTCCCCGCGAGCAGCAGGATCGCGCAGCTCAGGGCGGACGCGGCGGAAACCACCAGATAGGGCAGGGTATAGCCGCCGCTCGCCTCATAGATCACCCCGATCAGCGCCGGGCCGCCCGCCACGCCCGCCGCCGTGATGAGGTTCGACACCGAATAGATGCGGCCATAATGGCGCGTGCCGAAGGCCTCGGCGAGCAGCAGCGGCTGCAGCATAAGCACGTTGCCCACCGTGATGCCGAACACCACGGCGCCCACCAGAAGCAGGCTCTTGGCCGCGAACGCGAGCAGCGCGAGCGCCAGCGCTTGCGCCAGCAGCATGCCGACCGCGAACGCGCGGGTCGGCAGCTTGAGCAGCAGCCAGCCGCCGGCGAGCCGGCCGACCACGCTGGCGCTCGCCAGCAGCGCCAATGCCAGCGCGGCGATGCCGGGGCTCTCGCGCGTGCTCGCCAGCCGAAACAAATGGGTGATGGCGCCGACCTGCGCGCCCAGGCCGAACAGATACGCGGCGGTGACGCCCAGGAAGAACCGGCTGCGGCGGGCCTGCGCGTAGGATACGTTGCGCGGCAGCGCGATGCTCGAGCCGCGCTGCGCGAATTTCGATCCGTCCGGCACGAGCCCCATCTCCTGCGGGCTCGATCGCACGACCGCTGCGGTTACCGGCACGACGCCGAGAAAGAACGTGAGCCCGAGCCAGGGCGCGGCCCCGGCGATGCCCCAGCGCTGGATCAGGAAGGCGCAGAGCGGCGTGATCAGCACGCCGCCGAGCGACAGTCCGGTCGAGGCGATGGAGAGGGCGAGCGCCCGACGCGCCTCGAACCAGCGCGCCACGATGGTCGTCGCGGGCACCAAGCCGCAGAAGCCATAACAGAAGCCGTACACCAGATGGAACACATAGAGCTGCCACGGCCGCTGCAGCAGGGAGAGCGAGCCGAGCGCGATCGCGCTCACGCAAGCGCCGAAGATCATGATCAGGCGGGCATCGATGCGATCCATCAGCCGCCCGGCGAACACGCCGCCCGCGCCGGAGGCGATGAAGAAGCTCGCGGTCGCGCCGCTCGTGAGCGCTACCGGAAACCCGCGCTCGGCCACGAAGGCGTCGAGCAGCACCGAAAGGTTGTAGAAAGCCAAGCCCGAGGTCGTCATCAGCACGAAGCCGACGGCGTAAACGACGTACCAGCCGTAGAAGGCCCGCAGGCGCCAATCAACCATGATCGCTCGAGCCGGGGCGGAAGCAAATTTCCGCCGTGGCGGAATGCGGCGACGGACCGGGAGCTTACTCAAAGATATGCGGCAATGCTCACAGAATTGCCGCCAGGACCATGGCAGCGGAGGCGGCAGCCATCACGGCGGTTGCGGTCCAGCCGAAGATCTGGAGCCCGCGACCGATGACGAAACGCCCCATGATGCGTTTTCTCGTCGCCATCAGCATGATGATCGCCATCACCGGCGCGGCGACGATGCCGTTGACGACGGCACTGAGAAACAGCGCCCGGATAGGATCCACGGGCAGAAAATTGAGCAGCACTCCGCCCATCGTGGCGATCGCGATGGTGCCGTAGAACGCCCGCGCGTGCTGCGGCTGCTTGGCGAGGCCGATCGGCCATTTGCGCGCCTCGGACAAGGCGTACGCCGTCGAGCCGGCCAGCACCGGAATGGCAAGCATGCCGGTCCCGACGATGCCCAACGCGAACAGAACGAAGGCGAAATCGCCCGCCAGCGGCTTGAGCGCCGCCGCGGCCTGGGCCGACGTGCGGATGTCGTGCATTCCCTCGGCGTGCAGCGTCGCCGCCGTCGTGGCGATGATCGCCAGCGCGACGAGATTGGAAACCGCCATGCCGATATAGGTGTCGGCGCGAATGCGGTCGATGGCCGAGGCGCCCTGGCGCGGCGCTTTGGTCAGGGCCTGCCGCCCGGGATGCGCGCGGATGTCCTCGCATTCCTGGGCGGCCTGCCAGAAGAACAGATACGGGCTGATGGTGGTGCCCAACACCGCCACCACGGTGGTCCAGAATTGGGAATCGGAGGAAAAGCTGGGCACGAGCACGCCGCGCACGAGCTCGAGCCAATCGAGCTTGACCACCAGCAACGCCGCGAAATACGCGAACAGCGACAGCGTCATCCATTTCAGGAACGGCGCGTAGCGGGCGTATGACACGAAGATCTGCAGGCCGGCGCAGATCGCCGCCAGCAGCACCACATAGACGGCGCGAGATCCGCCGATCAGCAGTTGGATCGCGTCGCCCATGGCGCTGAGATCCGCGCCGATGTTGATGGTGTTGGTGAGAAACAGCAGCCCGACGACCGCATGGACCAGCCAGCCGGGATAATGCTCGCGGATCGTGCCGGCGATGCCGTGGCCGGTGGTGCGGCCGATCCGGGCGCTGGTCTCCTGAATGGCTACCATCAGCGGATAGCTGAACAGCATGGTCCAGCCGATGGAGAATCCGAACTGAGCGCCCGCCTGCGAATAGGTGCCGATGCCGCTGGGATCGTCGTCGGAGGCGCCGGTGATGAGACCCGGGCCGAGCGCGTTGAGGATGCGTTTGTGAATGGGAGGTTTGTCGAGGCCCGTCGTGCGACTCCGCCTCGCGTCGTGCAGAACCATCGCGCTGCCTTGTGCGAACTCGGGACGCGGACTAACGCCTTGTCGGAAAATAAGTTCCGGCTTTCACCCAGGCTCCCGCGAGGCCCGCGCGCGTCAAGCAAACGCCGCCGAGCGAACCTGCCCGGCGGCGCCGATTGCGACCGCTCGTGCCGCTATCAGGGCGGCAGGATGAGCACGGGACCGTCCGCGGCAGCTGCCGCCGCCGTGTTCGGATCGGCGCTGCCGAGCAGTGCGATCAGCGCGATCATCGCAAAGACAACCAGGCCGAGGACGACGAGCGCGATCACCGCGTCCACGACGAAGCTTCTGTTCCCGCTGTGCCAAGCGGCGAAATACATCCTGGGAGTGATCGAAGAGCGTCGGCATCGGATACTCCTACTTGTTTCTGGTGCGCTGTGTCCCGCCCCCTGCTTGTTGCGCCGGCTCCGGAATTCCCGACGCGCGGTCGGCGCATCGGCGATCTCCGCGCCGGTAGATCGCCCCTCCTAATTCGAGCTCGAGCGAACCAAATGGCGATAGCGGTGAATCTCGCGCTCGGCTTGGCGGATCTGCCAGCCGTGCAGAGTCTCCAGGGCCTGCGCGAGAAGCTTGTTGAATCCGTCCGCAGCATGGCTCAGCCGAGCGGCGAAGCCTCGCGCGCCGCCGGCAGAGAGCTGCTCGGGGAAGTCGTGAAGGTGTCGAGCTGACGACCGCATTGGATCCTCAGGTTCGGGTCCGTTCGGATGGCTCGAAGCGTGGGGCCACCATAGAGCGGGATCGAGCCGAGCCTTTGTGAGGCAAATCACACGGCCGGAAAAAATCCGCCGGCCGGGCAACGCCGGCGGGATCGATCTGCCAAGCGGTGGAATTCAGGCTGCGGCCGGCGGGGCAAGCGCACCGGCAAAAGCAAATCTCGTCGGGGGTGTCGCGGCTGGAGCTATCTAGGAGCTATCTAGAAGCGCAATGTCATGCCCTCGGCCGCAACCACGGTCCCCGGGCGTTGCGCCTTCGCGTCTCGGCCGATCCGATCGAGTCGGTCGTCGACGTGCTCCGGATCGTGATGAAAAATGGCGAGCAGCTTGGCATCGGCGGCATTCGCCAGACGCACCCCTTGCTGCCAGGTCGAGTGTCCCCAGCCGACATGGGCCGGGTATTCCTCCTCGGTGTAGTTGCAATCATAGATCATCAGATCGACGTCGCGCGCGAGCTGCAACACGTTCTTGTCGAGCGCGCCGGGTCGATGCTCGGTATCGGTGATGTAGGCGATCGCGCTCTTGCCGTATTCGAGCCGGTACCCGGTCGCGCCGCCCGGGTGATTGAGCGGCGCCGTCCGCAAGGTCACGCCGGGATGCGGCTTGAGCACGTCGCCGGCGTAAAAGTCGTGATACTCGATGCCGGCCTTGAAGGAGTCCGGACCCATGGGGAACAGCGGCTCGGACATCATCTGGCCGATCGCCTGCACGATCCGGCGCGAGGGCAGCAGATTGCCGCCCCACAACCGCAACCGGGTGCTCGGATCGTACATCGGCGCAAAGAACGGCAGCCCGCAGACGTGATCGATATGGAAATGGCTGAAGAACAGGTCGGCATCGGTCCGCCGCCCGGATTCCGCCAGCAGGTTGCCCAACGGCCGCAAGCCGGTGCCGCCATCGAAAATGAGCACCCGATCGCCACAACGCACTTCCACGCAGGAAGTGTTGCCGCCGTAGCGCGCAACCTCGGGCTCCGGGCAAGCGAGGCTCCCGCGAACTCCCCAAAACTGCACCGTCATGGCGGCGCTGGGTTTCCAGCGAGTGGTTCGAACCTCCACGGCGGGGGGTTCGGACGGCGCACCTTCCCCAATCACGGTCGTGGAACCTCCGTACCCGTGCGTCATTTTTTTCAACCTTAAAGCGATTCTTGAGGCGCGGGAAGCGGTGCGCCTTTCCCCATTGAGTGGAGAATGCAGGACCTTGGGCTCGAGCCCCTGTGACCTAGGTCACACCCGTCGGTGGGAACTGGGGGCTGTGGAAAAAGCGGCCCGCGGCGGAAAACGCGGCGGTCGCCGCCCGCAAGTCGGCGGTGAAGGCTTGAATGTGCTCGGTTTTTCGAGGCGACCGGACCCGCAACCCGGGACCGGTCGGCCGGCGGCCGGTCTCAGCCTTGCTCGGCGACGCCCTGGAGGGTTGCCCGATTCGATATGGTGATCGAGGTGCCTTCGATGCGCACCAGGCCGGAGCGCTGCCACTCACGCAGGCATTTGTTGACGCTCTCGCGCGCCGCCCCGACGATGTTGCCGAGTTCGCGCTGGGACAGCTGAACGGTCGCGGAACCCTTTGCGACATTCGCCTCGGAGTCTGCCATTCGCAGCAGCGCCTTGGCCAGCCGGACCGGCAATTGCAGCAGCGCCACTTCGGCGATGTGCTGGTCGGTGGTGCGCAGCCGGTCGCACAGCACTTCGACGAGCCTGGGCCACGCATCGGGCTTGCGCTCCAGGAAGGCGAACACGTCCCGGCGCTCGAGGATCGCCAGTTCGCACGCCGTCATCGCCCGGGCATCGGCGGTGCGCTCCTTGCCGTCGAGCAGGGCGATTTCCCCGAACACTTCGCCAGGCTGAAAGATCGCAAGCACGATCTCCCGGCCTTCCGGCGAGGGTACGCTGATCCGGATCTGGCCGCTGAGCACCGCCATCATGCTGTCGCCCGGAGACCCCATGAGGAAAATGGTCTCACCGGCAGCAAAATGGCGCAGGCGTGCCCGGGCCACGACTGCGTCGCGTTCGTTCTCCACCAGGCCGCGGAACAACATGCAGTCCGCAAGCAGCCGGCGAGCAGCGTCAATGGCGGCGTTTCGTTGCGGCGAAGCCATCCCAGTGCCTCCCCTCGCGGATCTGTCCGCGAGCATTCACGTTTCGTTTGACCGGATCATGGCAATTTTGCGCCTGGTGTTACCACGGGTCCTCCGGCACGAACGTGCGCTCCCTCACGTTGGAATACCAGGGGCCCGGAGGTCTCGCGGGTACGGGCTTCAGAACCGGTAGTTCACGCCCACGCGGAATACATTGGTGGCGAAGCCGATGCTCGGCGGCAGCACCCCGCCGCAAGCGCCGCAATCGAAGCTGCCGAGATCGACGTAGAGGTACTCGGCTTTCGCGGTCCAATTCCCGGTCAGGGCGAGCTCGATGCCGCCGCCGACGGCCCAGCCGGCGCGGGTGCTGGTCGCCGACCCGATGCCCGGAACGCCGGCGGTCAGGTTCCCGACCGCGAGGCCGCCGGTCACATAGGGCAGGAAACGATCGAACGCATACCCGATGCGGCCGCGCGCCGTGGCGAGCCAGTCGGTCCGGGTCTGACACGCAAAGGCTCCGAGACATGCGCTGCTCCCGCGAATGTCGGATCCGTCGAAGTCGCCCTCGACCCCGAGGACGAAATGGCCCAGTTGGTAATTGAAGCCGAGCGTTCCGCCCGCGAGCCAGCCCGACACGTCGAAGGACGCGGGCGGGCTGCCCGCGAAATCGAACCGGGAACGGCCGCCCCAGGCGCCGCCGCCATTGAGGCCGACATAGAAGCCGGTCCAGCGGTAATACGGCACGGGCTCATAGACGGGCGCCTCGGGCGGCGGAGGGCGCCGGCCAAGATCGGCGGCTACGGTCGCGGATAATGTTGCGGCGAGCGCAACGAGAGCGGCGGCCGAGGCAGCAACACGCTGCATTCCCAAGCTCCCTTGCCGCGCCGGATCGGCGCGCTGATCCGGGCGTGCTACTGCAAGCCAATTGGGACGGGAGAACGGCGAGACCGCGACAAGGCCGGGCTTTCCGACCGCCCGGGCGCGACCGAGGCGGTCGGCTCGATGCAATCGGAAAAATCTCCGGCGGTTTCGCGACGGCCGCGCGGCGGTCGTTTGCAGCCCAGCGCAATCTTCGGCGCTACTCGTCGTCCGATGAACCGAGCTGGCGATGCAGGAACTTTTCTACCGGCCCGCCGAAAACCAAAAGCAGAAAGATCAACGCCAGCGTCACCAAGATCGGGACCCAGGCGCCGATCGCGCAGACGACGCCGATGCAGGCCGTGAGCCAGATGCAGGCCGCCGTGGTGAAGCCGCGGACCCGCATTTCCTCGGTATTGCTGCGCACGATGACGCCGCCGCCGAGGAATCCGATGCCGGTGATCAGCCCCTGGATGGTGCGGCTCCTTGCGTCCCAATGCGCCGACACCGTCGGCGCGAAACCGTCGGTTGCCATCACGATCAGCGCCGAGCCGAGGCAGACGAGCCCCAGCGTGCGCATGCCGGTCGGCTTGCCGTGCAGGTCCCGATTGAGGCCGATCACGGCGCCGATCAGAGTGGCGGCCGTGAGCCGAAGGACGATCTCGTACAGCTCCATCATGGCCGTGCTCGCACTGGCCCGACGCCTCACCCGCCGTAGTTCTTGATCAGGTATTCGGTAATGATCTTCGCGTCGGCTTCGTCGATCGGTGCGCCGAAGGCATTGATCATCTTGTTGACCTCGGCCTGCCAGGACGCCGCGTTGAGGAACGGGGAATTCATCGGCAGGTAGTCGAGACTGTGGCAGGAGCCGCAATTGGCCTCCACTCGCTCGACCCCGGGCGCGCGCTTGAGCTCGATCGCCTGCTCGGCGGCAAGCGCCGCATCGATGATGCTCGCCCAGGCCAGGATGAGGACGATGGCGTAACGCATGTTGGCCTCACGTCGCCGCGATAGTGACGGATTGGATCATGTTGTGGTGATAGCCTGCGGGGTTGAGGATCAGGTCCTTGGTCGGCCGAGCCGCGTCTTGCAGGATTGTCCCGCGGCGGACCCGGCCGGTCAACCAGGCAGGGATCCCGCATAGGGCGAATACCTAGCTAGGCGCCGAGCCGCATGGCGCAAATGACGGGTCCCTGCTCGTTCCCGGATAGAACAACGGGCCCAGGTCACGGCAAGGGCTCCATGGTAACATGGCTGGGCGCCGAAACGCCTGAACGCGCGGAGGAAACGATGAGCATGGTGATCAACTGTGCCGCGTATCAAAATGGCTGCCGTGTCGCCGATGTCGATCTGGAACAGGCCGGAAGGGTCGATACGGGCCAGGGGCGGTTCGTGTGGATCGGGCTGCATGAGCCGGACGAGGCCTTGCTCCGCACAGTCCAGCAGCGGTTCGGATTGCATGATCTCGCGGTCGAGGATGCACATTCGGCGCATCAGCGGCCGAAGCTCGAAATCTACGGCGACTCGCTGTTCATCGTGCTGCGCACGGCACAGCTTCAGGATCGCAAGATTCAATTCGGCGAGACGCATATTTTCGCCGGTCGGGGTTACGTGGTGACGGTCCGACACGGGTCGACCACCGGCTACCGCGAGGTGCGCGCCCGCTGCGAGGGCGCGCCCAAGATGCTGTCGATGGGCGAGAGTTTCGTCGTCTATTCGGTCATGGACTTCATCGTCGACAATTTTTTCCCGATCGTTCACGAGTTCGAAACCGAGCTCGATGCCGTCGAAGGCGCCGTTTTCTCCGAACGCGCGAGCCGGCCGGATGTCCAACACATCTACGAGCTGCGGCACGAACTCCTGCAGATGCGCCGGACGGTCCAGCCGCTGCAGGAAGTATGCAACCGCATGATGCGATTCGATGTCCCGCTGATTGGTCCATCCATGCATCCATATTTTCGCGACGTTCAGGATCACGTGATCCGCGTGGTCGAGAGCATCGATAACCTTCTCGAGCTGGTGAAATCCGCGCTGGAAGCGCATCTGCAGCTGACCTCGGCGCAACAGAACAACATCATCAAGATTTTTTCGGTTGCCGCGGTGGTGCTGATGCCTCCGACGCTGGTGGCCTCGATCTACGGCATGAATTTCAAGAATATGCCCGAGCTCGAGTGGCCGTTCGGCTATCCCGCCGCACTCGGCCTGATGTTGATGGTCGCGGTGCTGCCGTATCTGTTTTTCAAATGGAAAGAGTGGCTATAGCGCTGCTGACGGTTCGATTTGCACCGAGTCTCGCATTCTAGGCGGCGCCAAACCAAAGTGGTCCGATCCTTCCGCCACCAACCATTATCCGAATCGAACCGCACAGACGGTCCGATGCGCCATTGGCCCGTCGCCGAGGCGGCCGGTCAACCGGGCGGAGCGTCGGGCAAGGGTCGCGGCCCATCGGCGCCTAAGCCGGGGTGGGCTCCAACTCCTCGCCGACCTTGATCGGGTGGGCCATGACCTGATCGAGCTTGGCGGTGTCGAGCTCGCCTTCCCAGCGGCTGATCACGACGGTCGCGACCCCGTTGCCAACCAGATTCGTCAGCGCGCGGCACTCGCTCATGAATTTGTCGATCCCGACCAGGATCGCCAGCGATTGGATCGGGATGTCCGGCACGATCGCCAGCGTCGCCGCGAGCGTCACGAAGCCGGCCCCGGTGACGCCCGAGGCTCCCTTCGAGGTGATCATGGCGATCAGCAGCAGCCCCAGTTCCTGGCCGAGGGTGAGGTGCGTATTGGTTGCCTGCGCCAGGAACAGGCTGGCTAGCGTCATATAGATGTTCGTGCCGTCGAGATTGAAGCTGTAGCCGGTCGGGATCACCAGGCCGACGACCGAGCGCGAGGCGCCCAGCCGTTCCATTTTCTCCATCATCTGCGGCAGCACCGTTTCCGACGAGCTCGTGCCGAGCACGATCAGCAGCTCGTCCTTGATGTAGGCGATGAAGCGCAGGATCGAGAATCCGCTGAGATGCGCGATCGTGCCGAGCACGATCAGCACGAACAACAGCGCGGTGAGATAAAACGTGGCGATCAGCTGCAGCAGGTTCCACAGCGACCCCAGTCCATAGGCGCCGATCGTGAACGCCATCGCGCCGAAGGCGCCGATCGGCGCCGCCCGCACGATGATGTGGATGATGCGGAAGAACACCTTGGCGGCGATGTCGATCGCGTGGGTAACGCGCTCGCCGAGCTCGCCCATCCGCGAGATGGCGAAGCCGGAAAGGATGGAAACCAGCAGCACCTGCAGGAGATCGCCGCGCGCCAGGGCTCCCAGAAAGGTGTCGGGAATGATCGCGAACAGATGCGCGACGATGCCCTCTTCCTTGGCGCGCGTGACGTAGGAGGAAACCGCCTTGGGGTCGAGCGAAGCCGGATCGATGTTGAAGCCGCTGCCCGGCCGGACGATCTCGCCGACCAGCAGCCCGATGACGAGCGCCAGCGTCGACACCACCTCGAAATAGACCAGCGTCTTGACGCCGACCCGCCCGACCTTCTTCAAGTCGCTCATCGAGGCGATGCCGTGAACGACGGTGCAGAAGATCACCGGCGCGATCATCATCTTGATGAGCTGAATGAAGCCGTCGCCGAGCGGCTTGAGCGCGACCCCGGTTCCGGGGAAAAAATAGCCGACCAGGATCCCGATCAGGATCGCGATGATCACCTGAACGTAAAGCACGCTGTACCAGGGACGCCCGCCGGTCATGATGGTTTCCCCAAGGAAGCGGGCCGGCGCACGATTGCAGCGCGGGCACGGGCCGCTGTTTCAAACGAGGAAGTGTAGGATAATTTTTGGGGATCCCGCTAGCGCGAATGTGAACGCAGGGCAGCTTACAATCGCGGGACGCCTGACACAGATGCCAAGTTCGTCGACTGCTCGTTGATCGTCTTAGGTCCGCCGTTCGCTGGCTATTTCAGGAACAATCGACATGGCAGGCGGTTCTCGTCGTGGCCGATCGCGCATTGCGGCTGGAGGATAGCGTGTCTGCATATGCCGGACTTGGACGCGAACTTTCCGGGCAGGCCGGGACCGGCCCCGCCCGCTCGGATGCGCGCGCGATTTGGCTCGCGGCTTACGACGCGATACGCAGCGAGACCGAGCGCCGCGCCGCGCCGCTCTCGGCCGAGGACCAGGCGGTGCAATCGATGCCCGACGCGAGCCCGGTCAAATGGCACCGCGCGCACACCACCTGGTTCTTCGAGCAGTTTCTGCTCATTCCGCACGCCCCGGCGTACTGGGTGTTCGATCCGCGGTTCGCATATTTGTTCAACTCCTATTATGTCGCCGCGGGCCCGAGACATGCGCGCCCCAGGCGCGGCCTCATCACGCGCCCGAACGCCGCGGAAGTCGGCGCCTATCGCGCCCATGTCGATCGCGCCGTGCACTGCCTGATTACCGAGGCGGGCGCGCGGCAGCTCGGTGACATGCTGCGGATCCTCGAGATCGGCCTCAATCACGAGCAGCAGCACCAGGAGCTCATGCTGACGGATATTCTCCACGCTTTCGCCCAGAACCCCACGGCGCCGGCCTATGACGCCGGATGGCGCCCGCCCGAAACTCGCGGCGGTGCAGGCGGCTTCCTCGCGTTCGCGCAGGGCATTTACAGCGTCGGGCACGATGGCGAAGGCTTTGCGTTCGACAACGAGCGCCCGGCGCACCGGGCTCTGGTCGGCCCCGTGCGCATTGCCCGCGAGCTTGTCAGCAATGCGCAATGGTTGGCATTCATGGACGATCGCGGGTATCGGACGGCCTCGTTGTGGCTCTCGGACGGTTGGGCGAGCGTCGAAGCGGAGGATTGGATTGCGCCCGGCTACTGGCAGGAACGCGACGGCCAATGGCTGACGATGACGCTCGGCGGGCTCAAGCCGCTCGATCCCGACGCGCCGGTATGTCATATAAGCTATTACGAGGCGGACGCCTTCGCGCGGTGGGCCGGCAAGCATCTGCCGACCGAATTCGAGTGGGAGATCGCGGCGCGCACCGGTGAACTTTCGAACGCCGAGGGCGTTGCCTGGCAGTGGACGCGCAGTGCCTACGGGCCCTATCCTGGGTTCCTGGCGGAGGCCGGCGCGCTCGGCGAATACAATGGCAAGTTCATGGTCAACCAGATGGTGCTGCGGGGCGGTTCGCTGGCGACTCCCGCAGGCCACAGTCGCGTGAGTTATCGCAATTTCTTCTATCCGCCCGCCCGCTGGCAATTCACCGGAGTTCGGCTTGCCGATTACGACGGCTGACCGCCCCTGTCCGAACCAATCCCAGTCACGGGCTCGATCATGACGGCGCTCGCGCGATCTGCCGTTCGTCCGCAACCCGCGCGGAATGCCGCGACCGGGTTCGCCGCCGACGTGCTCGCGGGCCTCGCGGCCATGCCGAAACGCCTGCCGGCGAAATATTTCTACGACGAGGCCGGCTCGCGGCTGTTCGAACGGATCACCGAGCTTCCCGAATATTACCCGACCCGGACCGAGATGCGGATCCTGGAATCCTCCGCCGAGAGCATCGCGCAATTCGCGCAACCGGGCGCGGCGCTGGTCGAGTTCGGCAGCGGCTCGACCGCGAAGGCGCGCCTGCTGCTGCGGCACATGGCCTCGGTGCGCGCCTATGTGCCGGTGGATATTTCCGCGGAATTCGTGAACGGCGAGGCCGCCCGGCTGCAGGCGGATTTCCCGGCGCTCCAGGTGCTGCCGGTCGCGGCGGATTTCACCTGCGCGTTCGAATTGCCCGCCGCGATCCGCGCGGCTCCGCGGATCGGCTTCTTTCCCGGATCCACCATCGGCAATCTCGAGCCCCATGAAGTCACCGGGTTTCTGCGCCGCGCCAGACGCGTGCTGGGACGCGCCGCAGCATTCGTGGTGGGCGTCGACCTGGTCAAGGACCCGGAGGTGCTCCACGCCGCCTATAACGACTCGCAAAGCATCACGGCGCAGTTCAATCGCAACCTGCTGGTGCGCATCAATCGCGAGCTCGCCGGCGATTTCGACGTGAGCGCGTTCGAGCATCATGCCTTCTATAATCGCGAGCTGCGCCGGATCGAGATGCATCTCGCCAGCCTGCGGCGGCAAAAAGTGCGCATCCTCGGCAAATGCTTCGGCTTTCGCGCCGGGGAGACCATCCACACCGAGAACAGCTACAAATACACCGTCGAATCCTTTGCGGCGCTCGCGCTCGGCGCCGGCTGGACGACGGGCGCGGTGTGGAGCGACCCCGACGGCTATTTCTCGGTGCAGGCACTCGTGCCGGAAGCGGGCGGGCGCCGCACCTGAACGCGTCGAGGCGGGGGATTCGAGCCATCGAGGCGGGGGATTCGAGCCTATGAGCGACAAACACAACGTCTTGGCGATCTGCGGCAGCCTGCGCCGGGGCTCCTACAACGCCATGCTGGCGCGCAATCTGCCGGCGCTGGCGCCGGCGGAAATGACGATCGTGCCCTCGCCGCCGATCGGCACCATGCCGCTCTACAATTTCGATGTGCAGAGCGAGCAGGGCTTCCCGGCGCCGGTCACGGCGCTCGGCGACGCGATCCGGGCCGCGAGCGGCATCATGTTCGTCACGCCGGAATACAATTATTCGATACCCGGCGTGCTCAAGAACGCGATCGATTGGGTGTCGCGGCTCCCCAACCAGCCGCTCGCCGGCAAGCCGGTCGCGATCCAGTCCGCCTCTCCGAGCGTGCTCGGCGGCGCGCGCGCGCAATATCACCTGCGGCAGATGATGGTGTTCCTCGACGCGCAGGTCTTCAACAAGCCGGAGATCATGGTGACGTTCGTCAACACCAAGGTCGATGAGGCCCAGGGTGTGCTGACCGACGAGCCGACGCGAAAAATCATCGCCCAGCAGCTCGCCGCATTTTCCAAATTCATCGCCCGCGTGGGCGTGCCCGCCTGACGGTCCGAGGAGCGGCCGTTCTCGTGGCACTGCAGTGGCACTGCCGGCGTAGTTTTGAAGACCCAAATTATTGCGGTAATCTCCGGGGCAATCGTCAACGAAAACAGGAGGAACGCCATGGGTGTCCCGAGCGCCCGGAAATCGGCCGGGAAGCCGGGCCCGCCGGCGGCGAGCAAGAACGTCGAAGCGTCCCGGCGCGCCTATTACGAGCGCATCTCCGCCCACGACATGGCGCCGCTGTGGGAGGTGCTGCGCGACCTCGTGCCTGACGAGCCGGCCACGCAATGCGTGCCGGCGATCTGGCATTTCAAGGACGTGCGGCCGTTCGTGGCGGAAGCGGGCGAGCTGATCACGGCGAAGGAGGCGGAGCGCCGGGTGCTGGTGCTGGAGAATCCGGCGCTGCGCGGCAAGTCGCGCATCACCCAGACGCTCTACGCCGGCCTGCAGCTGATCCTGCCGGGCGAGATCGCCCCCGCCCACCGCCATTCCGCCTCGGCGATCCGTTTCGTGCTCGACGGAGAGGGCGCCTATACGGCGGTGGAGGGCGAGAAGACATTGATGAAACCCGGCGATTTCGTCATCACCGCCAATTGGGCCGCGCACGACCACGGCAATACTTCGAAGCAGCCGATGATCTGGCTCGACGTGCTCGATCTGCCGATGATCAATTTCTTCGAGGCGGCGTTCTCCGAGCACCTGAACCGGGAAAGCCAGGCGGCCGAGCGCGAGGACGGGGATTCGCTGGCGCGGTTCGGCTCCGGCGTGCTGCCCGAGGGCGAGGCTCCCAACGAGATCCGCACCCCGATCGTCAATTATCCCTACGCCCGCACCCGGCCGATCCTCGAGCGGCTGCGGCGCGCAGGCGACGTCGACCGCTGTCACGGCGCGCGCGTGCGCTACGCCAATCCCTGGAACGGCGGCTGGGCGACGCCGACCATGGGCGCGCATCTCGCACTGCTGCCCAAGGGCTTTGCGGGCCAGCCGTATCGTTCGACCGACGGCGCGATCTTCGTCTGCGTCGAAGGCGAAGGCGCAACCAAGCTTGATGACGAGACGCTGGAATGGTCGCCCGGAGATGTCTTCGTCATTCCGCCGTGGAAGCGTTACGCGCACCGCGCGCGAGGCGAAACCGTGCTGTTCGGCATCTCGGACCGCCCGGCCCAGGAAGCGCTCGGCATCTGGCGCGAGGATCGATGAGGCACGCTTCTTATCTCTCCCCTCGGGAGAGGTCGATCCTCGCCGAAGGCGAGGATCGGGTGAGGGGATCGCGATCTTCGACTCAAAACAGCGGTCGTGCCCCCCACTCCCCAGCGGGGAGAGGAGGAGATTTGCGCTCGCTCGGAGCCAAATGATCATACGATGAGGGAGCAGTTATGAACGGGCGTGAACTCACTTTGGTGCGCGCGATCCTCCTTCCGCTTGTTTGTTGTGCCTTGTTTGCTTGCGCGGTTGCCCCGGCATCCGCGCAAACGCCGAAGGTCGGCGATCCGCCGGAGGCGAGCAACATGCGGCTCGTCGGCTACGACGATCTCCAGGCGCGCAGCGCCTATCAGCCGACCATCCACCGCCAGGGCGAACGCTTCATCGCCTATATCGGCCACCACGGCGGCACCGACAAGCTGCCGAAGCCGCTCAATCCGCTCACCGGTCAGCCCGAGTTCAGCGGCACCTCGATCCTCGACGTGACCGATGCCGCGCATCCCAAATATCTGCGTCACATTCCCGGCCAGGAAGGGACCTACGAGCAGGGCGGCGCGCAAATGGTGCGCGTGTGCGACGGCAAAGCGCTGCCAAAAGGCGATCCGAATAGCGTCTATCTGTTGCGCACGTTCGGCGGCCAGGCCCATGAGATCTGGAACGTCGTCGATCCGGCCAAGCCTGAGCTCGTCACGCGGCTCGACGGCCTCAACGACACCCATAAAAGCTGGTGGGAATGCGAGACCGGCATCGCCTATCTGGTCTCCGGCGCTCCCGGGTGGCGCACCCGGCGCATGACGCAAATCTACGATCTGTCCGATCCGGCGCATCCGGCAAAAATCCGCGATTTCGGCCTTCCGGGCCAGGAGCCGGGCGCAACCGGCACCGTGCCGACCGAGCTGCACGGTCCGATCTCGATGGGGCCCGAGGGCAACCGCATCTATTTCGGCTACGGCACCAACAAGGGCGGCATCCTGCAGATCGTCGACCGCGCAAAGCTGTTGAACGGCGCCAAGGAGCCGACGCCGGAAAATCTGCGCTATCCCGAGATCGGGCGGCTCGAGCTCTCCCCGATCGTCGGCGCGCACACGACGTTTCCGATGCCCAAGATGCCGGTCGCGGAATTCGCCCACGACAAGTTCGGCGCAACCCGCGACATCGTGATGATCGTCGACGAATCGCTAGTGAACGAATGCCAGGAGGCGCGGCAGATGGTGTGGTTCGCCGACGTGACGATCGAGACGCGGCCGATGGTGGTGTCAAACTGGACCGTCGAGGAGGCGAGCGGGCATTTCTGCGAGCGCGGCGGCCGCTTCGGCGCGCATTCGTCGAACGAAAGCATGGCGCCGGTGTTCTACAGGAAGCTGGCGTTCATCACGTTCTTCAATGCCGGCGTTCGCGCGCTCGACGTGCGCGATCCATACCGGCCGAAGGAAGCCGGCTTCTTCATCCCGGCGATCACCGAGAAGACCGATCCGCGCTGCGTCAAGGTCAACGGCCAGGACCGCTGCAAGACCGCGATCCAGAGCAACAACGTCGAGACCGACGAGCGCGGCTTCGTCTATGTGGTCGACCGCGCCAACACCGGGCTGCACATCCTGGAGCTCACCGGCGCGGCGAGGGCGATCGCGGGCTTGCCGTAGAGCCTCAGTTCCGTAGCCCGCAAGGAGCGTAGCGTAAGCGGGGTCCCGGATTTCGCTCCGCTCCATCCGTGCTACAACGGCGCGTCACAGCGCCGCCATCACCGCACGGGCGATTTCTCGGGTGCCATCGTGGCCGCCCATCTCGCACGGCTTCAGGCCCGCCGCGAACGCGCGGTCGACCGCCTGCTCGAGGCGCCGCGCCGCGTCCGCGGCGGCCGAATGGTCGTGGCGCTCGGCAAGCCAGTCGAGCATCATCGCCGCGGACAGGATCATCGCGGCCGGATTGGCGCGGCCGGTGCCCATGATGTCCGGCGCGGTGCCGTGGCAAGGCTGGAACACCGCATGCGTGTCGCCGATGTCGGCGGAAGGCGCCATGCCCATGCCGCCGATCAGGCCGGCGGCGAGATCCGACAGGATGTCGCCGAACATGTTCTCGGTGACGAGCACGTCGAAATCCCACGGTCTGCGCACCAGCGCGGCCGAGCAGGCATCGATGTAGACGTGCGCGCGGGCGACCTCGGGAAATCGCGCCGCGCGCTCGTCGAAGATTTTGCGGAAATAAGCGAACGCCTTGAACACATTGGCCTTGTCGACGCAGGCGAGCTGCCCGCGCGCGCCGCGCGCCTTGCGCCGCGCCGCCAAACGGAACGAGAAATCGAACAGTCGCTCGCAGGTTTTGCGGGTGATCACCAGCGTCTCGCGCGCCTCGTCGTGGGTGACCACGCCCTTGCCCATCGAAGCGAACAGGCCTTCGGTCGATTCGCGGATCACCACGAAATCGATGCCGTGCTCCGCGGCGCCGACGATCGGACTTGCGACCCCCGGCACCAGGCGCGCCGGACGCACGCCGGCGTAGAGATCGAAGATCTTGCGCAGCTCGATCTGCGGCGCGATCTCGGTGCCGTCCGGATAGCGCACGTCGGGCAGACCGCAGGCGCCGAGCAGGATGGCATCGGCCTCGGCGCACAGCTTGACGGTCGCCTCCGGCAGCGCCGTTCCGGTCTCGCGGTAATGATTGGCGCCCGCGGGCGCCTCGGTGAATCGGAATTTCAGCCCGGCATGCGAGCGTTCGAGCTTGCGCAGGAGCTCGAGCGCCGGCGCCATCACTTCGATGCCGATTCCCTCGCCGGCGATGACGGCGATGTGGAAGCTGTCGTTGGCGTCCATTGGAAAAGCTCGTTTTCGGTTGGCGACAGCCGATGTTCTTGCTTTGCTGCCGGATCGGGATCGCATGCATAGCGCGCACGCCGCAGGCGTGCCAGGGCGTCCCGCGGGGAACTCGATGCCGCGCTTCGCCGCGAATTTGAGCATGTTGTTCACCGAGCGGCCGCTGATCGAGCGTTTCGCCGCCGCAGCCGCGGCCGGCTTTCCGGCGGTCGAGGTCCAGCTTCCCTACGAGGTGTCGGCATCCGCCGTCAGAGGCGAGATCGACCGCAACGATCTCGTCATGCTGGGGCTCAACACGGCGCCGGGCCAGCCTGGAGAATTCGGGCTCGCCGCGGTGCCCGGTCGCGAACGCGAATTCGCGGATCTATTCCGGCAGGCGCTCGATTATGCGGCGGTGATCGGCGCCACCGCCGTGCATTGCCTCGCCGGCGTCGTGCCGCCGGACCGGCGGCCGGCCGCCGACGCGACGTTTGCGGCCAATCTGGCGAGCGCCGCCGATGCCGCCGCGGCGAAGAACATCACGTTGCTGATCGAGCCGCTCAATACCCGCGATCGGCCGGATTATTTCCTCACCCGGGTCGAGCACGCTGCCGACGCGATCGCGCGGGTCGGCCGGCCCAACCTGAAGATCCAGTTCGACTGCTATCACGTGCAGATCATGCAGGGCGATCTGATCAAGCGCATCGAGCGGCACCTGCCGTTGATCGGGCACGTGCAGATTGCCGCGGTTCCCTCGCGCGCCGAGCCCGATGAGGGCGAGGTCAATTATGCGGCGATCTGCGCGGCGCTCGACGCGATGGGCTATGCCGGCTGGATCGCCGCCGAGTACCGACCGCGCGCGCGCACCGAGGACGGGCTCGCGTGGATGCATCGCCACGAGCTTGCTTGATCCTCCCCGGCGAGTGTGGCCATTACTCGCCAAACCTCGAGGTGTTGCATGAGCCGCCCGCCGCTTCCCCCCTTCACGGCCGAGACCGCCGCCCAGAAGGCACGCATGGCCGAAGACGCCTGGAACACCCGGGATCCCGCCCGCGTGGCGCTCGCCTACACGATCGACAGCCGCTGGCGCAACCGCGCGGAGTTCATCCACGGCCGCGAGGCCATCGAAGCCTTCCTGAGGCGCAAGTGGGGCCGCGAGCTCGATTATCGTCTGATCAAGGAAGTCTGGGCCTTCCGCGAGAATCGCATCGCGGTGCGTTTCGCCTATGAATGGCACGACGACAGCGACAACTGGTTCCGCAGCTACGGCAACGAGAATTGGGAATTCGACCAGGACGGCTTGATGCGCCTTCGCATCGCCAGCATCAACGATCTTCCCATCAAGGCGAGCGAGCGCAAATACCATTGGCCCCTCGGCCGCCGCCCCGACGATCACCCTTCGCTGAGCGATCTCGGGCTGTGAGCGGGCATCGGGGGTCTCGGCGCCTGCGCTCACTTCACGCTGGATGGCAAGCTTCGGTTTTGCGCCACACTCGCGAGCTTGGTACGTTGACCGGGGGAAGGACGGGACATGACCGAAAGCAACGCCGAGGAGACGGAGCACGGGCGCACCCCGCGGCTCAAGGACGCGATGCGCCAGGCGCGAATCGAGATGGCGGAGCGCTCCGGCGTGGTCGTCGATCTGCGCGATGCCGAACTCGCCCGGCTCGAATTGCTGAACCAGGCGCTCGAGGCGGTGTATGCCGACATTCCCGAAGGGGTCGAGCTGTTCGAGCGCGGGATCGCCGAGGGCGACACGCCGCGGCTGTGGATCGACATGATCGCCCACGTCGCCATGGGTCGCGATAAACGCGTCTATCGCTTCGTCCAGGACACCCGCTACGGCCGACGCGTGATCGCCGAATCCGCCGACGTCGACGAAATGGCGCGCGCGGTGACCCAATACATCGCGCGGCGGCTGGTCGAGCGCGAGCGCGTCATCGCCGGCGACACCGAGCTTGCCGCCCGCGATCGCCTGATCGACGCGGTCAGCGGCCGCCAGCGCCGGCGACGCATGCTGCTCATGCTGCTGATCGGCCTCATCCTCGGCGCGGCAATCGGGGCCGGCGCCGTGCTGGGAACCGCGTGGCTCTCGACGCTGCGTTGAACCGTTCGCTGCCGCGGCCGTTTTCATGGTTTGGGCCATGCGAGCGCCCGTCGCTCGAGTTGGAGAACACATGACCGGCACCTTTCGCTTGCGCACGCTGATCGCAGTCGTCGGCGTGGGTTCTTTCCTCGCGGGTTGCGGCTACAACACGATTCCGACGCTCGAGGAGCAGGCCAAGGCCCGGTGGGGCGACGTGCAGAACCAATACCAGCGCCGCGCCGACCTCATTCCCAACCTGGTTGCCACCGTTCAGGGCTACGCGAAGCAGGAGAAGGACGTGCTCACCTCGGTGGTCGAAGCCCGCGCCAAGGCGACGCAGGTGAAGGTCGATGCCTCCCAGCTCAGCGACCCCGACAAGCTCAAGCAATTCCAGGACGCGCAGAACCAATTGTCCGGTGCGCTCGGCCGGTTGCTCGCAATCACCGAGAACTATCCGGATCTGAAATCGAACGCCAATTTCCTGGCGCTGCAATCGCAGCTCGAGGGAACCGAGAACCGCATTTCGGTGGCGCGGCGGGATTACATCGAGGCGGTGCGTGCCTACAACACCTCCTTGCGGACGTTCCCGACCCTCATTTGGGCCAAGACGGTTTTCTCCGGCAGCAAACCGATGGCGGAGTTCACGGCTGCCGAAAACGCGCAG
Organism: Xanthobacteraceae bacterium; assembly: GCA_036395835.1. Classification (GTDB taxonomy): domain Bacteria; phylum Pseudomonadota; class Alphaproteobacteria; order Rhizobiales; family Xanthobacteraceae; genus AP-16. The sequence goes on from DASWCW010000125.1 coordinate 38,898, forward strand.
TCGCCTCCTCAGGTGAAATTCTAGGCGGCGAATCCGGTCCACTGACGATGGTGCCGCCTTCCTTCCTCTCCGCGCGTGCGAACGGCTGGTGTTGGTCCGGCTGCGCTGGCGTTATCGTATTTTCCCTGCTGGTCGGTCTTGCCCACGCGCTCGACTTGCCGGCGCTCACGGGCCGCGTGGTCGATCAGGCCAATGTCATCCCCGCGGCGAGCCGCAGCGCAATCGAGGGCAAGCTGAAGCAGCTCGAGGAAAAATCGGGTATTCAGCTCGTCGTCGCTACGGTGAGCTCGCTGCAGGGGCAAGACGTCGAGACCTTCGCCAACGAGCTCTTCCGCCATTGGAAGCTCGGGGAATCGAACAAGAACAACGGGGTCCTGCTGCTCGTCGCGCCCAGGGAGCGCAAGGTCCGCATCGAGGTCGGCTACGGCCTCGAAGGCACCCTTACGGATGCTCTGTCGAATGTCATCATCACCGGCGCCATCGTTCCCCGCTTCAAGGCCAACGATTATGCCGGCGGTATCGAGCGCGGGGTCGATGGAATCCTTTCCGTCCTGACGACCGATGCCGCGGAATGGCAGCAGCGACCCAGGATCCGGACCGATGACCGGCAGACGCTGATCGATCAACTCGCGCCGCTGATCTTCCTCGGTCTCCTGATCTTCATTCTTCGTTTCATGATGGGCCATGCGCGCGGCCGTGCGTCCGCCTGGACCGGCCGTGCCGGGCCCCCGATTTTCATTCCCTATGGCGGCTCGCAGTGGGGCGGCTCGTCCGGGTCGGGCTGGGGTGGCGGCGCTTCCGGCGGCGGGTTCGCGGGTGGCGGTGGCTCGTCGGGAGGCGGCGGAGCCTCGGGAAGCTGGTGATGCCGATCAGCAAGGAAGATCATGCGGCGATCGCCGCCGCCATCCGGTCCGCCGAGCAGCGGACATCCGGCCAGATCGTGTGCGTGCTGAGGCGCTCGTCGTCGGAGTATTTTTACGTCCCCGTGCTTTGGGCGTCGCTTGCGGCGCTCGTTTCGCCATGGCCGCTGATCGTGCTGACGCAATGGAGCGTGCAGCGGATCTTCCTGGTCCAGATCGTAATGTTTGCCGCGGCCGTGCTGGCATTGTCCTGGCCGCCGCTGCGCATTGCGCTGGTTCCGCCGGCAGTGCGTCGAGCCCGAGCCCATCGCGCGGCGGTCGAGCAGTTCCACGCGCGCAGCCTCACGCTGACGCGAGAACGAACCGGCGTGCTGATCTTCGTGTCGCTTGCCGAGCGCTATGCGCGAATCATCGCCGATGAAGGCATTGCCGCGAAGGTCGGCAATCGGGAGTGGCAGGCCGCCGTCGACGCGTTGACAGCGCATATGCGCGACGGCCGCATTGCGCAGGGATTCATCGCCGCGATCGAACGATGTGGAACGGTGCTGGCCGCCCACGCGCCACCGACCGATGCGGGCGACGAATTGCCCGACCGCATCTACGTGATGTAGCCGGCGTCGAAACCAGGCCTGTTCCGGTCATGCCGGCGCCGCTCGGGACTTTCGCGCCCCGCCCCAGCGCGTGAAGAAAACCGCCGCCGCGGTGGCGAGCCCATACGCCGTCATGGAAGCTCCCACCAGCGCGAACAGCGCGGCGACGCCGGCTCCGCCTTGCGCCAGCCATGCACCGCCGATGGCGACCAGCAGCAGCCGCAACGTCGAAGCCAGCACCGGACCGAGCACGTTTCCGGAGCCCTGGGCGGCGAAATACAGCGTGAGCCCGAGCCCGAAAAACGCAAATCCGGGCCCCGCGAAGCGCAGGTATTGGCGCGCGGCGAGCAGCACGGCCTCCTCGCGGGTGAACAGTCCGGCCCAGAGATCGGGCGCGACCGCGACCACGAGGCCGATCAGCCCCAGCATGAGTGCGGTGACGCCGCCAGCGGTGCATGCCACGGAGCGCGCGCGGGGAACCTCGCCGGCGCCGATCGCCATGCCGACCATGGGCACCGCGGCGACGCCGACGCCGAACGCGATGGGGATCAACAGGAACTCCAGGCGCACGCCGATGCCGTAGCCGGCGAGCGCCGGCACGCCGAAGCGCGCGACCAGCGCCGTGAAGATCAGCACGGTCAACACCGCTTGCACCGGGGACAGGCAGGCGAGCGCGCCCACTTTGAGGATGTCGAAGAACATCTCGCCGCGGAACGCGATGCCCCGGAACGCCAAGCGCAGCCGGCCGCGGTTCGACCGAAGATACCACAGCAGAACCGCGACGCCGGCCCCGGTCGCGACCAGCTGTCCGAGCGCCACGCCTGGCATGCCGAGACGCGGCAGCGGTCCGAGGCCCAGGCCGAGGCTGCCTCCGAGCACGATCTGCAGGAGCGATGTCGTCAGGATCGTGATGGAAGGCAATTTCATGTTTCCGGTCCCGCGCAGAACCGAGGCGAGCGAATTGCTGAGCCAGATCAGGACCGCGCCGCTGAACAGCACGTTCGAATAGCGGGTGGCCTCCACGAGCACGCCCGCGCTGCCGCCTAGCAGCCGATAAAGGGCGGGGCCGAACACCAGGAATACAAACGAGTAGAGCACGCCCGCGATGATACCGATCGCGACCGCGTGCAGCGCCAGCGCGCGAGCGCGCAAGACGTCACCGGCCCCGAGCGCCCGGCTCACCGCGGACGACACGCCGCCGCCCATGGCGCCGGCCGACATCATTTGCGTCAGCATAGCGAAGGGAAAGACCAGCGCCATGGCGGCCAGCGGCTGCGTGCCCAAGATGCCGATGTAGGAAGTCTCGGCGACGCCGACCAGCACGGTCGCCGTCATCGCCAGCACGTTCGGCAGCGCCAGCCGGAGCAGCGTCGGCAGAATCCGGCCGCTCAGCAACGGATTGGCGGTGGGAATCGGCATTGCGGCGGCGGCGCTCGTCGCGCTCATCGAGCTTCCTCTCTCGCCACGAAACGGCTGCTCATGAATTCGGGCCGGCCGGGCCGATCACCAGACAGGTCTCCGAACCATGCGCGATGAGCGTGCCGGCCTGGTCCCAGAGGCGGCCTTCGGCCGTGGCGATGCGATTGCCGGCGTGGATGAGCTTGCCTTCGCACCGGAGCACGCCCGTCTTGGCGAGGACCGGCCGCACGAAGGTCACGCTCATGTCGACGGTGGTGTAGGCTTGGCCGGCTTGCAGGATCGAATGCACCGCGCAGCCCATGGCGGAATCGAGCACGGTCGCGCTCCAGCCGCCGTGCACCATTCCCATGGGATTGTAGAAACGCGGCGACGGCTTCGCGTCGAACACCACCCGGCCGCGCTCGATCTCCGTGATCCAGATGTCGGTTGCCTCGGCGAACGGTGGCGCCGGCAGCGTGCCGTCGCGCAGCTTCTCGAGAAATTCGACGCCCGTCATGGTCGCGGCGAGTTCGCGCGGCACGATCCCGAAGCGGGTTTCCGATTGCAGGGCCATCGATCCCTCCTGTGGAAGTCACTGCATATTCAGCTATTGGGCGCGGCGCTCCATTGCGCTCACGCGAGTCGTTCCAGCACGCGATCGAGCGCCGCGTGGAGACCCGCCGTGTCGGCGTTCCCCAGCACCTGCTCGACGTGCCGCTGGGCGCGAGCCCACGCCGGCCGCGCCGCGCGCAACACCTCCCGACCCTCTTGGGTCAGACGCAAGCTTCGCGAGCGGCGATCCTCGGGGTCCGGCTCCAGGGCCACGAGCCCCCGGCGTTCGAGCGGGCGCATATTCCGCGTCAGGGTGGTCGGGTCCATGACCAATTTCTCGGCAAGGGCGCCGACGCTGATCCCGTCGAGCACGCGCAGATGGGCGAGCAAGCCGAATTGCGTGATGGTCAGGCCGAATGGCTCGACATAGCCGTCGTAGATTTGGGTGATCCGCCGCGCCGCCTTGCGCAGCCGCAGGCACGTGCAGCCGAACGATGCCGGCGCCGGAACCGCATGATGGTCGGTCATGGCATCCGAGATAACTGCATATGCAGGTAATTGCAAGGGGCATGCGACGAGGGGCACCGTGCCGGTCGTGCTGCCGGGGTCGCTTGTTCCGTGCGCCAGCCGAACGGATCGGCCGCCTCACGGCGTCAGCGCGCGGCGCGAGAGCTCGGTCAGCCCGTCGTGGCCGGCTTTCAGTCCGCGCGAGATCGCCTCGCAGCGCCAGCGCCCGCGCGCGCCATCGATCCGGTAGAGATTGTAGCCGGCGGGATCGCGGTCGCCGCGCAGCGCCGCGGAGGCGGAAGGCACGCCCACTACCGGAATCGGGTTTTTCGGCCCCGCGATCCAGTGCACCGAATGCACGTGATTGTGGCCGTGCAGCACGAGCTCGGCGCCGTGCTCGGCGATCAGCCGGCGGAACGGCCCGGCGTCGATGAGGCGCTTGAAGCGGTTGGGGCCTTGCACGGCCGGCGGGTGATGGATCAGCACGATGCGGAACAGGCCTTCGTGCGCAAGATGCGCGAGCGCGTCGGAAAATCGCATCAGCTGATCGGCGCCGAGCTTGCCGGTGGCGAGGAACGGCGCGGTCGGCAGCGCGGAGGAAAGCCCGATCAGCGCCGCGGGCCCGCGCCGGCGCACATAGGGAAACGGACCCGGCCGGCTGTGCGGCGCGCCGGTGCCGATGCCGTCGCCGCGCATGTAATCGCCCCAGTGCGAGGCGGGATGCTCGATCGCGTCGCGCACATAGGCGTCGTGATTGCCCGGCACCATGCTCACGTCGTGCGGCGAGCCGAGCCGCGAGAGCCATTCCCGAGCCGGCGGGAATTCCTTCTCCAGCGCGATGTTGACGAGGTCGCCGGTGACCGCGATGTGGTCCGGCGCCGCGGAGCGCAGGTCGTGCACCAGGGCTTCCAGCACTTCGGGGCGGTGCCGGACGAAGCGCCGCCGGTGCCAATTGACGAAGCCGAGCGCGCGCTTGCCGGTCAGCTCGCGAAAACGCGGCATCGGCACGGGCCCGAGGTGCGGATCCGACAAATGCGCCAGCACGAACATGGAAGCTAGGAGCTGCCGATCAGGATGCCCGCGATGAACACCAGCGCGCCGCCCACCCCCACCTGGAACGCGGCGGCGAGGAAGGGCGTGTCCATGAACCGCCAGCGGATCCAGGAAATCGCCGCGAGCTCCACGACGACGACCGCGATCGAGAACGCGGTCGCGACCCAGAAGTCGGGGATGAGATAGGGCAGCGTATGCCCAAGCCCGCCGAGCGCCGTCATCACCCCGCACACCCCGCCGCGCAGCAGCGGCGCGCCGCGCCCGGTCAGCGAGCCGTCGTCGGAGAGCGCTTCGGCAAATCCCATGGAGATGCCGGCCCCGACCGACGCGGCGAGCCCGACCACAAAGGTCTCCCAGGTCTGATGCGTGGCGAACGCCGCCGCGAACAGCGGCGCCAGCGTCGAGACCGAGCCGTCCATCAGGCCGGCAAGCCCGGGCTGCACGTATTGCAGCACGAACATCCGCCGCGCGGTCTCGTCCTCCTCGGCCCGCGCCCGTTTGGTGAGGAGCTTCTCGCCCAATTGCTCGGCGAAGCTCTCATGCTTGTCCTCGGCCTCGGCGAGCTTGACCAGCAGCTCGCGCACCGAGGCATCGCGCGCGGTTTCGGCCGCCTTGCGGTAGAACCGCGCGGTCTCGTATTCCATCTCGGCGGCGTATTTGCGCACTTCCTCGATGCCGAGCGGCCGCATCAGCCACAGCGGCCGGCGCTGGCTGATGAAGCCGCGCACGTCCTGGCGCCGGATCAGCGGCAGATATTCGCCGAATTTTTGGCGGTAGAGATCGAACAGCATGCCCCGGTGCCGGATCTCCTCGTCGGCCATTTCCTCGAACAGCTTGGCGGAGGCCGGATATGGCTCGCGCAGGCCCTCGGCGAAGCCGCGGTAGATGCGGCTGTCCTCCTCCTCGTTGGTGATGGCGAGCGCGAGGATCTCCTGCTCGGTCAAATCGGCAAAGCGCTTCACGGGGCTCTCTTTTTAACGATTCTAACCAATGCCCTTATAGGGGGGACGGGCCGGAAACGGAATGCGGCGCTGCTAAAATAGGGAGGTTATCCTGCGACGGGCGGCGCTGCCGTGCCGCCATGCCCGGCGGCGTGCCGGGCGGAAAGAGTGCCGCGACCGCGGAGGGCGCAATGCGTGGCAATTCCCGGAGTCGGGCCCTGGCGCCGAGCCTGCGCCGTGCACTGCACCTCTATTGGCGCTTCGCGCGCGGCTTGACGCTCGGGGTGCGCGGCGTGGTGCTCGACGGCAGCGGCCGGGTGTTTCTGGTCAAGCATTCCTATGTGGAGGGCTGGCATTTTCCCGGCGGCGGGGTCGAGCCCGGAGAAACGCTGCGCGACGCGCTCGAGCGCGAGCTCGTCGAGGAAGGCAACATCCGGCTCGTCGATGCGCCGGCGCTGCACGGCATTTTTTACAATCCGGCCGGCTCGCGCCGCGACCATATCGCGGTGTTCGTGGTCAAGAGCTTCCGCCAGGAGAGCCCGCCACAGCCCGGCCGCGAGATCGTCGAGCACGGGTTCTTCTCGCCGCGCGCGCTGCCCGAGGACACGACGCTGGGCACGCGGCGGCGGCTGGCCGAGCTCATCGACGGCGTCGCGGTGTCGGAGCGCTGGTAGGGGGCGGTCCGGCGAAACACGCGATCACATCCTGTGCCGGGCATGACGATCTGGATCTCAACGCATGAAAAACGTAGACGGCCGGGACAAGCCCGGCCGTGACGTAGTTGTTGTATTCGTGTGGAGAGAGAGGTCGCGCCTCAGCCCTGGGGCTGGGCTTCCGGGCCGGTCGGGCCGGTGCCGCGGCGGCCGCGATCGGCCATGAACTGGTCGAACTCGGCCTTGTCCTTGGCGTGACGCAGGCGTTCCAGAAATTCCCGGAATTCCCGCTGCTCCTCTTCGAGCCGGCGCAACGTCTCGGTGCGATATTCGTCGAACGCCCAGTTTCCGCTCGAGCGCGCGTAACCCCCGCCGGTCCAGCGCCGCGCGGCGCCCTCGGCGTCATGCCACCACCGGCCCGGGCCGGGGCCGGCGCCATGATGTCTGCATCCCATGCGTCCGCTCCATAGCAAGAAGGCGAGCATCGCCAGACCAACCGGCCAGTAGACGATGAAGCCAAGCACCATCAACGCGATCCAGGCCGGCTTGCCGACCTCGTCGATTGTCGCCGCGATATTCATGACTGCCTCGCCCGTCTGCAATGTTAACATCTCTAACATAAGCCCGGCCTCCGCATGTGTCAAGCCGGCGCACTCAGGACGGCGGAGGCGACGCCTCGTCGCCCAGCCCGAGCCCCCCGAGATAGATCAGCACGGCGGCCTCCAGCAATTCCTCCGGCGACATCGGCAGCTTGCGCCGGCCGGCATCGCCGCGCCCGAACAGCGAGGCAATGCCGTGGGAGAGCGCCCAAACGTGCAGGCTCATCATCAGCACCGGCGGCCGGCTCTTCAGGGGCAGGGTGGCGCACACGGCCTCGACCGCCGCGCGCAACACGGCGAAGGCGCCATCCGCGGCTTGCGCCAGCTCGGGGTCGGAATCGGGCGCAATTCCGCTCTCGAACATCGCGGAAAAATACGCTGGCTCGGTGCGCGCGAAGGCGAGATGCGCGCGGCCCATGTTCTCGAAGGCGGCAAGCGGCGTGGGGCGGCCGTCGTTCCAGGCGCGTTGGAGCTCGGCGCCGAAGCGCTCGAATCCCTCCCGCGCGA
>DASWCW010000126.1:0-1567 GCA_036395835.1 Xanthobacteraceae bacterium
TGGTCGGGTGCACCATGAGGATCGGCTCGCGCCCATAATCGCTGGGCTCGGTTCGCTGCAGTCCCGCGCGCTCCAGCGAGGCGATCAGCGTGGCGGCGCGGTTGGGGCTCTCGAGCGGATCGACGATCCGCCCGTGCACCATGTACTGCTTGGGGCAATGGGCCAGCTGTGTTCGCTGAAGAAAAGGTTCATGGGGTCTCACGCCTGTAAGTCCCCGATCCCATCTGCAATCAACAGCAGACCTCTCAAGCCGAATCCCCCATTCCCACGAACAGGATAGTTCGGTCGGGTTATGTCAAAATTAAGACCCTGTCGACCGCGCTGATCCCCGTTGTCCCCACAATTCAAGCACTTAGCCGTCGAAGAAGCACGTGGGCCGGTAAGAGAGCACCTGGCCGGCCGTCCGCCTGCCTCGACCTCAGCGCCCCGGAGATTCGAACTCCGGGGGCGGCGGCAGCATCTCGTGGAGGCGGCGCTGGAGCTCCTGATCGCTCATCGGCGTCGCCGGCGTCCGGGTCGCCTCCGCGAGGTTCTCGCCGACGTGGATCAGCCCGGGGAACAGCAGCACGGTGGCGAGCACCGCCCATTGAGCGATCAGGAAGGGCACGAGCGCGCGGATCATCTCGCGGAAGCCGAGCGTTTGCCGCAGAGTGCCGCGCGCCATCATCAGCGCGTAACCGAACGGCGGCAGCAGGAAGCTCGTCTGCAGCGTCAACAGCACGAGGACCGACACCCAGCGCGCGTCGGCGACGCGGATCAGGAGCGGCGGCACCGCGATCGGCACGATGACGAAGATGATCTCGAAGGCGTCGAGCACGAATGCGGTGAGTCCGATCGCGCCGAGCACGATTGCGACCACCGCGAGCTCGCCCGCCGGAATGCCGGTGATCCAGTCGCTCACCAGGCGGTCGGTGCCCAAGAGGCGCAACACGAGGGTCAGCGTGGTGGCGGCGATGAGGAGCGCGAACAAGGCTCCGGTGATGGCGAGCGCATCGTGGAGCACACCCCGCAGCACCGGCCCGCGCAAGGCGCCGGTGACGAGCCCGGCCGTGAGCAGCACGAAGGCTCCCATGGCCGCCGCTTCGACTGCGTAGAAATAGCCGGTCGCAACGCCGCCGAGCAGTGTGAGCAGCGCAACGAGCGTGACCGCGGCGAGCACCGCCTGCTTGCGATTCAATCGGATCGGTGCAGCATCGGCTCTTGTCGGAATGCCTCTCCCGGCTCGCCACGACAGCCCCAGGCACAGCACGAGAAACATCGCGGCGGGCACTAGCGCGCCGTGGAATACGTCCTGGGTGTTGATCACGCGGTCGGCGCGGCCGGTGGAAGTGACCGCGATGGTGTGAGCGGAGAGCATGGCGTCGCCCAAGAGGATCAGCACCAGCGACGGCGGGATCACCACGCCGAGCGTGCTTGCGACCGCGACCGCGGCGAATTGCGTCGGCTTCGGCACACCGCTCTCCGCGAGCCGCGGCGCCACCACCCGCGAGAGCGCCAGCACGCTGGCGCCGACCGAGCCGTTCATCGGGCCGAGCAGCGCGCCGAGCGCCATGCCGGAGACGAGCGG
>DASWCW010000127.1:0-7486 GCA_036395835.1 Xanthobacteraceae bacterium
TGGCCGGCGAGGATCTCGGCAAGGTCCATTTTGCCACCTCATGCAAGCCGGAGGCGCAGCAGCTGTTCGATCGCGCCATGCTGTACCAGCACTCGTTCTGGTACCGCGCGTCGCAGCGCTCCTTCGAGGAGGCGCTGAAGATCGATCCCGAATGCGCGATCGCCTATTGGGGCATCGCGCTCAGCCTGCTCTACAATCCGCACGTCGCTCCACCCGCGAAGAACCTCGCGGAGGGAGCTGCCGCGCTCGAGAAGGGTAAGGCCGTCGGCGCGAAGACCCAACGCGAGCGCGACTATCTCGACGCCCTCAGCGCAATGTACGCGGATTACACCAAGGTCGACCATCGCACCCGCGTGTTGGCCTATCTCAAGGCCATGGAGCGGCTGGCGCAGCTTTATCCCGATGATGACGAGGCCCAGATTCACTACGCGCTTGCCCTCAACGTCGGCGCTTCGCCCACCGACAAGACCTATGCCAATCAGCTCAGGGGCGCGGCGATCCTGGAGCCGATCTTCCAGCGCCAGCCGGAGCATCCGGGCGTGGCCCACTATTTGATTCACCTCTATGACAATCCGCCGATCGCGGAAAAGGGGCTCGATGCGGCCAGGCGCTATGCCAAGATCGCGCCGGCGGCGGCGCACGCGCAGCACATGCCGTCGCACATCTTCACCCGCGTCGGCTATTGGCAGGAGTCGATCGCGTCCAACATCGTCTCGGCGCGCGTGGCCAAGGAAGCCCAGGATTTCCACGACCAACTGCATTCCATGGATTACCTGGTCTACGCCTATCTGCAGCTTGCCCAGGACACCAAGGCCCGCGCCGTCATCGACGAGATGAATAAGGTCACCGGCTTCACCGAGACTTTTCTGCCCGGTCCCTATGCGCTTGCTGCTTCGCCCGCGCGCTACGCGCTGGAACGCGGCGATTGGCAGGGAGCGGCCGAACTGACCGTGCGGCCCAGCCCGCTCGCGCATGTCCAGGCGATCACTCATTTCGCGCGGGCGCTTGGGGCGGGACGCTCAGGCCATCCGGACGCGGCCAAGGCCGACATCGCGAAGCTTGCCGAGCTGCGCGACAATCTGCGTGCCGCCAAGGATGCGTATTGGGCGGAGCAGGTCGATATCCAGTGGCAGGTTGCAAGTGCCTGGATGCTCTATGCCCAGGGCAAGCACGAGGACGCTCTCAAGGCCATGAGCGCGGCCGCCGATGCCGAGGACAAGACCGAGAAGCACCCGGTCACACCGGGCGTGCCGATCCCGGCGCGCGAACTCTACGGCACCATGCTGCTGGACCGCGCGATGGCCAAGGAAGCGCTGACGGCCTTCGAAGCGACGATCAAGAAGGAGCCCAATCGTTTGGGGGCCTATATGGGAGCCGCGAGGTCCGCCACGAAGGCCGGCGATGCCGCCAAGGCGCGGCAATATTTCGCCAAGGTTGTCGAGCTGAGCGCGGAAGCCGACGCGATGAGAACCGAAGTGGCGGAGGCTCGGGCGTTCGCGGCCAAGGCGCAGTGATCGAAGCGAAATGCTGCCGCGGTCGCAAGCTCACGAGCGGCGCGAGGCCATCCTTCCGCCGTGAGCGCGGCGGCATAACTGATGAGAGGATCGCGGGCGCCGTGCCGGTTGTGCGCCCGCCCGTCAGCATCCCTTCAACAGGAGCGTGATTGGCGCTCAGAGCCCACGCTTTCCAGCTTGGCCAGCTCGCGCAGTTCCTCGAGGATCGAGGAATTCAAGACCTCCTCCAGCCGTGACACGACGCGGGCGGCGAGGCCGCCATCCAATATGCGGTGATCGATGTTCAGGCGCACATCGACGTTGCCCTCCGGATCCGCCGGGCCATAGCTGAGCAGGCAGGGTACAGGCGAGCGCGTGGTGCCCAGCTCGGTCTTCCATCGCGCGACTGAAGAGACGGCGTATGTTCCGAACGCATATCTCCGCGCTTTCGGAACGTTCAAAGTGAAGGTCCAGACCAAACGACGAATCAGAAGCGGCAGCCGCGCGGTCCTGATGACGGTGCGATAGAATCGCGTTTCCTCAACGGGTGCATCGGCGGCCTGGCGTATCATCTGGCTGAGCACCTCGAGCGGAAAGGCCTCGGGCTGGCGGAATCGTATCGGCAGCAGGCCGATATCGCCCATGATCTCCCGCTCCGAGGCGATGTTGACCGTGCTTTCGGCATATTCGTAAAGGTAAGGCCAAGGATATTTGATATACGCGCGGCGCAATTCAGGGATCTCGACCGCGACGATCGCGAACGCCTTGGCAAAGATTGCGGTCCACGAAGGAGGTTTCCGAAACTGGCTGCGGACGGCGATCAATTGACGGAGCGCCACGGGACGAATGATATCGGCCCTTGCCACGCCGGAAGCCGCCCACATGTAGTCGGCCATGATCCGACGCGCGACGGTGAGCCGGATGCGACGGCCCTTTGCCGGGGTTGCCACGCTTGTGCCACGAGGTGCGCGCTTCAAGGCGATGAATTTTTTCAAATTTTTCTCTCCGGTCAACGCCGATTTATCGGCCGATCAGGTACGCGCGTTCCCCTTGCCCTAGAATAGAGCTACAGCGCGCCGATGCCCCATGCGTCGGAATTCTCGGCTTCAGCCGTCCTGCGCCGGCGAGGAGGCCCGCGCCTCATAGCGCGTCAGCAGCGGGTATTGCAGCGCTGCGAACACGAGCGTCAGCGGCATCACCCCGAACACCTTGAAGGCCACCCAAAAATCCGTCGATTGCGTGCGCCAGACGACCTCGTTGGCAATGGCGAGCGCGAAGAAGAACAGCGCCCAGCGCCAGGTGAGCTTGCGCCATCCCTCCGCCGTGAGTTGGAACATCTGATCGAACACGACGGCGAGCAGCGGCTTGCCGGCCGCAAGCCCGCCCAAGAGGATCGCGCCGAACAGCGTGTAGATGATCGTCGGTTTGAGCTTGATGAACAGCGCATCGTGCAGAAGGAGCGTGAGGCCGCCGAACACGATGACGACGACGGTGGAGATCAGCGCCATCAGCGGCACGCGCCGGGTCAGCCCATAGGAAACCGCGAACGCGACGATGGCCGCCGCCATGAAGGTCGCCGTGGCGGCGAAAATGCCCCAGCGCGCATTGGCGAGGAAGAACAGGATCAGGGGACCGAGGTCGAGCGCGAGTTTGAGCAGCGGGTGGATCGCCGGTTTTTTGACGGACGCCTGCATCGAATCGTTCGACATTGCTTTCCTGTCCAACTTACGGCTCCACGCCGGCGATCGCGGCGGCGAAATCGCGCGCCACGAACGGCTCGAGATCGTCGATGCTCTCGCCGACCCCGATGAAATGCACCGGCATCCGGAATTTTTCCGCGATCGCCACCAGGATGCCGCCGCGCGCCGTGCCGTCGAGCTTGGTCATCGCCAGCCCGGTGACGCCGGCGATCCTGGTGAATTCCTCGACCTGGGACAGCGCATTCTGACCGACGGTGGCGTCGAGCACGAGCAGCACCGCATGCGGCGCCGTTTCGTCGATCTTCTTCATCACGCGCACGATCTTCTCGAGCTCGCCCATCAGCGCCGCCTTGTTCTGCAGCCGGCCGGCGGTGTCGACCATCAGCACGTCGATGCCGCCGGCGCGCGCGGCCTCGAGCGCTTCATACGCGAGTCCCGCGGAATCCGCGCCGGGCTCCCGCGCGACGACGCGGGCGCGCGTGCGCTCGCCCCAGATCTTGAGCTGATCGATCGCCGCGGCCCGGAACGTATCGCCGGCGGCGAGCATCACGCGCTTGCCCTCGCGGCGGAATTTTTCCGCGAGCTTGCCGATCGTCGTGGTCTTGCCGGAACCGTTGACGCCGACCACCAGGATGACGAACGGCTTTTTGTTCGTCGCGATCTCGAAGGGCTTCGCCACCGGGCCCAGCACGTTCTCGACCTCGCCGGCCAGGATGCGCTTGACCTCCGCGGGCGCGACGGTCTTGTCATAACGGCCCTCCGCCACCGCCGCCGCGATCCGGCCCGCGACCTTAACCCCGAGATCGGCGCGGATCAGCACGTCTTCCAGCTCCTCGATCGTCGCGGCGTCGAGCGGCCGCTTGCTGACGAGATCCGAGATCGCGCCGCCGATCGCCGATGTCGTGCGCTTGAGCCCCTTGCTCAGCCGCGCGAACCACGGTGTTTTCGGCTCGTTCACGCCACTCCTCCCGTCGCGGCGGCGCCGTTTGTCCGTGAGCGGACCACGGACGCCGCCCTCCCCCGCTTGCGGGGGAGGGATGGGGAGGGGGAAAGCTGGTGGCTGGCGCCGTTGGCCCCCTCCCGCCGTCGCTTTGCGACGGCGACCTCCCCCGCAAACGGGAGAGGTGATCGGAGTATGCGACCGCGCAAGAGCAATCCCCACCGCGAGCTGTCGGTCATGGCCGCGAGGTGATAGCGGTTTCGCCATGATACCGCAGCCCATGTAGCGACATGATGCGGCCTTGGGCAACTTAGCCCTCTGCCGCAGCCATTTTCCCCATTTCCTTTACGCAACATGCAGTGCCTTGACGGGCCTTCGAGGGCATGGTTTTGTGACCAAATGTGACCAGGACGGGATGGGGCACAATGGCCAAGGCTCTCAGCGTCAAGCGGCTCCAGGCGATCAAGTCGAGCCCGGACACGCGATTCGAGGCAGACGGGATCGTGGGCGGCCTCGGGATCCGGTACGGCTCCAAGGGCCGGCCGAGCTTCACCCTGGCATATCGGCTCGGCGGCGAGCAACGCCGCGTCTCACTCGGACGATGGTGGAACGGCGAGGGAGAACCGCCGCCCGGATTCCTGACGCTCTCCCAGGCCCGCCAGCGGGCTGCAGAGATCAAAGAATCCGCGGCTCGACGGATCGAACCCAAGCCCGCCAGCAGGCCCTCGCGGCCCGCCGCAGACACCCTGCAAGCCATCGCCGACCAGTTCTTAAACGAGCGCGAGCGCGCCGGCTTGCGAAGTGCGTGGCCCACCGAGCGCGCCCTGCGCCGGGAATTGCTTGCCGCGCTCGGTGACCGGCCGATCGTGGACATCACCCGCCCGGAGCTCCGCGAAGTCTTCAACGCCATCCGCGACCGCGGCGCCGGCCGCATGGCCAACCGGGTATTCTCGATCGCCAAGACATTTTTCGCTTGGGCGGTTGAAAACGAAATCCTGCCCGCTTCCCCGATGGCCGACTTGAAACGCCCGGTCAAAAGCGAAGCCTCGAGGGATCGGGTATTGAGCGATGAGGAGCTCGCCAGGGTGTGGTGTGCCGTCGAGGAGCTTCACCCGCCGCGGCGCGATTGCGTCCGCCTGCTGGCCCTGTGCGGCACACGCCGCAACGAAACCGCGGCCATGCGTTGGGATGAGATCAATTTTGCTCGCCGCGAATGGAGCATTCCGGCCTCGATGACCAAGAACAAAGTCGCGCACACCGTCTACCTATCGGATCAGGCGCTTGCGGTCATCCAGGCGCGGCGCAATCGCGTCGAGGGCTGCGAGTACGTTTTCAGCTATGATGGGCGCGGGCCGATCACCAACGTGAGCACCTATTTCGCCCGGCTGGCCCAGAAGCTCGATCTCGACATCCGGCTTCACGATCTCCGGCGAACGTTCGCCAGCGGCTTGCAGCGGCTCGGAACGCAGCCGGTCGTGATCGACAAGTGTTTGAATCATTCCGCGGTGATTCGCGGTGTTGCGGCTGTTTATCTACGGGCTAGCTATGCCGAGGAGCGACGATCCGCCATGGCTTCCTGGGGAAAGCATGTTGCGGGACTGCTCTCAGAGGGTTGACCGTTGCCCGAGCGGCGGCCATACACCGCATCAGCTGCCTACCAGCGGTGGCGGGCGGCATAATGCCCGCCGACTGTATTTGCTCACTAAGCAATCGCGTCACCAGTTCATGCAATCGTGTCAAATCCAGATTGCCGGCCGCAAAAGAATCGTGACCAGCCTGGAGTGCATCAACATACGCTTGGTGGTTTTGCCTAATCAGCTCAGGAAGGATCGTATTTCCCGGCAGCCAATTGCCGGCTTTGACACACAAGACAAAGTAACAAGCAGCGCGAGCAGTGCGTCCGTTTCCATTGATGAATGGATGAATATTATTCAGTCTCCACAAAACATGTGTAGCGAGAACAACAGGATCTGTTTGTTCCCAATGTCGATTGACGAAATTAACGAAATCATCCATCAGGGCCGCCACTCGATAATGTTCTGGTGGGACGTGCTTCCCCACAGTAACTTGGCATGGCCTGTATTCGCCCGCATTTGTATGCAAGCAGGTAATCGCGTGAAAATTTAGGGCTTTTATGACATGTTGAGATAGAAATGGCCTCCCTATTTCTAAGGAAGCCAACACCACAGATCGAAGAAAATCATAATGTCTGTTACCGTTAGAAATCTCCAAGGCCTGATAAACGGGGTGCTGTTCAGAACCAGTTAGCTCAAAAAGGATCACTTAGGACCCCTTCTGTCCCTCTTGTTTGTCGAGCACCTGCTGAATTTTTGCTCGTGTCACTCCGCTTTTTGCATTCGTCGAACCCATGATGAATGAGACCCGCTGTTTGTGCAGTTCTTCTGCGGTAATGACGCGCGACGATGCTTTTCGAAGTGCGCTTAACAGAGATTCATTCGTCTTAAGCTGCGTCATGATCGGCTCCAGCGGTGGCCGCACAACCGTTGCAGAGTCCGCATATGACTCGTTTAACGCGAGGTTGTATTGTACCGTCACATATCGATTAGCGCAAGGCTTATTTTGCCTTTCCTTAATGCCAGTTCCTCGTGGAAAGCCCGCGGGCGGCGATCTCGGCGCGGCGGTGTCGGAGTGCCCGGCAGCGCGCGGGCGCGGGCAGACCGCGCAATCACAAGTCTCGAAATGAGAAAGGCGCCCCAGCCCCCCGGGGCGCCTTCACCATGCGTTTCGCACACCCATTGCAATGGGCACGAGCATCATACCTGTCCGGTGCCCGGATAGCCCGCCGAGATGCGCAGCTTGCGCATTTTTGCGCGCCTCGTTGCGCGGCTGCCACAAAAAGGTCCCCTGGGACGCCTCCGAGACGCAATATCCTGCGCTGCAATTGGGTAGCTAGCCTGCGCTGGATCATGCCTGTGCATCCTAGGCGGGCGCCCGGTGTTTGTGCGGCCGCTACCAGCGGCGCCGGTCAATGGCTATGCCATGGGCGATCTAGCGGCCCTCACACGCGGCGATCCTGGCTTGGCGGGTGATGGTGCCGGCGGCCGCGTAGGAGCTTTCCCTGTGTCTGGCGCGTGCCTTATTTCGGGACGATTTTGAGCGATCTTCCGCATCTTGGGGAACGGGAGTGGGGGAATGGTCGGATACGCAAAGCGGCGAATGCCGCGGCAACGTCCGTCGAAGGATCAGCGCGAATTTCTGGAAATGGTGCGAGATCTCGGGCCGCGCGACAACGCACAGAGTGCGACGGTCCGTAAGGGCACAAAGCGCGCTTGCCAAGTTCGTGGCTGGGTCGAGTGGAGATCTCTCGATAACTTTCCTGGCGTGATGGCTTG
>DASWCW010000128.1:0-29418 GCA_036395835.1 Xanthobacteraceae bacterium
GGCCGGCAGCAGCGCGGGCAGCCGGCCCGCCAGGAACGGATCGGCTGGCGGCTTGCCGGCCGGCTCGAGGCCGAACAGCACGCCGGAGAGTCCGCCGGCTCCCGGGAGCAGCAGGCATTGGGTCGGCTTGGGCTCGAAGCCGGACGCGTCGGCAAAGCTTCGCACCGGCGCATCGAAGGCCTGGCGCAGCGCCGGCCAGGTCGCATCGGTGACGAACCAGATCGGGACGCCGGTCCCGCTGCGCGTCGAAAAAGCCGGATGCATGGAGGAATTCCCGTGGCGAGGCCCGCCTCTAACACGCCATCCGTTCCCGGGAAAGCGGGCGGCCCCAGCCGGTTAACCGGACAGCGGAGCGGGGAGCTCGTGGCAAGGCCCGTCTCCACGTGACATCGAAGACCATCAAACTTGAAATGACTTGCAAGCTTGCCTTCCTGCCAAAGGACACTGGTGGAAGTTTTGCCGACTGCACCATCGAGCCACATGGGCTCAAATGAAACCAGGGCTGGTGCGTCAATCTGCTGGTCCAATCGGTGCAGATATGGTTGATCCAATCGAAAGTAGTTCGAAAACCATCCTTCGCTCGTTCGGGAACTGTTTTCTTTTCCGGGGCCTTGAACCAACTCATCGCGATGCATTGGTGGCCCAGGCGCGGCTCCAGCACTTCGATGCTGGTCAAACGATTTTCCTAATGGGGTCCCCGGGAGAAAGCATGATGGCGGTCCTCAACGGTAAGGTCCGGATAAGTCTATCCTCTGCGGATGGTCGGGAAGTTCTGCTCGCAGTTCTCCAAGAGGGTGAAGTATTCGGAGAGATTGCGATGTTGGACGGGAAAGAGCGTACGGCTGATGCCCGGGCCGCCACCCCTTGTGATCTTGCTATCCTTGAGCGACGGGATGCCTTGAATTTTTTGGAAAAAAATCCGAAAGCCTGCCTTCGACTGATCGAGGTATTTTGCCAGCGAATGCGCCTGACGGATGAACGTATTGCGGAAATAGCGATGCTTCAGTTGCCAGCTCGACTCGCAAAGGCGTTCCTTCGAATAATCTATGAGAAACCGGATTCGAGATCTCGGGGTCCTCTCCCAGTTATCCGACTATCGCAACGCGAACTTGGCGGTCTGATCGGAGCGACACGAGAGAGGGTCAATAAATGCCTTCGGGAATGGCAGCGCCGCGGTATCGTCCGGATCGAGGATGGACGGATCACTGTTCTGAATCAGAGGAGGCTCGAGGAAGTGGCGGACGATTTGGATTAGGATCGGACCTTCAAACGCAGCGCTACATCCGGACGAATATTTGCAACGATTTTTGCAGCAAGACTTTCGCGTTTTTGGCTCCTCCCCGCACCCAGATGTGGAATTGCCAACATACCGGATGGCATTCATTCGAGAGCAATCTTTTCCGCCCGGGTATGGGGCCGGGACTTGTGAAGCCGTTCTGCCGGATTGCTTGAGGCCTATGCCCGCGCCGCGTTCGCCGCCGCCGCGCTGGTGCGCGTAGAACTAATGTCGGAATGATAGCCCCCGCCGCGAAAACGCGCGCAACTCTTTCAATGAAGTGCCTTAGATAGCATCGCCTCGAACATCCGGGGGAGCGTCGCGCCCCCAGAGGAGCTGAAGGCTTCTTTTGGTCTCTTCCCGCATCGTCCATTCACTGGCATCGCGTGCGCTCATTTCGTTGTAGTCAAGATCTGATAAGTCCTTGAACAACTTCAGCAGGAGTTTCATGCCGCCCTCGGGGCTCTCTTGGAGTTGCTCTCGGAATTCATCGAGGACATCTGCGGGAGTAGAAAAAAGCTCTAATTGCCTACAAGGCAAGGAATCCGACGTCTCAAAATAGGCTTTTTGCGTCGGTCTAGTGGAGGGTTTCTTCCTCGCCAAGATAATGGCGCTAGCACGACGTTTTCCCTTCTTGGTGGGCTTACTTGCTATGATCCAAGCACATCGAAACAACGACATAATTAACCGAAGAGTGGCGGCGGCAGAGACCGACGGCTCGAGCGACGTAATGCCCGCGACGGCGCTATCACCTTCGGCGATCTGATCGGCAAGCTCGAACTGCGCCCCCACCCACTCATCTCCCGCGGAATGGTTCGTTAACCGCGAGTCGCTATTTATTGAATCGGGCTGGCAGTCCCTCAGCATAAGTTCTGTGGAGGCGTACCATGTCAGTGCACATCTCGTACAGCCGCCGATTGTTCGGCCTCGACCAATTTGACTACCTGATGTTGCTCGTAGCGATCGCCGTGCTCGGAGTCATTGCCGCTCGGGGCGAGCCTCTACCCGCTACCCATACTTTTGCGGACAACATTTACGATGATCCTTGCGCCAGCGTCTTCGTTGAGAATGACTCGTGCTTCAACTTTCTGATCAGAGGTTCTCTGTCCCCCTCCGACGATTAGATGGTCACCGGTGCCTTTGCGCTAAGCAATCCAGGGCGCAGTCGGCTTCCGGCGCCTCCTTCGGCGCCTTTCGGCAAACCAGCGCCGGTCCATTTCCAGCCCTGGCGCTTCGCAAGCTTGCCACGAGCCGGAGCGCAGTTTCGCGCGGCAGCGCATCATAGAGCTTGGCAAGACCGAAAACTCTGACCAGGGATTTGCCGATGATCGGGTTTAGCAACAAAATAATTCGCAGGAACGCGTCTGTTGGCATCCCGAGTGCCTTGGCCGCAACCAGAAGAGGCTCACCGCCCTCGTCTGCGACGATGCGCTGCGCGTATGTGGTGGAAATCCCGAGCGCGCGTTCGAGAGTGCGCGCGAACTCTGCGGGTTTGCGCTCTAACGCTGTCGTCTCCAGGTGCCGAAACTCGCCGGCTGCGGACACGTGTTCTGCGGCAACGGTCTTGCTTTCGGCTCTAATCGGTAAGCGATGGGAGATCTCGGCGGCATAGCGCAGCCCACGCTCCGCGATGATCGCAAGGAGGTCTGGTCCGCTAAGGCTATGCGAACGCTCAAGAATCGGACTCGCTACCTCCAGAACATCGCGTGCTAGCCTGCGCACCACCTCGGCCGGGGCCGCGGGATAGTTTGCTAGCCTCGCCGCGACAAGTTTCCTGGTCCCGATGTCGACCGAGTCGAGGAGCCGCAAAACTAGCTCGGTGTACTGGCGCTCTTCTGCGGATGTGTGTGTTGGCTTGTGAACATAAAAGTGCGTGAGCACGCGTACCAGGGCCGGCCGAATCTCGGCAGCATTGAACAGCGTGACATTGTCCAGAATCTCAAGTTGCGGGGGTACCGGGGACGCCTTCACTGAACCTGCTCCTAAAAAAATCAACGATGCGGAATCAACCTGACTAATCTCGCCGTGAGAAGCAGGATGGGTCAAAAGATCTTTTATAAGTATTGAGAATGTCGCTCCTGCGTGATGAGCGTTCCCAGACGGCTCAATGGTCAAATTCGAAATAAATCTTTTCGATTGCCTAATGGCACTAGAAAGTAGCGACGGCGAAAACGCCCGTTGCGAAGACCGACGCCTGATGCTCGCGCTGAGCCGACAGCGCGCTGGCTGTATAGCTGGACCCGAGTCGCTCGCAATCCGCCGAATCCATGGCGATCGATTGAGGACTGCCAGGCGAGGAACTCTTCGACCGTGAGCCTATAGCGCCCGCACGCCTCTTCGAGAGAGAGCAGCCCTCCGCGCACCGCGGCCACAAGCTCAGCCTTGCGGCGTATCACCCATCGTTTCGTCTTTGGGGATGGCAGATTCTCAATAGTCAACGGACTGCCGTCGGGGCCTATCACGCTTCTGATCTTCGGAAGTAAACCTTCAGTCATGGATCATTTCACATGGTACACAGACAGATCCGCGCCCTGTCTCCCATCGTAGGTTGTTCCAAAACCCTTTGATCTGCCAAGTAACCAATCCAGGTTCTTCTCAGCGCGGCTGTGGCGAGCGGACATCGAGAGCCTATCTAAATAGATTATGGTTACCGAAGCCTTAATGTCGTCGACGGCTGTGAAACCCAGGAGAATCGAAGCAGAGCCCTCATCGGCGATGATGTCATACCGCGTAACGAATCCTGAGGCACCAAACCCAGCGGGCAATCTCGCCAGGCGGATTCGGCCGGAAGCAACTCTCGAGAACCAGAATCGTACGCTATGGGTATTGCAAAACGCGCTCCAAAATGCCACCGTTACGGTTACCTTAACCCTCTGACTAAGCTCCACAAACGCGATTATTCTTGATGGTCGGTCAGGTAATCCAGCTCACGCCATCGGGCACCGAGACCGTGGAATGCCCACAGTGCCGTTCACTCGTTCCGTTTCGAAGGACCAACGATCCGATCATCGACAGCGCAGGATTCGAAACTTACCATTTGTTCTGCGCCGGTTGCCGAAAACGATTTTCGGGGATAATCGATCCGTGTGACAATTCTTTGCTGGTTGAATCTATTGAGTAACCAGCGGCATACGAGGCTTACGCCTGCCGCCGGGAGCTGCATTTCCAAGATGTCGAGGAAACAGCACATTAAGCAATGTCCGACCCGTTGTATCAGAAACGCCAATTGACCACCCGCTCCAGTCCAATTCGTGCGAGAACAGCAAAACGGCCTTCTCGATGAGGAGCAACGCGTGCCGATGCGCTGCGCCAATATGCGCGAGTTCGCGGCCTATTGGATCTGCGACGAACTGATCCCTCGATGAGAAATGAAAGAAGAAGCGAGTCACCGTTGTTTCCTTTCAACACATAGTTCGTCGCGGCATTTGTTTCGTCCGTCCTTTCCGGTGCATTTACATGATATTCTAAAACAGGCCGTTGATCCGATTAATACAATTGGAAACGCTAAATACCCCATCGCGTTCTCAAAACCTTTACCCCGTCGATCCAGCGGAGGGCCGTCCAATCCGTCAAAGCGGCGGCAGGGGAACGACTTTAGGACATATCCTAAACGGTTGCGGCGCACGTATCGTGGATGTTGGCTAATTTCGGCGATGCCATTAACCTCTTGCGGCCATCAACCTGGAGCCTTACTGATCGATGCGCATAGAACCGCGCCGTCCGCGCGAACGCACATGTCGGTCCGGCCGCAGCTCATGATCTTCGCTGCTTAGCCTGCTTTCTCTCACATGCGGCTCCCATCTGATTGTCGCCTGGACGCGAGCGACCAGAGTGCGATGGTTGTTCGCTCGTTGCCCTCGGTCGAAACGGAGGTCCTTTGACGCATCCCGCATCGACCAGCTCGCGGGGTAGGAAAGGTCAAGCTGCTTGGACCGCCATCAACGCGCCTGCATCGCCTAAGTCCAACGCTTCTTGGGCCTGGCGCTCCCGTCGTCAAACAACATCAGGCGCTTGGTGGCGTTACAGACTAGGCGCCTGCGGATACACGAAGACTTTCATAGTATCGCCGCTGCGCATCCGCCGAGACGGCACCACAGGTATGTAGGTTAATGATGCAGCGCGCCGCCAGGTCATGAGATTCGTAACAATAATGCGCAAAAATTGCGAGCTTCTTTAGCGATACTACGTCGGCCTGATGGGGTATTATATCTCGAATGTACACAATATCAGCTTCAAGGAGTTGATTAAAAGGAACGCGGAAATTGTCTTTCTTAATGATCGGGGTTATCAACCATCGTTTCAGTTCAGCGAAATGAGCGGAATAAACCCTTGCTTCCGCGCGTAACAGTCAATCTCACCGAATGTTGGCTGCATCTTGCAGAGTGTAATAAAAGAGACTTCTGTCTGGAAGGAGCCGTCTGGGCGATCTCACCCCAGATTGTTGAAGAAGGTCTGAGACTTCAGGTCGCGCTCTAAAGCGAAATTCATTCCAGATGCATTTGCTCTAATATGCAACGTATGCCGCTGCCCATCCCCTATCGCATATGGCAGAACAGTTGTTCATGAGCAGCACGTTCTAGAATATACCGGCGCTTCAATACACCAGAATTGAGAGGAAGGCTCACCAGAGCACATATATCATCGTGAGTTTCGCGGTAATGGCCCACCCGACGGTTACAATCGCAGCAAAAAGGGCAGTTGAGATGAGGCCATAGGTGGCAGGGAACGTGCCTGGCCATGGCCAGCGCGCGGCAGTCAGGCGGCACTTCCTGATCATCTCTCTGGACTTGTTTTTCACGAACCGGGGAACAGAATCTGGCATTGTTGGCTCTTGATGGTTCCCTGACGCGCCCCGAACGAGCTCGTTATGCGCATTGTATTGCATCCGAACGTGGCCGGACACTAGCAAGCAGGCCTTGCGTCGGTATTAATTTTATTGTGTCATTCATATGTAGCCAGCGGAGTTGATCGCATGATTAACAGAACTTGAAGTGGCACCACTGTCGCGCGGCTTGTTTTTCGTTCACTGGTTTGCAGTGAAACTCCAATCTAGAGTTTTGCGCGAATTTCGGGCCCGAACGGATAGGGGTTGTCTGCCGTGGGCAAATCATACAAATAGGGGCGCCAACCCCGGCAATGCGGGGCGTATCTGACGCGATACTGATGCAGGCCGGCGATCGCGCGTTCGGTCAGCGACGAACGGCGAACAAGCTCCGCAGCCGCAGCGGGAGCGCCGCAAAACTATGCCGACGCGCTGGCACGCCTCACGGGATCGGCAGCGCGGTCGTCGATTTGAGCTTCTCCATGGCGAACCGCGAGGTGACGTTTTTGAGCGGCACCGCCGCGATCAGCCGTTTGTAAAACGCGTCGTAGCCCTGGATGTCGGTGACCACGACGCGCAGCATGTAATCGACGTCGCCGGCCATGCGGTAGAATTCCATCACTTCCGGCATCGCCTGCACCACGTCGGCGAAATGCGTGAGCCAGGCCTGGCTGTGGTCCCCGGTCTCGATCGACACGAACACGGTGACGCCGAGCCCGATTTTCTCCGGATCGACGATCGCGACCCGCCGCTGGATCACGCCCTCGGCCTCGAGCCGCTGAATGCGCTTCCAGCATGGCGTCGAGGACAGCCCGACGCGTTGCCCGATTTCGGCGACCGACAGCGAGGCATCTGCCTGCAGCACCGCGAGAATTTTTCGATCGATGGCGTCCATTCGGCTCATGACCTGACCCCGGCAAACAGCGCTCGGCCCAAACGGGAATAAGTAGGGAATTATTCTGTCGCAAGCCGATCTCAGATTGTAAATGGAATTCCATCAACAACCAAAGCGAGCTTTTTGCAAAATGAAACGAGAATCGCCGCTGAATTCAGAACCTTAGCGTTGCGGGGGTGAGGGAATCCGCGCCGAGCGTAAGAGGCGCTTCATCCTCCACCCAGGCGCGGATGAGGTGGTAGGCGATCGCGACCGGCGGCGGCGTGGCAAATCGCTCGGGATGTTCCCGCGTCAGCATGCGGGCGACCTCGGCGCGGTCGAACCAGCGCGCATCCTCGAGCTCGGTGCGGTCGATCGCGATCTCGGTCGAGTGCGCGGCGGCGTGGCAGCCGATCATCAGCGACATCGGGAACGGCCAGGGCTGCGAGGCGAAATAGCGCACGTCGCCGCAATCGATGCCGGCCTCCTCGCGGATCTCCCGGCGCACCGCGGCCTCGATGGTCTCCCCGGGCTCGACGAAGCCCGCGAGGCACGACCACATGCCCGGCGGAAATCGCGACTGCCGCCCGAGCAGGCAGCGCCCGCCGCTCGTCGCCAGCATGATGACGACCGGATCGGTGCGGGGAAAATGCTGCGCCCCGCACGCCGGACAATCGCGCCGCCAGCCGCCCTGGACGGCGCGGGTGAGCGCGCCGCAATTGGCGCAGAAGCGATGCCGCGCGTGCCAATGCAGGATGGCTTTCGCCTCGGCGAGCGCCGCGAGATGCTCGGTCCCGACCAGTCCCTGGACCGCGATCGAGCGCAGGTCGATGATCGACAGATCGGTCTTGGCCTTGAGCGCCTCGATCTCGCCGGCATCGATCGCAATGCCGAACCGCCCGGCGCCCCCGACGGTGCCGAGGAATACCATTTCCTGAACCCGGGCCAGGGCCTGCGCCTGCACCAAGGGGAACAAAGGATCGTTCCCGGCCGGGCCTTGCCGGAGCACCACGAGCTCGCCGCACAGGACATAGGCGCCCGCATCGCTGCGGCCGGCGAGCGCGGCCAGAAATTCCGCGTCGCTCCGCCGCTCGCTCTGACGCTCGACCGGGTCCACGGTGTAACCGAGCCGCGGCTTGGGGCCGAGGTCGAAAGGAGGCATGGATGGGCTCCGGCGGGCGGGCTCTCGACCGTGGCATGAAGGCGATTGTGGTGCAATGTGCCGGCCCCGGCCGCAAGCGCGGGATCGATCGAGCGGAAAGCGTGGAAAGCCCCGCGATGAAACGCCCGCAACTTGCGTTCCCGCCGGGTTGGGCCGATATAGGCAGCGGGAGGTTGGCGGTGGACGAGCCACTCGCCAACCGGGTCAGGTCCGGAAGGAAGCAGCCCTAACGAGCTCCGGTTCG
Organism: Xanthobacteraceae bacterium; assembly: GCA_036395835.1. Classification (GTDB taxonomy): domain Bacteria; phylum Pseudomonadota; class Alphaproteobacteria; order Rhizobiales; family Xanthobacteraceae; genus AP-16. The sequence continues at coordinate 8,379 of DASWCW010000128.1, forward strand.
GGTCGCTCGTCAGCCTCCCACCCCTCGACATGATCAGTCCAAGCACCACGCATTGGGGCCGCGGCGGACCGGAAGCACGATGAGCAACGCCGAGACCTCTGATCCGTGGCGCATGGGGCTCGAGGCGCCCTCCGCGGCGGCGCCGGCGGCCGGCTATCGCGTGCTCGCCCGCAAATACCGGCCCGCCACGTTCCAGGATCTGATCGGGCAGGACGCCATGGTCCGAACGCTCTCGAACGCGTTCGAGGCCGGCCGCATTCCGCAGGCCTGGATCCTCACCGGTGTGCGCGGCGTGGGCAAGACCACGACCGCGCGCATCCTCGCCCGCGCGCTCAATTATCAGCGCGAAGACGGCTCCGGCAGTCCGACCATCGACATGCCGACGCTCGGCGTGCATTGCCAGGCGATCATGGAGAGCCGGCACGTCGACGTGCTGGAGATGGACGCTGCGTCTCACAACGGCGTCGACGACGTGCGCCAGATCAACGATGCGATCCGCTACGCCCCGGTCAGCGCCCGCTACAAGGTCTACATCCTCGACGAAGTGCACATGCTCTCGGCTGCGGCGTTCAACGCGCTGTTGAAGACGCTGGAGGAGCCGCCGCCGCACGCGAAGTTCATCTTCGCCACGACCGAGGTCCGCAAGGTGCCGGTGACGGTGCTCTCGCGCTGCCAGCGTTTCGATCTGCGGCGGGTCGAGGCCGGGCTGTTGACCAAACATCTCGGGGGCATCGCCGGCAGGGAGGGAGTCTCGGCCGAGCCCGAAGCGCTCGCCCTGATCGCTCGCGCCGCCGAAGGCTCGGTGCGCGACGCGCTCTCGCTCCTCGACCAGGCGATCGCCCACGCCGGCTCGGATCGAGCCGCGCAGGTTGCGGTCGGCGCCGAGGACGTGCGGCAGATGCTGGGGCTCGCCGACCGTGCCCGTATCGTCGATCTGTTCGAGGCGACGATGCGCGGCGACATCGCCGGCGCGCTTGCCGAGCTGCGCGACCAGTACGATTCCGGCGCCGATCCCGCCGTCGTGCTCGCGGATCTCGCCGAGTTCACCCATTTCGTGACGCGCGTGAAGATCGTGCCGGGCGTGGCGGAGGACCGCTCGCTCTCCGAGGTCGAGCGCCTGCGCGGCCGCGCTTTCGCCGCCGGCCTGTCGATGCGGGTCTTGTCCCGTGCCTGGCAGATGCTGTTTCGCGGCATCCCCGAGGTGCAGTCCGCGCCGAAGCCGATTGCAGCCGCCGAGATGGTGCTGATCAGGATCGCCTATGCGGCGGACCTGCCGACGCCCGATGAGGTGATCCGTTCGCTGCGCGAGGGAAAATCGCCGCAGGAGAATGGACCACAGCCGGCTGCCGCTCCGTCGCCCGGCCCCTCGCCGCGGCTCGAAATGCGCACCACGTCGCGCGCCGGCGGCCCGGCGCCGGTCCCGCGCGCGGAAGAGCCCGCGGCTCGTGCCGTTGCGGTCGCTCGCTTCGAGGATCTGATCGCGCTCGCGGACGAGAAGCGCGATCTTCCGACCCGCACCGCGCTCGAACGCGACGTCCGGCTGGTACGGTTCGAGGACGGCAAGCTCGAGATCGCGCTCGAGCCGGGCGCCCCGAAGTCGCTGGTGCACGAGCTTTCCCGCAAGCTCGCGGAATGGACCGGGCGCCGCTGGCTGGTGGTGGTTTCCGCGGAGGCGGGCGCGCCGAGCTTGCGCTCGCAACTCGAAGCGCAGCGCTCCGAGCTGGTGCGCGGCGTGCGCGCCGATCCGCTGGTCCAGGCGGTGCTGTCGCGATTTCCGGGCGCCGAGATCCTCGACGTGCGCCGCCGCGAGTCCGAGCCGATGCTGCCTGCCGGGCCGGCTGGCGATGCCGAGGCGGGCGCGGGGCTCGACGAGAGCTCGGCGTTCGGCAGCCGCGGTGCCGAGGATGCGGTCGATGACGATTTCTGACCCGCCGACAGGCGATCCAGGGTGACGCGATGCCCGATTTCACCAGCCTGATGAAACAGGCGGCGGAGCTGCAGGCCAAGATGGAGGCCTTGCAGGCCGAGCTCGACCGGATCGAGGTCGAGGGCACCGCGGGCGGCGGCGCCGTGACCGTCAAGCTGACCGCCAAGACCGAGCTCAAGTCGGTCGCGATCGATGCTTCGCTGCTCAAGCCCGGCGACAAGGAGATCGTTGAGGACCTGCTGGTTGCGGCGCACGCCGACGCGCGCCGCAAGGCCGAGGTTCTGCTGCAGGAAAAGATGCAGCAATTGACCGGCGGATTGCCGCTGCCGCCCGGCATGAAGCTGTTCTGATCGACGTATGTCCAGCGCCGCCGGCCCCGAAATCGACCGATTGATTCAGTTGCTCGCGCGCCTTCCGGGCCTGGGGCCGCGTTCGGCCCGCCGCGCCGCCCTGCATCTCATCAAGAAGCGGGAATTGCTGATGGCGCCGCTTGCCGCCGCCCTGCAGGCGGCGCTCGAGAAGATCGAGATCTGCGCATTGTGCGGCAATATCGACACCCAGAACCCCTGCACTTTGTGCGTCGATCCCAGGCGCGACGCCTCGGTCATCGTCGTGGTCGCCGACGTCGCCGATCTTTGGGCGCTCGAGCGCGCGCAAGCCATCAACGCACGCTATCACGTGCTCGGCGGAACGCTTTCCCCGCTCGACGGGGTCGGTCCGCAGGAGCTCGCGATCGATGCGCTGATCGCCCGCGCGCGGACCCCGAGCGTTGCCGAGGTGATCCTGGCGCTCAACGCCACGGTCGATGGCCAGACCACCGCCCACTACATCACCGACCTGCTGCAGGACGCGAACGTCAAGGTGACGAAGCTCGCGCACGGCGTCCCGGTCGGCGGCGAGCTCGATTACCTCGACGAGGGCACGCTCGCGGCCGCGATCCGGAGCCGCACCGCATTCTAGCGCAGGCGGGTGTGCCGGCTGGTGGTCGCCGCTTCGGCGGCGATCTGCCGAAAATGGCCGCGCCATTGCAACCAAGCCAGCAGCACGAAGCTCGGCAACGCCACCGCGACGCAGATTGCGAAGAAGGCCGGCCAGCCGGTCGCCGCCGCGACATAGCCGGCGCTGGAAGCGAGATACGTGCGGCCGACCGCCGCGAGCGCGGTCAGCAGCGCGTATTGCGTGGCGGTGTGCAGCGGGTTGCGGCACAGCGCCGACAGATAGGCGACGAAGATCACGGTGCCGATGGCGCTGGTGAAATTCTCGGCCGTGATGGCGAAGGCGAGCGCCGCGGCGTCGGTGCCGAGCGTCGCCAGCCAAGTGAAGGAAAGATTGGCTACCGCCTGCAGAACACCGCCGATCCACAAGCTGGTCGCCAGCGGAAACGCGCGGGCGACGAAACCGCCGGCAAAGCCGCCGATCAGCGTCGCCGCAAGCCCGACGCCCTTGACGATCGCCGCATATTCGTTGCGGGAAAATCCGATATCGATGACGAACGGCGCCGTCATGGCGCCCGCGAAGGCGTCGGTGAATTTGTAGAGCACCACGAACGCCAGCGCGACGAGTGCCATGTCGCGGGTGAGAAACTCGGAGAAGGCGCCGATCGCGGCTTTGGCGACACGCGTGAGCGGATTCTCGGTCGCGTGCGCAGCTTCCGCCACGGCGGATTTTTCCGGTTCCGTGGCGAACAGCGTCGTGGCGATCCCGATCACCACCAGCGTCGCCATGACCACATAGCCCCAGGTCCACGCCGCGTGCCGGCCCGTTCCCATTGCCTCGAAGGCGCTCACCAGGAACAGGGCGCCGGCGGTGGAGGCCAGCATGCCGATGCGATAGGCCGCCACATAGGACGCCATGCCGGCGGCCTGCTCGCGGTCGTCGAGACTTTCGATCCGGAAGGCGTCGATGACGATATCCTGGGTGGCCGATGCGGTGGCGACGCAGAGCGCGCCGATCGCCACCACGGCCGGGGAGGCGGCCGGATCGCAGAAGCCGAGAAACACGATCGCTCCGATCAACAGGACCTGCGAGAGCACGAGCCAGGCGCGGCGGCGACCAAGCAGGCGCGAAAGCAGCGGCAGGTCGAGCGCGTCGACCAGCGGCGCCCACGTGAATTTCACCGCGTAGGGAGTGCCGACCAGGGCAAACAGACCGATGGTCTCGAGGTTTACGCCGGATTCGCGCATCCAGATCAGCAGCGTCGAGCCGGAGAGCGCGAGCGGCAGCCCGGCCGAGAAGCCGAGGAACAGGATGATCAGCACCCGCGGCTTGAGATAGACCGCAAGCGCGTCGAGCCATGCGGGACGTCCCACGTCCCCTGCGAGGGGGGTGGCCAAGGTCGGCTCGCGTCCAGGGGTCATGCTGCGGTCCGTCGTTCGTGCGGCTCAATAACCCGACGGATCGGCGGAAATCAGGGCTATTCGCCGGCTTCGAGCTTGCGGCCGATCGGCGCAGGGATGACGCGAGCCTGGGGGATCGGTTCTTGGTCCTGGAACTCCAGCGCCTCGATGCGGCCGCCGCGCTTGGTGATCTTGTCGGCGGAGATGAGGATCTGCGCGACGTCGTCGGTCGCCTGCCCGAAGTGCTGCTGCAGCTTCAGCACGCGCTCGCGCAGCCGATCGACGTCGCCGATCAGGTGGCCGACCTCGGTGCGGATCTCCTGTACGGCATCGCGCATGCGGGCATCCTTGCAGATCTGCTGCATCACCTGGATGGCGAGCATGAGCAGCGAGGGCGAAACCAGCACGACCTGCGCCCGGTAGGCCTTTTGGATCACATCGTCGAAGCCGTCGTAGAGCTCGGCATAGACCGATTCCGACGGCACGAACATCAGCGCGATCTCCTGGGTCTCGCCGGGAATGAGATAGCGCTCGGCGATGTCGCCGACGTGCCGCAGCACGTCCTGGCGCAAGCGCTGCGCCGCCTGCTTGCGTTCGTCTTCGGTCGCGGCCTGACGCAGCGCGGTGACCGCTTCGAGCGGGAATTTCGCGTCGATCACGATCGGGCGCTCGTCGCCCGGAAGGAACACGGCGCAGTCGGGCCGGGTCCGGTTCGAGAGCGTGAACTGGAACTCGAACGATCCTTTCGGCAGGCCGTCGCGGACAATCGCCTCCATGCGGCCCTGGCCGAAGGCGCCGCGCGCCTGCTTGTTGGCCAGCACTTCGCGCAGCGAGGTCACCTGGCTGCTCAGATCGGTCAGGTTCTTCTGGGCGTTGTCGATGACCGCGAGCCGCTCGTGCAGGTGCCGCAAGCTCTCGACGGTGTGCCGGGTCGTCGTCTCCATCGACTGGCCGATCCGGTGGGTGACCGCGTCGAGCCTTTCCGCGACCATGCGCGAGAGCTCTGCTTGGCGGCCGCCCAGGTTTTCGCCCATCGTGTGGATGCGGCCCGCCGTATCGGCCTGGATGCGGGCAAGCTCGGCCATGCGTGCTTCGATTTCCTCGGCGTGGGCGGTCTGCCGCGCTGCCTCGACGCTGCGTGCATGCGAAGCGCGCGCGATGATGAGCGCTGTTCCAATCAGGGCCGTCAGCAATAGCGCCGCCGTAACGAGCGCCACCAGGACGCCGCTGCTGGGATCGCTGGCGGCCAGCAGAATCGGGTTCATCCGGCTCTTCTAGCGCGATTCGCGGCTCGGGCGCATGCATTGACCCCGCAGCGCCTTGCTCTTACATCGCCGCGCATGGCGCCGCGCTCCATCCTCATCTTGCCGGATCGCCGGCTGCGGCTGGTCTCCAAGCCGGTCGACAAGGTCGACGCGGGGATTCGTAAGCTTGTGGATGACATGTTCGAGACCATGTATGGCGCGCCCGGCATCGGGCTTGCAGCCATTCAGGTCGGCGTTCCCAAACGCGTCGTCACCATGGATCTCGCCAAGAAGGACGAACCGAAGACCCCGAAGGTCTACGTCAACCCGGAGCTCGTGTGGGCTTCGGAGGAGCGTGCCACCTACGAGGAAGGCTGCCTGTCGATTCCGGAATATTACGAGGAGATCGAGCGCCCGGCGCAGGTCAAGGTTCGTTATACCGATCTCGACGGCAATGAGCAGGAGGTCGAGGCCAACGGCCTGTTGGCCACCTGCCTGCAGCACGAGATCGACCATCTCAACGGCTTGCTGTTCATCGACCACCTCTCCAAGCTCAAGCGCTCCCGCATCATCCGCAAATTCGCCAAGGCGGCCAAGCGGGAAGTGGAGGAGTGAGTCGGCGGCCTGCGCTAATCGTTCCCGATAGCCTTGGGCATTCGGGCCGCGATCTGATATCCAGGCGCCGGAGGTGACTATGCCGGATCTGCTTATCCAAGACATTGGTGACGAGGTGATGAGGCAGATCGAGGCCCGCGCGAGCGTGCACCTCCGAAGCTTGTCGGACGAAGCGAAGTCGCTGATCCGAAAAGGGCTTAGCGAGCGGGAAGGGGAGCTCAAGCTAGGCACCGCATTGTGCAGTCTGGTCGCCGCCGAGGACCGCGGCGACGATCTCGTATTTGAAGTTCCCGAGCCAGTACGGCCCCCGCCAGATTTCGAATGATCCTGGTCGATACCGATCGGGCGTTCATCCCTCTCGGTCAGAGGGATGGTTGCGGCCTGGAGCTTTCTCAACGATGCGCCTGATCTTCATGGGCACGTCCGAATTCGCGGTCCCCACGCTCCTCGAGATCGTCGGGCGCGGCCACGAGGTTGCGGCGGTCTACACGGCGGCGCCCAAGCCCGCCGGCCGCGGTCTGGAGCCAAGACCGAGCGCGGTCGAGCGCGAGGCGCGGCGTTTCGGCCTGCCGATATCGACCCCGCAGACATTGCGGACGCCGGGAGCGGCGGAAGGGTTTCGCGCCCATAGCGCCGAGGCGGCGGTCGTGGTCGCCTATGGCCTGATCCTTCCGAAATCGATCCTGGAAGCGGTGCCGCTCGGCTGTTTCAATCTGCATGCTTCGCTGCTGCCGCGCTGGCGGGGCGCCGCGCCGATCAACCGCGCCATCATGGCCGGAAACGCCGAGACGGGCGTCACATTGATGCGGATGGATGAGGGCCTCGACACCGGTCCCATCGCCATGGCCGAACGGGTGCCGATCGGGCCCGATATGACCGCGGGCGAGCTGCATGACGTGCTGGCGCGGCTCGGCGCCGACCTGATGGTGCGCGCGCTGGGCGGGCTCGAGCGCGGTACGCTGCAGCTGACGCCGCAGCCCGCAATCGGCGTTAGCGTGGCGCCCAAGATCGAGAACCGCGAGACCCGCATCGAGTGGGCGCGGCCGTGGAAGGCCGTGCACGATCATTGCCGCGGCCTATCGCCGGTTCCGGGCGCCTGGTTCTGGCTGAAGCCAGCCGGCGAGCCGCTGCGGATCAAGGTGCTGCGCACGACGCGAGGCGAGGGCCGGGGCCCGCCCGGGACTCTGTTGAGCGGGCGTTTCGACGTGGCCTGCGCGGACGCTGCGGTGCGGATCGTCGAGCTGCAGCGCGCGGGCCGGCAGCCGATGCGCGCGGAGGAGTTTTTGCGCGGAATGAAAATCGCGCCGGGCACGAAGTTCGGGTGAGGCGGAAATGCCCCGCCTCAAGCTGGTGATCGAATATGACGGCACGCCTTTCGTCGGCTGGCAGCTGCAGGCGGGCGGACCGTCGGTGCAAGGGCTGATCGCCGAGGCGATCGCGGCGTTCTCGGGCGAGCGCGTCGCCGTCTTCGGCGCCGGCCGCACCGACGCCGGCGTTCACGCGCTCGGCCAGGTCGCGCATTTCGATCTTACGCGCGACTGGCGCGCCGACCGGGTGCGCGACGCGCTCAACGCGCGGCTGCGCCCGCAGCTGATCGCGGTGCTCTCGGCCGAAAAGGTCGATGCCGGTTTCGATGCGCGATTTTCGGCGAAGCGGCGGCATTATCTCTATCGCATCATCAATCGCCGGGCGGATCTCGCGCTCGAGCGCAACCGCGCCTGGCGCGTGCCGCGGCGGCTCGATGCGGCGGCGATGCACGAGGCCGCGCAGGCGCTGGTGGGGCGCCACGACTTCACCACCTTCCGGGCCGCCGAATGCCAGGCCAAGTCGCCGGTCAAGACGCTGGATCTTTTCGCGGTGGAACGCTCGGGCGAGGAGATCCGCATTTCCGCCTCGGCGCGCTCGTTCCTGCACCATCAGGTGCGCTCGATGGTGGGCTCGCTGGTGCTGGTGGGCGAGGGCAAATGGAGCGCGAAACATCTTGCCGCCGCGCTCGCCGCGCGCTCGCGCGGCGCCTGCGGCCCCGTCGCCCCGCCCGAGGGCCTGTATTTGGTCAGCGTGGAGTATTGATGGGAGTGCCGGCAGCGCGTTTTACCTCCCCGCGAGGGGAGGCAAAGGCGGCCTTCCGGCCGCCGTTTGAACAACGCCGACGCGAAGCGTCGGTTATGGAGCGTCGCAAGACGCGAGACGGTTGGGGCGCTTAAATCCCCACCCCGCCGCTCGCTGCGCGAGCGGCGACCCTCCCCTTCGGGGAGGGACAATCACCCGAAATATTTTTCGAGCACGCGCCGGTAGATCGCGGTGAGTGCCTCGAGGTCCGCGATCGCGACCCGCTCGTCGATCTGATGCGCGGTCCGGCCGACGAGCCCGAGCTCCACCACCGGACAATAGTCCTTGATGAACCGGGCGTCGGACGTACCGCCCGCGGTGGAACGTGCCGGTTCATGCCCGGTGATCTCGGCGACCGCGCCCGCGACCAGATCGACGAACGGCCCCGGCTTGGTCAGGAACACGTCGGAATTCGAAGGCTCGAACTCCAGCCGCCAGCGTAGCTTCCCGGCCGCTGCTTCGCGACATCGCGCCTCGATGAGCCGCTCGAGCTTTGCCGGCGTGTGGCGATCGTTGAAACGGATGTTGAACCGCGCGCGCGCCTCGGCCGGGATCAGGTTCACGGTGCGATTGCCGACGTCGACCGAGGTGAACTCGAGGTTCGACGCATCGAAATGCTCGTTGCCCTGATCGAGCGGCTGCGCCATCAGTGCGCTCATCAGCGTGAGGAGCCCGCGGATCGGATTTTCGGCGAGCTGCGGGGAAGCGACGTGGCCCTGCTTGCCGGACACGATCAGCACGCCGTTGAGCGAGCCGCGCCGGCCGATCTTGATGGTGTCGCCTACTCGGGCGGCGCTCGTCGGCTCGCCGACGAGGGCATGATCGAACCGGATTCCGCGCTCGGCCGCCCAGCGCAGCAGCTTCACGGTGCCGTTGATCGCCACGCTTTCCTCATCTCCGGTGATCAGCAGCGAAATCGAGCCGCGCGGCTGGCCCGTGCGCGCGCCGACGTAATCCAATGCGGCAGCCACGAAGCAGGCGATGGCGCCCTTCATGTCGACCGCGCCGCGGCCGAACAGCTCGCCGTCCGCGATCTCGGCCGCGAACGGCGGATGCGACCAGGCGGATTCCTCGCCCGGCGCCACCACGTCGGTGTGCCCCGCGAACGCCAGATGTTTTTCCCCTTGGCCGATGCGCGCGTAAAGATTGAGGACGTCGGCGGCTCCGGGTTCCGAGAACGTCAGCGTCTCCACGGCGAAGCCGGAGGATCGCAGCAGAGGAGCCAGCACGTCGGGCGTCCCGCCGTCGGCGGGCGTCACTGAGCGGCAGCGGATCAAGTCCCGGGCGATCGCGACCGGATCGGTGCTCATCTGCGCGCCTCCGCTCGCGATCATTCCAACGGATCGGGGCCGTATCGGTTCAAGCCGCGTGTTCCGCGCAAGAAGCCGAGCTCGACCAACGCCCAGATGCCGATTACGAGCGCAATCAGGCCGCACACGATCTGAGCCCCGACATTCCCGATATCGGCGGCGGCTTGGCCCGCGCCGCTGAAGAGCGCCGGCAGCACATAGAACAGCAGCAGCCACCAGCCGCTCTTGTCGCGATCGTGCAGCCGCTTCATGCCGATCGCAATCGAACCGATGAACAGCACGATGAACCATACCAGCGCGACGATCGCGTACGCGATGGCCGCGGCGGGCGCCGGGTTGGGCACCAACAAGGCTGCAATTCCAGCCAGGATCAGAACGGAGACGAGATAGATCACGAAAAACAGCCAATACCTGGCGCGGTTGATCCGCCCGCTGAAGCTGAACAACAATTCGGTCCAATTCATCGTCTGGCCTCGGTCAATCCCGCAGCAGCTCGTTGATCGAGGTCTTGGCGCGCGTCTGCGCGTCGACCCGCTTGACGATGACGGCGCAATACAGTCCCAGGCCCGGCATGTTGCTGCCCTTGATCGGCTTGCCCTCGATCGTGCCCGGCACCACCACCGAGTACGGCGGCACCTCGCCCTGAAAGATCTTTCCGGTGTCGCGGTCGACGATCTTCGTCGAGGCGCCGAGGAACACTCCCATGGCGAGCACCGCTCCCTCGCGCACGATCACGCCTTCCGCGACTTCGGCGCGGGCCCCGACGAAGCAATTGTCCTCGATGATGACCGGCTCCGCCTGCAGCGGCTCGAGCACGCCGCCGATGCCGGCCCCCCCCGAGATATGACAATTCTTCCCGACCTGCGCGCAGGAGCCGACCGTCGCCCAGGTGTCGATCATGGTTCCGGCATCGACGCGGGCGCCGACGTTGACGAAGCACGGCATCAGCACCACGCCCGGCGCGATGAAGGCGGAGCGCCGCACGACGCAGCTCGGCACTGCCCGAAACCCCGCCTCCCGGAACCGCTGCTCGGTCCAGCCCAGAAATTTCGACGGCACCTTGTCCCACCAGCCCGAGCCGCCGGGGCCGCCGTCGATCCGCGTCATGTCATTGAGCCGGAACGAGAGCAGCACCGCCTTCTTGAGCCACTGGTGAACGCGCCAGCTGCCGTCTCCGCGCTTCTCCGCGACGCGCGCCTCGCCGCGATCGAGCAGATCGAGCGCGTGCTCCACCGCCTCGCGCACCGCGCCTTTGGTATTCGGTCCGATACCGTCGCGGGCCTCAAACGCCGCATCGATGGTCTTTGCAAGCTCGCCGTGCGGCATCCGTCGGTCCTGATTGCTGCGCGTTGGGCGGGTTTGTCGGGGCAGCGGCAGATGAAGTCAAGCGGGCGGCCGGTCGGCCGACGGCGCGAGCTCCGCGGCGATCCGTTGCAGGAATCCGGTGAGATCGTCGGTGACGTGATCGACGTGCGGAGCGTCGCGGCCCTCGAGCTCCCAATCCTGATCACCGCGCGCGTGCCCGCCGGCAGCACCAGCACGGTGGTCATCCCGAGCGCGTGCGGAACGGCGAGGTTGCGCGCGAGATCCTCGAACATGGCGGCGCGGGCCGGATCGACCGCGTGCGCGGCGAGGAATCGTTCGTAGGTCTGCGGCTGCGGCTTGGGCTCGAGCTCGGCGGCGACGATGTCGAATACGCCGTCGAAATGCCGGTGGATGGCGAGCCGCTGCATCACCTGGTCGGCGTGCTTGCGGGTGCCGTTGGTCAGGATCAGCTTGCGGCCCCTGAGCTGCTCGATCGCGGCCCCGAGCGCCGGGTTGGGCTCGAGCGGCGAATGGTCAATCGCATGCACGAACTCCAAGAAATCGTCCGGATGCAGTCCGTGCTCCGTCATCAGCCCGCGCAGCGTGGTGCCATAGCGCCGGTAATAATCCTTCTGCACCCGGAACGCCTCCTCGGGGCCGACCTCGAGAAAATTGCCGATGAAATCCCGGATTCGTGCATCGACCTGCTGCCACAGATTCAGGTGATGCGGGTACAGCGTGTTGTCGAGATCGAACACCCAGGTCTCGACCCGAGCAAATCCGCGCGGGGCTTGCGGCTCAGCGGAAGCGGACATCACGCCCTCGGTCGTAGGCCCGGCTCGATCGCATCGCGGCCAAGCTGCTGCCCTTTACGGCTCCTGGAACCGCACGATCGTGCCGCTGCCCTCGATTCTGGCGAAGCCGGTCGAAGCCAGGCCTTTGCCGAGGCAGTCGGCTTGATCATTGAGCTCGAAGCGAACGTCCCGGGTGCACAGAATGGTGCTGCCGCCCCACACCAACGATTTTCCGGCACGCATCACGACGCGTCCATCCTTGTCGACGGCTTCGCCAAAACTGTAAAGCCGCTGCGGCTCGCCGGAGATTTCGGGCTTGAGGCATTTGCCGGGTTCGACGCGGTACCAGCCGCGGGTGACGACGGCGCTGCCGTCCTCGATCCCGAGCGCCGCCATGACGGTATAGCCGGTGTCGTTGCACCAGGAAAACCTGGTACCGGCGGATTGCTGGACCGCCCCGACGAGGGCATCGAAAAAGCCGGGCTGCGTCGAAGCTTCGGCGGAAAGGCCGCGGTCCTTGAGGAATCGGGCGAGCGCGGCTTCGGTCTTCTTGCCGGGAACGCCGTCGATCGGATTGGCATCATAGCCGGCCGCGACCAGCAGCCGCTGAATTCCGGCAAGTCGCGCCTGCTCGTCGCTGTAGTCGGCCTGCTCGGCAATATTGGCCGTCAATCCTTGTTCGCCTGGCGTCGGCTGAATGGCCGTGAAGCCCACGAGGCGCTGGCCCTTGCGGGCGACGCAGGAGCGCGCGCCCGCGATCACGAAATTGCCGTCGGCGACGCACAGCTCCCCATGCGCCGCCTGCGCCGGCGGTGAAGAGCCGTAGAGGGCCAGCGCGCGGGCGTGCACATAGAGGTGCTCGGCCTCGAGAGTGCCCTGGAGCACGATCCGGCACTGGCCGGGCTCGACCCGAAACCAGCCGCGGCTCGCCGCGCTCCCCTTGTCCTCGAGCCCGAGCGCGAGGTCGAGGACATAGCTCGTTCGGTTGCACAGCCGCAGATCGGCGGAGGCCGGGGAGTGGAGTGCCGATAGCGCTGTGGCTGCCAGCACTGCCGATGCGGTTGTGCAAGCACGTCGCCGCTTGCTGCTCCCTCCCCCAGCCGAACTCGGGTGTTCCCGAGTTCGGCCATCGTATGATTGGTCCAAGTCGGAAACATCCGAATTGGACGTGGGGGAGGGATGGCGAACGGGGTGCATATCTTGCTGATCACCGCCCTTTCGGAGCAAGCGGCGCAGGCTCATCGATGGATCAGCGTGCCCGCGCCGAGGTCGGTGAGCAGCTCCAACAGCACGGCATGCGGGACCTTTCCGTCCAAGATCACCACGCCGTCGACGCCTTGCTCGAGCGCCTCGACCGCGGTCTCCACCTTGGGGATCATGCCGCCGGAAATCGTGCCGTCCGCGATCAGGCGCCGCGCCTCGTCGACCGACAGCTCTTCGATCAGTTTCCGCGAGCGGTCGAGCACGCCCGGGACGTCGGTGAGCAGCAGCAGGCGCTTGGCCTTGAGCGCGCCCGCGATGGCGCCCGCGAAGGTGTCGGCATTCACGTTGAAGGTGCCGCCGTCCGCCGAGCTCGCGACCGGGGCCAGCACCGGAATGAGTTCGCGTCCGATGATCTGCTGCAGCACCCGGACATCGACCTTTTCCGGCTCGCCGACGAAGCCGAGGTCGACGATCCTCTCGATATTGGAATCCGGATCGACGATCCTGCGGCTCGCCTTGCGGGCGAGCACGAGGTTGCCGTCCTTGCCGCATAGCCCGACCGCGCGTCCGCCGGCTTCGTTGATATGCGCGACGATCTGCTTGTTGATGGATCCGGCCAGCACCATCTCCACGATCTCCACGGTCGCCGCATCGGTGATGCGCAGGCCGGCCGCGAACTCGGATCTGATGCCGAGCCTCGTGAGCATCGCCTGGATCTGCGGGCCGCCGCCGTGCACGACCACGGGATTGATCGCTGCCTGCTCGAGCAGGACGATGTCGCGGGCGAACGCGCGCGCGAGCTCCTCCTCGCCCATGGCGTGCCCGCCGTATTTCACGACGACGGTCTCGTTGTCGTAGCGCTGCATGTAGGGCAGCGCCTCGGACAGGATGCGGGCCTTGTCGACGGGGGTGGCCTTCATGGGCGGGCTCACTGTGGCTGGCGTCGTTTTAGCGGTGCGCGCGCTCGCGCGGAAGGGGCGATCAGCCGCCCCGGCTCCACCGCGATCCGTCGCGTTCGCGTTCCGCCTTGATCCGAGCAATGGCGGCGCGCAGTTCGGGGATGCCGGCTCCGGTCCGGGCCGAGGTCGCCGCAGTGTCGGGAAAGGCCGCGGGCCGGCGCTCAATCGCCCTGCGCAGGGCGGCGATCGCCGGCGCAAGCTCGGCATCGTCGACTTGATCGATCTTGGTGAGCACCAGCTGATAGCTCACGGCCGCCTCGTCGAGCATGCCGAGCAGCGGCGCATCGGTGTCCTTGAGGCCATGGCGGGCGTCGATCAGGACGTAGACCCGCACGAGATTGGCACGGCCGGCGACATAGGCGTGGATCAGTCCGGTCCATTCCGCGATTTTTTGCTTCGGCGCGGCTGCATAGCCGTAGCCCGGCAGATCGACGAGCCGCAGCGAGTGCTCCGTCGAGAAGAAGATGAGCTCCTGGGTGCGACCGGGCGTATGCGAGGTCCGCGCCAGCGCGCGCCGGCTCGTCAATGCATTGATGAGGCTCGACTTGCCGACGTTCGAACGTCCCGCAAAGGCGACTTCGGTACCCTCCGCGGCGGGCAGGACGCCGAGCGAGCCGGCGGCCGCGAGGAACCGCCATTCCCCGGCGAACAGCTTTCGCCCGGCCTCGATCTCGTCGGGAGTAAACGCGGAGGCGACCGGCGAATCGTGTTGGGATGCTTCGCGCATGCTCGCCTTTCAGGCTTTACCCCCCTGAAGGGGAGGCAAAGAGCGCCCGCGGTTCGGCCCCGGTCAGCTCTGCGGCTTGCGCCTGGCGAACAAGGATTTCAGATTGTCGAACAGCTCGATCTTGGCGCCGTTCTTATGCATGATGATCGATTGCTGGATGACCGACAGCAGGTTGTTCCAGGCCCAGTAAATCACCAGGCCGGCGGAGAAATTCGCCAGCATGAAGGTGAAGATCACCGGCATCCAGTCCATCATCATCTTCTGGGTCGGATCGGGCGGGGCCGGATTGAGCTTCATCTGCAGCCACATGGTGACCCCCATCACCAGCGGCCAGGCGCCGAGCATCAGGAACGGCCCGAGCAGCGGCAGGTGCGAGGGATCCCAGGGGATCAGCCCGAACAGGTTGAATACCGTGGTTGGATCGGGCGCGGACAAGTCCTTGATCCAGCCGAAGAACGGCGCGTGTCGCATCTCGATGGTGACGAACAGCACCTTGTAGAGCGAGAAGAACACCGGGATCTGAATCACGATCGGCAGGCAGCCAGCGAGCGGATTGATTTTCTCCTTCTTGTAGAGCTCCATCATCTCCTGCTGCTGTTTGACCTTGTCGTCCGGATAGCGCTCGCGGACCGCCTGCATCTGCGGCTGCAGCCCCTTCATCTTCGCCATCGAGGCATAGGCTTTGTTCGCGAGCGGGAAGAACAGCAGCTTGACCAGCACCGTGACGATGAGGATGGCGACACCGAAATTGCCGACCAGCCGGAAGAAATAATCGATCAGCTTGAACATCGGCTTGGTGATGAAATAGAACCAGCCCCAATCGATCAGCAGCTCGAAGCGATTGAGGCGCAGCGCCTTCTCGTAGCTGTCGACCACGGAGACTTCCTTGGCGCCGGCGAACAGTCGAGTTTCGGCGGTGCCGGTAGTGCCCGGCGCGATGGTCTGCGGATCCAGCAGATAGTCGGTCTGGTAGGTCTGGACCGAGCCGACCGAGCCCGCGGAGAACCCGGCGTGGAGCGGAGCCGAAACGTCGGGCAACAGCGTCGCCGCCCAATATTTGTCGGTGATGCCGAGCCATCCGTTGGTGACGTTGAAGGCCAGCCGCTTCTTGTCTTCGATGGTCTTGTACGTCACCTCCTGGAGGCCCTGGTCCCCGAGCACGCCGATCAGGCCCTCGTGCAGGATGTAATAGCCGAGCGTGGGCGGCGTGCCGTGGCGCGAGATGAGCGCATAAGGCGACAGCGTCACCGGCGCCTGGCCCTTGTTGATGACTTCGTCGTGCACGCTGAACAAATACTTGTCGTCGACCGAGACGGTGCGGCGAAACTCCAGACCTTCACCGTTGTCCCACGTGAGCGTCACCGGGCGGTCGACGCCGAGGCTGCCGGAACCTTGCTGGCGCCAAACGCTGTCGGCACCCGGCAGCTTCGCGCCGCCGGCCGGGGCAAGCCAGCCGAACTCCGCATAGAACGGATGCGGGCTGCCGGACGGCGACAGCAACTCGATGTTCGGCGAATTGGGATCGATGGTCTCGTGAAATCGCTTGAGCGAGACGTCGTCGATGCGGCCTCCGGTGAGCGCGATCGAGCCGCGGATTTGCGGCGTGTCGACTTCGATGCGCCGGGATTTGCCGAGCGCTTCCCCGCGCGAGAGCGGATGCTCCGGCGCTCCCGTAACCGGCGCGGTGGGGAGCTGCGCGGCGCTGCCCGGTTCCTGGGCGCGCTGCGGGCTGCCGGCGACGGTCTGCGACTGCTGCTGCGGCTGCGCCTGTTTCTGCTTCTCGAGGTAGGGCAGTCCGAAGTAATACTGCCAGATCAGCAACACGAGCCCGGAGAGCACGATCGCCAGTATGGTGTTCTTGCTCTCGTTCATCGCGTGCTCTCGTCCTCGGTGGCGGGCCGCCGGTTCGCCTGCGTCTGGGCGCGCTGCGGCTGCCGCGCGCTTTTCTCGTGCACGTGCCGCAGCGCGCGCTCGAACGCGGCGAGCAATTGCGGAAACGGCAGGGCGAGCGCCGCCCTGCGGCCGATCACCACGTAATCATACCCGCGCCGCGCCGCCACTGCCGATGCCCTCACCATTTCCCGGAGCCGGCGCCGCACCCGATTGCGCTCGACCGCATTGCCGACCTTCTTGGCGACGGTGAAGCCGAACCGCGCCGGCCCGGCGTCCTGACGAGGGCGCGCCTGGAGCACGAACGCCGATGCCGAGGCCTTGATTCCCCGCGCGGCGGCGAGAAAGTCCGCCCGCTGCTTCAGCCGCTCCATCGAGGCCGCGCCGGAAGCGCGATCAGGCACTCAGCCGTTTGCGGCCGCGCGCGCGCCGCGCCGCAATCACCCTGCGGCCGCCCTTGGTTGCCATGCGGGCGCGGAAGCCATGCCGACGCTTGCGCACCAGCTTGCTGGGTTGATAGGTCCGTTTCACGAATGGGTCTCCGGCTTGCGCGGCATGCCCGCACGGGGTTCGGCGCCAAACCGCGCTCCCGGCGCTCGAAATCGACCGCCCGGTCGCGCAAAGTCCCGCGGCTTATACGGGACCGCGATCGGCCAAGTCAATGCGCGGTTGCGGTGCAACAGAGAAAGTGCGTCTCGCCATCATGGGCGCGACACCGGCTGTCTCCAGCTTGTCAAATGCCGGTGAAAGGTGATCGGCAAGCGACGCCTTGATGTATATGTCATCGTTCATGCGCCTTTCCGACGATCACGCTCCGCACCGCTCGCTTTGCCGCTGACGATGCCGAACAAGGAACGACATGCTGCGGTCCCCGGCCCCGGCCCGGCTGTTGCCGGGCCGCTTCGGCTGCGTCGTTTCCTGCCGTTTGCCGCAGTCGTGGTGGCGATGGCCGTGATCCTGGCGATGGGTTGGCATCGGCAATTGTCGTTCGAGACGCTGGTTCGGCACCGTGCCGGTATCGATGCGTTCGTGGCCGACCATTATGCGGCCGCCGTCGCCGCGTTCATGGCGCTCTACGTTGCGGTCGCGGCCTTGTCGATCCCGGGCGCGGCCGTACTCACCATTTGCGGCGGCATCCTGTTCGGATGGCTGGCGGGCGGCCTTGCTGCCATAGTGGGGGCTACCGCGGGCGCTACCATCATCTTTTGCATCGCGCGCACCGCGTGCGGCGAATCCCTGGTGCGCTGCGCCGGACCCCGCGCGCAGAACATCGCCAATGGATTGCGCTCCGACGCCTTCAGCTATCTGCTGTTCCTTCGCTTGGTCCCGATTTTTCCGTTCTGGCTGGTCAACCTGGCTCCCGCGCTCGTCGGCGTGCGCCTTGCCACGTTCGTCGGCGCGACCGCGCTCGGGATCGTTCCCGGAACCTTCGCCTATGCGCTGGTCGGTGAAGGGCTCGACAGCGTGATCCGCGCCGAGGGTGCGGCGTTTCGGGACTGCCTCGCCGCCGGAGCGGCCGACTGCCGCCTGCATTTCGATATGGCGGCCGCGCTCACGCCGCAGCTTTTGGCCGCGCTGGTGGCGCTGGGATTGATTGCGTTGCTCCCAATTCTCCTGCGACGCTGGCGGGCGCGCGACCCCGCCGATTCCTGACGCGAAGCCGAGAGCCTGTTCCTTTCCGCGGCGCACGGAATCCAACAAACGCGTCTTCTCGGGGCCCGTCCGGCTATGGTCGCGGCTTCCGGCGAATGCGAATACATTGGCTCCCCGCCGCCCCCCGCCGCCCAGTGAGTGCGCGATGACCGAAATCCTGACCCCAGATCTTTGCGTGATCGGCGCCGGCTCCGGCGGCCTCTCGGTCGCGGCGGCCGCTGCGGCATTCGGCGTGCCGGTGGTGCTGATCGAAAAAGGCAAGATGGGCGGCGACTGCCTCAATTACGGCTGCGTTCCTTCGAAAGCGCTGCTCGCCGCCGCCAAACATGCGGACGCATTCCGGCGGGGAGCGCCGTTCGGCATTGCGGCGCAGCGGCCGCAGGTCGATTTCGGCAAGGTGCATGAGCACGTACATCGCGTCATCGCCGCGATCGCGCCCAATGATTCGGTCGAGCGCTTCAACGGGCTCGGGGTGCGCGTCATTGTCGGCGCCGCCCGCTTCAAGGACAGACGGACGGTCGCGGTCGGGGAGTTCGAGATCAAGGCGCGGCGTTTCGTGCTGGCAACCGGGTCTTCTCCCGCGGTGCCGCCGATTCCCGGACTCGATCGGGTGCCATATTTCACCAACGAGACCATCTTCGATCTCGCCGAATGTCCGCGCCGTCTCGTGGTGATCGGCGGGGGCCCGATCGGGCTGGAGCTGGCGCAGGGGTTTCGCCGGCTGGGGGCCGAAGCGATCGTGATCGAAGCGGCGAGCCCGCTCGCCAAGGACGATCCGGAATGCGCCGCCGTCGTTCTCGATGCGCTCGCCCGCGACGGCGTCGAGATCCGCCCGCACACCAAGGTGCTCCAGGTCGGAACGGGGTCGGACATCAAACTGGCGGTCGAAGGTCCCGGCGGCCCCGAGACGATCGAAGGCAGCCATCTGCTGATCGCAGCGGGACGGCACGCCAACATCGGGGGGCTCGATCTTCAAGCGGCCGGCATTCGCCATGAACCTCACGGCATTTCGGTCGGCAAGCGGCTCAAGACCAGCAACCACCGGGTCTATGCCATCGGTGACGTCATCGGCGGCCTGCAATTCACCCATGTCTCGAATTATCATGCCGGGCTCGTGATCCGGAACGCGCTGTTCCGCTTGCCGGTCCGGGCGAGAAGCGACGCCATGCCGTGGGTGACGTACACCGACCCCGAGCTGGCGCAGGTCGGCTTGACCGAGGCGGAAGCGCGCAAGCGCGGCGCGATCCGGGTGCTGCGCTGGCCCTATCACGAGAACGACCGCGCGCAGGCCGAACGCGAGACCCGCGGTCACATCAAGGTGGTGACGAGCCGGAGCGGGCGGATTCTGGGCGCGACCATCGTCGGTGCGCAGGCGGGCGAACTGATCGCGACTTGGGCCCTTGCCGTCCATCAGGGGCTCAACATCCGGGCGTTTGCCGAGCTGGTATTGCCGTATCCCACGCTCGGCGAGATCGGCAAGCGCGCCGCGATGGGCTATTTCGCTCCGGGTCTGACCAGCCCCTGGGTGCGGCGCATCATCGCGCTGCTGCGCCGTTTTGGCTGACGAGACGCGTCTTTTCGCCCAAATTTTCGGCCGACCGCTATGATATCTCTACGATAAGAGGGAATATTCGGCCGGTTGTGCCGGTTCGTGGCTGGGATCAGCAATGATGCAAGTGGCGGCAACGGGTGCAATCGGTCCGCGCCCCTCCCGTCTCGGGTTGTCGGGCAAGCTCCTCGTCCTCACGATTCTGTTCGTGATGATCGCCGAGGTGCTGATCTATGTGCCGTCGATGGCCAATTTCCGGGTCAATTGGCTCAAGGACCGGCTCGCCTCGGCGCACACTGCGGCGCTCGTGCTCGACGCGGTACCGCCGCGGGGCACGGTCCCGGAGGGTTTGGCACGAAAGATCCTCGAGGACGTCGGCGCCAAGGCCATCGCCATGAAGATGGGGAACACCCGGCGCATGCTGGCGAGCTCGGAAAACCTGCCGCCGGTCGCCCACGACTACGACATGCGCGAGGTATCCGCGTTCCGTGCCATCCTCGATGCGGTGGCGACGCTGCTCTCCGGCAGGCACGACCTGATGCGCGTCGTCGGCCCCGCGCCGATGGGCGGCGAGTTCATCGAGCTCGTCATGGAGGAGGCACCGCTGCAGCGGGCGATGTGGCGGTTCTCGCGCAACATCCTGGTGCTCTCGCTGATCATCTCCGGCATCACCGCGTCGCTGGTCTATTTCGCCCTGCATTACCTGTTCGTGCGGCCGATGCGGCGCATCACCGCCAACATGATGGCGTTCCACGGCGATCCTGAGAATCCCGCGCGCATCATCGCGGCCTCGGGCCGGCGCGACGAGATCGGCATCGCCGAACGCGAGCTCGCGGCCATGCAGGGCGACCTCGCCTCGATGCTGCAGCACAAGAGCCGGCTCGCCGCGCTCGGGCTCGCGGTCTCGAAGATCAATCACGATCTGCGCAACCTCCTGACCTCCGCGCAGCTGTTCTCGGATCGGCTCTCGAGCCTCAATGATCCGCGCGTGCAGCGTTTTGCTCCGAAGCTGATGCGCGCGCTCGAGCGAGCGATCGCGTTCTGCCAGTCGACGTTGTCCTACGGCCAGGCCCACGAGCCGCCGCCGGATCGCCGAATGGTGGCGCTCGAGCCGCTGGTCGAGGAGGTGCGCGAGACGCTCGAGCTCGGCCCGGACGCGAAGATCCGCTGGGTCGGCGCGGTCGAGCGCGGGCTCATGGTCGATGCCGACCCCGATCAGCTGTTCCGCGTGCTGCTCAATCTGGCGCGCAACGCCGTGCAGGCGCTCGAGACCCGCGCGCCGAACGAGCCCGGCCGCGATCAGGTTCGCATCACCGGCCGGCGCGAGGGCGCGGTGGTTGCGATCGAGGTCTCCGACACCGGCCCGGGCCTGGGCGAGAGGACCCGCGCGCACCTGTTCGAAGCCTTCCAGGGCTCGAC
>DASWCW010000129.1:0-22578 GCA_036395835.1 Xanthobacteraceae bacterium
CCGCCGTGGTCAAGGCCTCGACGCCCACCGCCTACACCAGCCACGATGGCGTGATGGTCCGCTGAACAGGGTACCAAGTCCGGCTGATGAGGCTCGTGCTCTACGGCAGCTTTCCGGCTTCGGAAGCCGGCCGCATCGCCCAGCATTTGACGCCGGACTGGCAGGTGGTGCCGGTCCGGCGTCAAATGCTGGGCGATGCGGCTATCGCTCGCTCGCCGCCTCGTTCCGCGACGGCACCTGGACGCTCGCGGAGTGGGTCGAGGGGCCCAACCATGGCGAGGCATTCGGCAAGACGCTCGCCTTGCTCGGCTTCGGGCGCATCGGTCGCGAGATCGCAATTCGCGCCAAGGCGCTGGGCATGAGCGTTACGGCGCTCTCCACGTGGCGGAGCGCGCCACCCGATCGAACCCTCCTCGATCGCGCGTATCGCGGCGGAGAGTGGCGGGCTTTCCTGGAAGCTGCGGATTTTCTCGTGGTCTGCTGCCCATTGACGGCGGAAACCCGCGGCCTGGTCGACGCCGCATGGTTGGCCGCCATGAAGCCAAGCGCGGTCGTCATCAACGTGGCGCGCGGTCCGATCATCGACGAGGCGGCGTTCCACGCAGCCTTGACCGAACGCGGCATCCGCGGCGCGACGATCGATGTTTGGTACAAATATCCGCCGGCTTCGGGCGAACGGGTGCGCGCCTCGCAACTTCCGTTTCACGAGCTGCCGAATGTGGTCATGACCCGACACGCCTCGGGCCATACCGAGGAGACCTGGGAGCGCCGCTTCCGGGCGATTGCGCAAAATCTCGAAGCATTCGCGCAAGGCCGGCCGCTGGCGAACGTGATTTCGGAGATCGGCGGGCGGAACACGGAGAGCAGGTAGCGGGCGGAGCAGAGTGGGGAGGGCGTCGCGGCTAATTTGCGAGCCGCTATGCCATCGGTGATCCGTCCTCCCTGGTCTGTCCTCCGGCGTCCGAAAGCAGAGGAGAGCGGGGACAACAGCAAAAGGTTTATGGGCGAATCGCCGCTCGTCCGGCATGATCGGTCCTCTGTCATCTGAGATCTTTCTCTGGTATCCGAACGGAACCTTCTACAAAGCTTGGGCGTTGGCTTTCGTCCCAATGGACCCGGGGACGCGATCATGCGGCGGACCAGGATTTCGATCCTATGCGCGGCGGTTCTTGCCGCGGTGCCGGCCGGCGCGGAGGCGGGAGGCCTCGGCTCCGTGGTCGGTGCGGTAGCGAGCGCGCCGGGAGCCATTCTGGGCGGGCTGTTCGGCGGCGGAAAAGCAAGGCACTCCCGCCACCATACCCGTCGCCCCGCCAGCGAACAGGCTCGTCGCGCGCCGACCCAACGAGCGATTGCCCGCGCCGCTCCCGCCATTGCGGTTGAGACCAAGCCGGCCGATCGCCCCCGCACGGCGTTCTGGCCGGCTGCCTATAACGATGCCTTCGCCTACGTTTTGACCCCGGCCCGCTATGACGGCGCGTTCTGGGGGCGCGGCTACGCGGACGTGGTCGACGCCATGTTCGTGCCGAGTGCTGCCGCTGCCGGTGCGCCCGGCAAGCAACCGGCACGTCCTGGCCGGTCGGTCGATTCCGACAAGGCCGGCGATTTTGTCGCGGCATCGGCCTGTGCGGACGCGGAAAACGCCGGCGCGCTGGTCGAGCAGATCGAGCACACGGTGCACCCCGGCGAGGCGCAACGCCCCGCGCTCGATGAACTGGGAAGCGCCCTGCGCGGCGCTGCCGAGCGCGTCCAGGTGGCATGCTCGACCGAGCTATCGGGCGGTCCGGGTGCCCGACTCGAGACAATGTGGCGGCGTCTACGCGCGTTGCGCCAGGCGGTGATCCTGGTCCGCGCGCCGCTCGGGAATTTCTATGCGTCGCTGAACGAAGACCAGAAGGCGCGGCTGGACACGCTGGCGCAAGAGGGTGCCGGCTTGCGAACTTCGGCGCGCGAAGCGAGGCCGGATCCTTCGCTGCGCGCCTGCGAGGGTGCGCGCATGCCGGAATGGCCGGTGGCGTCGATCGCGCAGGCGATCCAGCTTAGCGAAGACCAGCGCCCGATGCTGGAGCTTTTGATGGGCACTTCGCTTCACTACGCCCATCAGCTGCGGGCGTCATGCGCTGCCGCACCGACGCCGCTCACGCCGACGGCCCGGCTCGAGGCGGTAGATGAGCGGCTCACCGCCATGGTGTATGCGGTGACGGTGCTGCGCGGCACGCTGAATAAATTCTATGGCATCTTGACCGAAGAGCAGCGCGGTCGTTTCGACGCCATGAGTTCGACCATGCGGCCGACCGAGCGCCACCGGGCCGAGTTGCGCTAGCGAACACGGACGGACCGGCAGACGAGATTTGCACGTTCTGTCATTTGTCTCGTCGCATCATGCATCCGTCCGCACTCGTCTGTCCTCCGTGATCCGTCATCACACCGCGAGCGGTGCCATCGCCTCGATATCGGTGACGACATCGAGCACGACCGGGCGGTCCGCTTCGACCGCGCGGTAAAGCGCCGGAGAGAGCTCGCTCGGCCGCTCGATGCGGATCCCCAAGGCGCCGATCTCCTCGGCGATCCGCGCGAAATTGACCGGACGAAACGTCCACAGCTCGCGCGCCTTCTCGGTTTGCTGCCCGCCATAGGCGCGGTCGAATCCGCGCTTCGACTGATTGCCGCCGCCATTGTTGTTCACCACGGTCACCGAATTGATGTTCCATCGGACCGCGGTTTCGATTTCGGCGATGTGATACCAGAAGCCGGAATCTCCGGTGAAGACCACGACCGGTCGCTCCGGCGCCGCGCATTTGGCGCCGAGCCCGGCCGGAAATGCCCAGCCGAGGTGGCCGCCGCTGCGCATATAGCTTTGGCTTTCGCTCTTCAGGTCGAACATGCCGCCCATCCACATGCCGGCGTGCCCGGTGTCGGCGAGCACGATGGCGTTCTGGGGCATGTGCTGCGCGAGCTCGTTGCACAGTCGTTCGGGCCGGATCGGCACCGCATTCGATTCGAGCATCGGCCGGGTTTTCTCGCGCCATTCCCGGCACAGCGTGCGCGCCGTTTCGATCCAGGCCGCTCGGCGTTTGGCCGTTGCGGCATCGGCGTGCTGAAGCATGCGCGCGAGCGCGGCTTTCGCGTCGCCGAGCACGGCGGCGCGGAGCGGGTAGTTGCGTCCGAGCACTTCGGGATCGATGTCGATCTGGATCGCGGCCACGCCGACCTTCGGGCAATTCCAGATGTTGGTGGTCATGCCGCCGGTCGCGCTTCCGATGAAGCACACGAGATCTGCCTGCGCGACAACGCGGTTCGCGCTCTCGCGCGAATAGGTCCCGACCACGCCGACCGCGAGCGGATGCTCGGCCCTGATAACGTCCTTGCCGTTCAGCGAGGTGGCGACCGGAATCGCCAGCTTCTCCGCGAGCGCCACGAGCTCTGCCCCCGCGCCGGAAGCCCGCACGCCGCCGCCGGCGATCAGCACGGGGCGCTCTGCGTGTTCGAGCAGGGCCAGCGCCTGGCGCACGCTGCCGGGCTCCGGCTCCGGCCGGAACGGCGGCACGCGCGAGAACATCGGCTCGCAGATCGCCTCGATCTCGGCTTCCTCGGCGTCGACCTGACCCTCGTTGCCGCGGAACTGCAGATGCACCGGGCCGGGCGCGCCCGATACCGCAACGCGAAACGCCTGCCGAACCAGGTCGGGAATGCGCTCGGCGGCATCGACCGTGGCGTTGAACTTGGTCACCTGCTCAAATGCCGGGACGTCGTCGACTTCCTGATAGAGCTTGCGGAAGCTGGTGCGCGGATCGCGGCCGCCGGTGAACGCCAGCACGGGCGAGTGGGCGAGATAGGCGTCGCGCAAGCCCGCCGCGAGATTGAGCGCGCCGACGTGCTGGGCCATGCAGATGCCCGGCCCGCCGCAGGCGCGGGCGTAGCCGTCCGCCATATAGGCGGCAGCCTTTTCGCCATGGGTCTGAATGCGGTGGATCGTCGTGCGGCGCTCCAGCTCCGCCATCGTCCGGCGTAGCACCGCCGGGACCATGAACACGTGGGTAACGCCGTAGCCGGCGAGCATGTCGGCGAGCACCCGGGCGCCGGTGGACTTTTCGTCGGGCTTGGGTGCGATCGCGAGCTTGCGGTCTGTGGGCCGCGCTGCCGTGTCCATGCTGCTGCCTCCCGGTCGGCTTGGTTTTCCGCTTATTGATTCACGTTGCCGGGCGCTATGTCCAGCGAGGCGCTTTAGAGATGATTTCCCCGCTTCGGCAGCAGCTCACTTGATCGCCAGCGGATTCGTCGGCGATCCGACCGCGCCGGTGATCGGGATCGCGGGGGCGACGAACAGGAATTCGTAGACGCGATCCTCGGCGCAATCCGTGGCGAGGTCGGCGACGTAGAAGATCTCTCCCATGGTCAGACCCATGATCGGGATCGTGATCCAGTGCCACGGCTGATTGATGCCGGGCTCGGATTCGTTCGGCCGCACCTCGCAGCCCCAGGTGTCGCTGGCGAGCGCCGCAATCTGGGTGCGGTGGATCCATTCGAGCGTCTCGAACGAGAATCCGGGGGCATCGCCCCCCGGATAGCCGTCCCAGCTTCCGGCTTTGAGCTTCGCTTCCATTTGCCCGGTGCGCACCACGACGAAATCGCCGCGCTTGACCTTCACGCCGCAGGACGCGGCGGTGCGGTCGAGGTCCGCGCCGGTGATGGCGTAGCCGTCGTCGAGCACGTCCTTGCCGAGCGCGCGGGCGACGTCGAGAAACACTCCGCGGCCGACCATTTTCTGCTTGGTCTTTTCGATCCCGCATTTCTGCGCGCCGGCCGAAGTGACCTCGCGGCAATCGTAACCGTTCCACATCGAGCTCTCGTAGAACACGTGGCCGAGACCATCCCATTGCGTCCCGCATTGCAGCGGCATGACGACGATGTCGTCGGCGGCGCGGATGCCGCGCTGGTCGAGCACGCCCGAATAGGCGTCGGTGCCGGTGCGCAGCATCACGTGCAGCGGGTTGATGCGGCCCATCGCCGGATACTTGCTCTTGGCTCCCTGCGGCCCATGCTGATCGAAATTGAGCGCGAGCGAGATCACCTTGCCCTTTTTGACGAGGCGTGCCGCCGCGACGATGTCGTCGGGCTGCGTATAATTCAACGTGCCGATCTCATCGTCCGCTCCCCATTTGCCCCAGTTCTTGTATTTCTCGGCGGCGTTGCGCAGATCGTCCCGAGTCAGCTTTCGGCCCGACATGGCATCTTCCTTTCGGCAGGCGGCAGGCGCCAAGTTTGCCGTCGATCGATCGCCCGGTCCAGATCGTCAGTCGATCAGAAAGCCGCACGGCCCCGCAGCCCGGCGGCGGTTCGAGATTGCAACGTTCGGCAACAGCCGACGTGAAGCCCGGCAGGAGAAATCGGAAGCTCGATGACAGGCAGAAGCCTGGATGCCGGCAGCGCCGATCCGGCAGGGCGCGATCAACGCCTATTGGCGCGCGCCCGCCAAGCCGTGGGTATCACCGCGAGCGCTCTGTTGGTCTCGGCGTTCACCCAGCCGGACTTGGTAAGCCGGCACGGGAATTTCAGCGCATAGCAACCAAAACCGTCGGCGACCTGGACCTCCAACGCATGGTCCAAAGGCGCGCTCGAGATCGGATTCCACAGCGGCTTCACTCGACTGGCCGGCCATATCGGCATCTGCGGCCTCCATCAGCGAATTTACCGACAAATTGCAAACACGATGGACAAAACTGCGTGCGTTCGCGGGTTCGATATTCCGCAATCGCGCCCGGAACGCGCGCGGTACCCGCACGCACGCGTCGGCCTCAGGCCTTCTCGAGCTCGCTTTCCTTGGCCACGCGCTCGTGCGCTTCCCGCGAGCTCTTGATCCGGTAATAGAACTCGCCGGCGTTGTCCGGAAGCTGGCGAACGACCTCGTAGAAACCTTCCGCTGCCATCCGGAACGGATAGCCCCGGCTCAATTGAACTTTCTGACCCACCCGAAACCGATGCGTGGTCATGCGCGCCTCCATTGCCGGCGAGGACTGCGCGCGGATGCGCCGCTCTGCTCGCCGCGCGTGGGCTGTAGGAACGGTACCGATGCGAGCTCGTGCCGGGCGGACGCATGGTCTTGCCGTGCCGGCGCTCGAGCAGGGGCCTGGGCTCGATCATAGGAGCGATGAACGCGGCCCGGCGCGTTTTTGCCGTGCGGCCTGGATTTGACCCCGGATTTTCCGCCTCGATGACTTGCCGGGATCGGCATTCGTATCAGCTTCTCGATCGTCCGCAGATGCGGCACTTCGTCGACGCTGCACAACGAGATGGCGACGCCCGCGGCTCCGGCGCGGGCGGTTCGGCCGATGCGATGCACATAGGTTTCCGGCACGTTCGGCAGATCGTAGTTGATCACGTGGCTGATCCCGTCGACATCGATGCCTCGCGCGGCAATGTCGGTTGCGACCAGGATGCGCAGGCGGCCCTCACGGAAACCCGCGAGCACCCGTGCGCGCTGATTCTGCGATTTGTTGCCGTGAATTGCCTCGGCGGCGATGCCGGATCGCAGCAGTGCGCGGGTCACCTTGTCGGCCCCGTGCTTGGTGCGGGTGAAGATGAGGGCGCGCTCGATCGGCTCCCCCCGCAAGATCTCGGCGAGAACGGCAGGCTTGGCCGCGCCGTCGAGATGCACGATCCGTTGCTCGATGCGCTCGGCGGTCGGGGCGGCAGGCGACACCGCGATCCTGACCGGATCGCGCAGGATCTCGCGGGCGAGCTCGGCAATTTCCCGCGGCATGGTGGCCGAAAAGAACAGGTTCTGCCGCTGCTTCGGGAGCTTCGCCACGATGCGGCGGATATCGTGGATGAAGCCCATGTCGAGCATGCGGTCGGCCTCGTCCAGAACCAGCACCTCGGCGCGGTCGAGCCGCACCGCGCCGGTTTGCGCGAGATCGAGCAGCCGTCCCGGGGTCGCGACCAGGACGTCGACGCCGCCGGCCATCGCGCGCACCTGCGGGCCGATCGGCACCCCGCCGATCGCCAGCGCGACGCGCACGCGCAGGTGTCGTCCGTAGGTTCTGAAGCTCTCGGCGATCTGCGCCGACAATTCGCGGGTGGGGCTCAGCACCAGGACGCCGCACGTCTTCGGCGCCGCCGATCGCGGGACTGCCGAAAGCCGGTGCAGAATCGGCAGCGCGAACGCCGCGGTTTTGCCGGTTCCGGTCTGGGCAATGCCGACGACGTCGCGTCGGCCGAGAACGAGCGGGATGGTCTCAGTCTGGATGGAGGTGGGGGCCGCGTACTGCTCCTCGGCAAGCGCGCGCGTGATCGGCTCTGCGAGCCCGAAGTCGTGAAAACTGGTCAAATTGGCATCATTCCATGAGCGACAGCGGCGGCTCGCTCGAATAGCGTGCCGAAACGCGCATCGCGGGTTGCTCGAGACATCCCGCCTGGCCTGGGCTGTCAATGGTGAAGAGATCGTTACAGGTCGGGCCGAAACCGATCGATGGATGGGATTCGGAACAGGCGGCCCGCCGGTTAATGTTGTTAGACTAACAGATCGATGGAGTCTTTACAAGGTGCCGCGCGGCACCGGCGCGAGGAAACAAGCAAAAACGATCACGACCGAGACAGTGCGCGTACATCCGGCGCTCCGGACTCAAGATCGTGACCGCTTCCGACGGCGAGCCTTTCGGCGCCGTCCCGTCATAGATGGTGGCCCGGACGCGCTCTCGCAAGCGCTCGCGGCCCGCCCGATTGCGCGGGTACGGGTATACTAATATACTAGTCCGCGAATTGCCCCCGGAGGGGGGTCGCACCGGCCAATTCACGCATAAGACCGCACAGGCCGATCGAGGCGCTCGCCTCGGGCCCCGCGACGACGGCACCTCAAATCTTGAGAATCCTCGCCGCCGTGCCGCCGAGAATCATGTTGCGCTCCTCAGGCGAGAGCCGCAGCGCCTCGACGATCTCGACCGGGCGCTGATAGCCCATGTCGAAGCAATAGTCGCTGCCGGTCATCACCCGGTCGACGCCCACCTGTGAGATCACGAATTCCAGGATCGGCTTCGAATGCGAGATGGTGTCGTAGGTGAAGCGGCGCAGATAGCTGCTCGGCGCCTGGGCGAGGTGCTTGGCTTCCTTGCGCATCTTCCAGCCATGGTCGATGCGGCCGATCAGGATCGGCAGCGCGCCGCCCGCATGCGGCAGGTTGACCTGCAGATTGGGATGGCGGTCGAGCACGCCGCCGAAGATCAAATGACAGGCGGCGATCGCCGTGTCGATCGGATTTCCGAGCAGATTTGCGAGATAGTAGCTCTGCATGCGCTTGCCGCCCACGATCTGCAGCGGATGCAGGAACACCGGCAGGGCGAGCTGCTCGATGCGGGCGAAGATCGGTTCGAACAGGGCATCGTCGAGATCGCGGTTGTCGATGTTGGTGCCCATGTAGACGCCGCGCACGCCCGGCAGCTTGCTGACGCGATCGAGCTCGCCGACGGCCCGGTCCGGATCGAGCATGGGCAAGGTCGCGAGTACGACGAAGCGATCCGGATGGGTCTTGTGCGCGGCGATCGCCGCGTCGTTCCACGCGCTCGCGAGCCGGTGCGACAGGTCGGCATCGGCCCAGTAGATCATCGGTGCGGTGAGCGAAAGCGCGTGCACGCCCACGCCTTGGGCATCCATGTCGGCCAACCGCTGCTTGATGTCGATGAATTTCCTGGGCAACGGGCCGGGCGACGCCGTCGGAGTCTTGATCATGAAGGTGTCGTCGGTGGTCACGACCTCATATTTGAAGCGCGGACCCTCGTCGGCGACGAGATCGAGATAGGATTGCGGGAAATAATGCGCGTGAGTGTCGACGGCGCGAACCCCGGCCGGCGCAGGCGAGCCGACGCCCTGCGCCATCGCGCTGGGCGCCCCGGCTGCGAGCAGGGTCGTGGCGAGCCCGCCGTGCAACACGCTGCGGCGCGTCGGTCCTCGATAGCAGCTGCATTTCCTGTGCATGGCGTCGCCTCCCAACTGTCGTTGAGGAGCTCGTAACCGGGCTCACGGCCAGAAAACTGCCAGAAAAGCCAAAAAGTTTCGTCGACGCGTCCGCGTCAGCGCCGCACCAGCGGGCCCATCAGATGGTTGGGCAGCCAGGTGGCGATGTCGGGGAACACGCACAGGATGACGATCGCGAGCATCATGCACAGCACGTACGGGATCGTGCCCCACATGACCTGGGTGACCGGCACGTCGGGCGCGATGGAATTGACGATATAGATGTTGAGCCCGACCGGCGGATGAATCAGCCCAATCTCCATGTTGATGGTCAGGATCACGCCGAACCAGACCGGATCGAAGCCCGCGGTCGTAAGGATCGGGTACAAGATCGGCGCCGTCATCAGGATGATGGCCGCAGGCGGAATGAAGAATCCGCAGACCAGCAGAAAAATGTTGATGAGGAACATCAGCACCCATCGGTTGACGTGCATGTCGGCGATCGCCAGCGCCAAGGTCTGGGTCAGATAAAGCGAGGTAAGCATGTAGCCGAACAGCACCGCCGCGGCGATGATCGTCAGGATCATCACCGATTCGCGGGTGGTATCGCGCAGGATCAGCCACCATTTGTCCGGCGACCACATGCGGTAGATGAGAACTGCGAACAGCACGCACAGCGCGGCGCCGACGCCGGCGGCTTCCGACGGGGTCGCCACGCCCCCGTAGAGCACGTACATCACGCCGACGATGATGAGGATGAACGGCGCGATCTTGGGGATCGCGGCGAATTTCTCGGCCCAGCTGTAGCGGAAATCGGCCGCATGGGCGCGAAACCCGCGTTTCCAAATGATGAACAGCGTCCACAGGATGAACAACCCGGTGAGCATCAGGCCGGGCAGCACGCCGGCGAGGAACAGCCGGCCGATCGAGGTTTCGGTGGCGATGCCGTAGAGGATGAAGGTGATCGAGGGCGGGATCAGGATGCCGAGTGTGCCGCCGGCGCAGATCGATCCGGTGGCAACATCGTCCGGATAGCCGCGTGCGCGCATCTCCGGGATGCCCATTTTTCCGATCGCCGCGCAGCAGGCCGGCGACGAGCCGGTCAGCGCCGCAAAAATGGCGCAGGCGCCGATATTGGAAATGACCAGGCCGCCGGGGACACGATAAAGCCAGCGATCGAGCGCCTCGTAGAGATCCTTGCCGGCCGGCGAGGAGCCAATGGCGGCGCCCATCATTACGAACATCGGGATCGAGACGAGGGTGAAATCGTTGAGGCCGGCGTAGAACGTTTCGGCGGCTACGCGCAGCGCGTCCGTTCCCTGGAAGATCACCAGGAACGATATCGCGATGGCGCCGAGCCCGAACGCCACCGGCGCGCCGGACAAGAGGACGAGGAGGGTCACGACGAGGACGATCGTGCCCTGGGTGGTCGGGGTCATATGGCGCCGCTGGGTTTGAGACCGGTTTCCTCGGCCGCCAGGATCGCCTCGGGCGGTATCGGCGCCTCGCCCGGTTTGATGCCGAACGGCGGCTCGCGTCCGGTGACGAGCTTGATCAGCTCGACGACGTATTGCAGCGAGACAAGACCGAGCCCGATCGGCATCGACGAATAGGGAATCCACAACCGCGCGCGCCACATCGTGTCGGAGACCCAGCGCTCGGTCCAGGCTTCATGCCAAAACTGGAACGTCAGCACCGTCATCACCGCGCAGAACGACAGCGCCATGATCGCGGACACCAGCGCCAGCCAATAGCGCGGACGTTCCCCGAGATAGTGCGGCAGCACGTCCACGTTGACGTGGCCGCGGGTCAGCAGCACATAGGGGCTGCCGATGAAGGTCGCCGCGATCAAACTGTAGATGGTGAAGTCGGTCTGCCAGATCGTGTTGTGATTGAGCGCGTAGCGCACGAACACCATGTGGCAGACGACGAGCACCGCGGCGCCGATCAGGCCGGCGGCGAAAATCCCGCATGCTTGCGAGACCAGCGTGATCGTCCGGATGAAACGGTCCATGCGCCCCTCGCCCTGGACTGCAATTCGTCGGCAATCGGCCGGCGGAAAACATCGCCGGCCGACGCTGTCATTGCGGTTTATTTGACTGCAAGCGCCGCGTCGATCAGCTTCTTGCCGTCGGGCACGTCGTTGGCGAACTCCTTATAGGAGCTTTCCTGCGCGATCTTGAGCCAGGCGTCGTATTCCGCCTGCGACATGGTCACGACCTCGACATTGTTCTTCTTGAACGTGTCGACCATCTCGTCGTCGAGCTTCTTGGTCGCCTGGTTGAAGTAGTCCTCGGCTTTCTTGCCGGCTTTGACCAGGACCTCCTGCTGCTGCTTGTTGAGCCGTTCGAAGCTCTTCTTCGACATCAGCACCGGCTCGTACATGAACCAGAGTGCGTTCTCGCCGGGCGCGGTGATGCACTTGACCTGCTCGTAGATGCGGAACGAGACGAAGCTGCCGGTGCTGGTGTCGGTGGCGTCGGCCACGCCGGTCTGCAGGGCGTTGTAGACCTCGTTGCTGGGGACGGACACGATCGAGGCACCGGCTTGCTGCCACATCGCCGCGAAGGTCGGCCCGGCGGAGCGGATCTTCAGCCCCTTGATGTCGTCGGGCTTGCGGATACAGGCGCGCTTGGATGCCACGGCGCCGGCCAGCCAGGCGTCGGACAGCACCATGACATTTGCCTTTTGAATCTTCTCTTTGATGTCCTGCAGGAATGGCGAGGCGTTGAGCCGTTGCGCACGTTCGTGATTGCGCACCAGCCCGGGCATGAGCGTTGCGCCGAAGGCGCGCACCTTGCCGCTGGCATAGTCGAGCGGGAAGGAGGAGATGTCGAGCTGACCGATCGAGAGCGCGTTCCACTGCTCATTGGGTTTGAACAGCGAGGCGCCGGGATAGACCTGGATATCGAGCCCGAGGTTGGCGGCCTTTGCGTCGCGCGCGATGATCTGCACCATCTCGTCGCGCGCATCGCCCTTGCCGCCGGGAAACTGATGCGAGGCCTTGAGCGTCTGCGCCTGGACGGTGGCGGCGAGCGCCAGGACCGCGACCGCCGCGGCCAATATGGTTGCTGTTCCCTTCATGGTTTCCTCTCGTTTTTTCGTTGAAGACGAGACCCAAGACGCATGGAACGGTAGAACCAGGATATTGTCAAAGCGATAAAACAGCCGATTGGATGGCTGCCGGACTCACGCCGCTTGGCCGGTGGCCGGCCAGTTCGTCTGCTCGGCGCTTTGCAGGATCAGGTCCGCGCCCTTCTCGCCGATCAGGATCGCGGCCGCGTTGGTGTTGCCGGAGACCAGGGTGGGCATGATCGAGGCGTCGACCACCCGCAGCCCGGAGACGCCGCGCACGCGTAATTCCGGATCGACCACGGCGTCGGCATCCGGCCCCATCCGGCAGGTGCCGACCGGATGATAGACCGAGATGCCCTTGGCGCGGATGAAGGCGGCGATCTCGTCATCGCTCGCGCACGCGGGTCCCGGATCGCGCTCGCAGGCGATGATCGCGGCGAGCGCCGGCGCCGCGGTGACGCGCCGCATGAGCTTCACGCCTGCGAGCATGGTCTCGAGATCGCGCGCATCGGCGAGATAGTTCACCTGGATCGCGGGCGCCGCGAGCGGATCGGCCGAGCGGATGCGCACGCTCCCGCGCGACTCCGGCCGCAGCTTGCACATGGAGAGCGTGAAGCCCGAGAACGTATGCAGCCTCGGGTCGACGCGCTCGGTCGAGAACGGCATCAGCAAGAGCTGAACGTCGGGCCGGTCAAGCTCGGCACGCGTGCGGGCGAAGCCGCCGGCCAATCCCGCCCACCAGCCGAGCGGGCCCTTGCGGAACAGCGCATAGCTCAGGCCGGCGCGGGCCATGCGCGTGAAGCTGCGCATGTCGTCGTTGAGCGTGATCCGATGTTTGCATTCGAGGATGAACCGCGCCTGCAGATGGTCCTGCAAATTGCCGCCGACGCCCTTGCGGTCGCTGACGACGGCAATGCCGTGGCGGTGCAGCAGCTCCGCCGGCCCGACGCCGGAGAGCTGGAGCAGCTGCGGCGATTGCAAAGCCCCCGCCGCGAGGATCACTTCCTTGGCCGCGAGCATTTGGCGCTCCTCGTTGCCCGCCCAGTAGACGATGCCGCGTGCGCGCAGGCCGTCGAACAGGATGCGGGTCGCATGCGCGCCGGTGATGACCCGCAGGTTCGCCCGCCGCCGCGCCGGCCGCAGGAACGCCACGCGCGCGCTGCAGCGCAAGCCTCTCCGCGCGGTCGCCTGGTAATAGCCGACGCCTTCCTGCTGCTCGCCGTTGAAGTCGCGGGTATAGGGGATGCCGACGCTCACGCCGGCGGCGATGAATGCTTCGGCGACCGGATGCGGCTCGGGCAGATCGCCGACGGCGAGCGGCCCGCCGACCCCGTGCCAGGAATCGGCGCCGCGGGCCTGGTCCTCGGATTTCTTGAAATAGGGCAGCAGGTCCGCATAGCCCCATCCGGGATTGCCCAGCTCGCGCCAGTGGTCGTAATCCTCGGCCTGGCCGCGCACGTAGAGCAGGCCGTTGATCGAGCTCGACCCGCCCAGCACTTTCCCGCGCGGCTGCTTGATCCTGCGATTCTCGAGCGCCGGCTCGGGTTCGGTCTCGAACATCCAGTTGACGCGTGCGTCGAACATCGTGCGGCCGTAGCCGAGCGGGATGTGGATCCAGGGATTGCGGTCTTTGCCGCCCGCTTCCAGCAGCACCACGCGATATTTGCCGTTGGCGCTCAGACGGTCGGCCAGCACGCAGCCGGCCGATCCGGCCCCGACGACGACGTAATCGCATTGCTCGGGAGTCATTTTGGTCTCGGCCCGGATGTGATGAATGGCCAATGGCATTTAGCGGAACTCGGAGCAAGTCGTAATCCGGGGCGGGCCGCGGACACTCTTTACCTCCCCTGGAGGGGGAGGCATAGGCGGCCTTCCGGCCGCCGTTTGAACAACGCCGACGCGAAACATCGGCTATGGGGCGTCGCAGACGCGAGCCGGGTGGGGTGAAAGAGAATCACCCCACCCCGCCGGCTTCGCCGGCGACCCTCCCCTCGAGGGGAGGGCGCCCACCCTCCCCTCGAGGGGAGGGTGGGCGCCGAGAGGATGTCAATGGTCGATCCTCACCCGGCGTGGGTCTGCGTCAGCCCGGTCGGCGGGCCGTCGATGGCGGTCCAGCCGCCGTCGACCAGAAGCGCGCTGCCGGTGACATAGCTCGCCGCGTCGGAAGCCAGGAACGCGACCGCGGCGGCAACTTCGCTCGGCTCGCTCCAGCGATTGAACACCGTGTGCGCGGCGAGCGCCTGAAAGATCTGCGGGCGCGCCTTGAGCGGCGCGACGAGCGGCGTCTCGACGATGCTGGGCACGATGGCATTGACGCGCACGCCGCGCGGACCGAGCTCGCAGGCAAGGCCGCGCACCATCTGGATGATGCCGGCCTTGGTGGCGCCGTAGATCGCGAGCCCCGGCTCGAGCGTCGAGGCGCGCACCGAGGAGCTTGCGATCAGGCTGCCGCCGCCCTGGCTCGCCATCAGCGTTCCGAACTCGCGCAGGAAATAGAACGTGCCGCGCAGGTTGAGGTTGGCGACGCGGTCGTATTCCTCGTCGGTGTAGTCGCACAAGAGCTTGCGCACGTGGGTGGCCGGCGTGGTGAGCGCGATATCGATCCGCGCGTGCTCCGCCTCGACGGCGGCCGCGAGCGCTCGGACCTCCTCGGAACTGCCGGCGTCTATTCGATGGGCTTTGCCGCCGATCGCCGCGGCGGTCGCCTGCACGCCGGCCTGATCGATGTCCGCGCAAATCACGGCGGCGCCGAGCGCCGCGAGCGCCTCGGCCGACGCCTTGCCGATGCCGGAAGCCGCGCCGAGCACCAGCGCGGTCTTGCCACCGAGATCGAACATGCGGCGGTAGCGCTCGAGCGTTTGTTCGATTTGCTTCGCCATCTCACGACCCGTCGGGCGCGGGCGGCCGCAAATCCTCGACGAAATACTCGGGATTGAGATCGCGCACGTCGGCGATGCTGGCGCTCAGCCCGTCGAGATGCGCCGCCATCGCGGCGGCGGCGCTCTCCGGATCCCGCGCCTCGATCGCCTTGACGATCGCCGTGTGCTCCTGGAGGACCCGCGCCATGCGCCCCGGGACCGGCAGGGTGAGGCGGCGATAGCGATCGACCTGGATCTTCACCTGCTGGATCAGCATCCAGATGCCCGGGTGCCCGGCCGATTCCGCGATCATCGCGTGAAAAGCCTCGTCCGCCTCGTGGAAGCGGTCGCGATTCCCGGCCCTCTGCATGCGGCGCTGACGCTCGACGAGCGCATGGAGTTCCGTCACCTGTTCGCGGCTTGCGGATTGTGCCGCGAGCCGCGCCGTCAATTGCTCGAGCGCCTTGCGGACCAGGATCGCTTCCGGCAACAACGCCAGGGGAATCCTGGCCACGAAGGTGCCCGATTGGGGAAAGATGTCGACCAGCGCCTCGTCGGCGAGCCGCAGAACGGCTTCGCGCACCGGCGTGCGGCTGACGCCGTAGCTCGATGCGATCTCCCGCTCGATGATCGGCGCGCCGGGCTTGCGCCGCATCGAGACGATCTCCGCCTTGAGCTCACGGTAGAGCACCTTGGCGGCGGTTTCCGCGCGACCGGGCCTGCCCGCACCGGCGGGCTGGACGGGTCGTGGCGGCAATCTCGCCAAGCTCATGGTGTCGGATCCAGCCACCGAGGGAATCTAGGCAGCGATGATATATTAGTATATAAGAATGGCAACCCGCCCGGACAACAATGTCCATGAGGCCGCGAAACCCCGAGGAGGAAACACGATGCGACGATCTCTCACGTTTGGCCGCCGGCAAGCAATGGGGTTCCTGGCGCTCGCCGCCGGAGCGCTCGCCGCGCGGTCGATCGGCCCGGCACTCGCGCAGCAGAAGCTGGCCCTCAAGGCCTCCGACGTGCACCCGGCCGGCTATCCGACCGTTGTGGCGGTCGAAAACCTCGGCCGCAAGCTCCAGCAGGCGACCAGCGGGCGGCTGAGCGTCCGGATGTACGGGTCGATGCAGCTCGGCGGCGAGAAGGAGGCGATCGAGCAGGCCCAGGTCGGCGCCATTCAGTTCGCGCGGGTCAGCGTCGGCGCGCTGGGTCCCGTGATCGACGATCTCAACGTGTTCAATCTGCCGTTCCTGTTCCGCAACACCGCACACATGCAGAAGGTGATCGATGGGCCGATCGGCGAGGAGCTGCTCGAGAAAGTGACCGGCAACCCCAGGGCCGGCCTCGTCGGCCTGTGCTGGATGGATGCGGGTGCGCGCAGCATTTACGACACCAAGAAGCCGATCCACGGCATCGGCGATCTTCAGGGGCTCAAGGTACGGGTCATGGGCAATCCGATGTTCGTCGACATGATGAACGCGCTCGGAGGCAACGGCGTCGCCATGGGCTACGACCAGGTGTTCAGCGCGCTGCAGACCGGCGTCGTCGACGGCGCCGAGAACAATCCGCCGAGCTTCGTGTTCGACAACCATTATCAGGTCGCCAAGTACTACGCCTTGACCGAGCACCTGATCGTTCCCGAGATCCTGGTGTTCTCGCGCAGGACCTGGGAAACGCTGTCCGCCGAGGACCGCGAGCTCCTGAAGAAATTCGGGCGCGAGGCGCAGCTCGAGGAACGTGTGCTGTGGAACGAATACGAGAAGAAAGCGCTGGAGAAGGCGAGGGCGGCCGGCATCCAGATCATCGAGATTGCCGACAAGAAGCCGTTCCAGGACGCGGTCAAGCCGGTGTGGGACAAGTACGGGCCGAAATATGCCGAGATCATCAAGCGCATCCAGGCGGTAGAATGACCCTTCGAGAGCCGCCTTTGGCGGCCACCTCAGGGTGACGGAATTTTTAGCGAATCAACATGTTACGTCATCCTGAGGTGCGAGCTGCGTCAGCGGCGAGCCTCGAAGGATTGCGACGCTCAGGTGATTGGTATCGTGGAGAACGTGATGGCGCGCGCGTACCGCCAGGCGATGGACGTCCTCTATCTTCTGTGCGTGATCGTCGCCGGCTCCTCGCTGGTTCTGATCTCGGCGGTCATCCCCTGGGCGGTCTACACGCGCTATGTGCTCAACCGCGCCGCCTCGTGGCCGGAGCCGATGGCGGTGTTGCTCACCATCGTGCTCACCTTCTTCGGCGCCGCGTCGTGCTACCGGCGCAACCTGCACATGAACGTCTCGATCCTGATCGGGCTGCTGC
This sequence comes from Xanthobacteraceae bacterium, assembly GCA_036395835.1. GTDB lineage: Bacteria > Pseudomonadota > Alphaproteobacteria > Rhizobiales > Xanthobacteraceae > AP-16. The sequence continues at coordinate 17,181 of DASWCW010000129.1, forward strand.
CGGACCGGGCGCGGCGCGTGGCGGATTTCATCGGCGAGGCGCTGATGGGCGCCACGGCGCTGTTCATGGTGGTCTGGGGCGTGAGGCTGGTCGAAGTCACCTGGCACAACACCATCGCCGATTTTCCCGCGCTCTCGGTCGGCTTGACCTACATGCCGATCCCGATCGGCGGTGCCGCGCTGCTGCTGTTCGTGCTCGAGCACGTGACGATCGGACCGCCGTCGGAGGAGGCGGCCGAGCAGCCGGCACCTGCCCCATTCGACTGATCGCGATCGGGGTCCTCGCATGGAGATCGCAATTCTGCTCGGCTGCTTGTTCGCTTGCTTCGCGATCGGCGTGCCGATCTCCTATTCGCTGGCGCTCGCGGCGATCGCCGGGGCGATGTGGATCGACATTCCGCTCGAAGCGGTGATGCTGAAAATCTCCGACGGGGTGAGCAAGGTCGCGATGCTGACCATCCCGTTCTTCGTGCTGGCCGGCGCCATCATGGCCGAGGGCGGCATGGCGCGGCGGCTGGTGGCGCTCGCCAACGTGATCGTCGGCATCACCCGCGTGCGCGGCGGGCTCTCGGCCGTGAACATCATCGCCACCACGTTTCTGAGCGGCATATCCGGGTCCTCGGTCGCGGATACGTCGGCGATCGGCTCGGTGATGATTCCGCAGATGGAGAAGGTCGGCTATCCGCGGGTGTTCGCCACCAACGTGACGATCAGCGCCTCGGTGCAGGCGATCCTGGTGCCGCCGAGCCACAACGCCGTGATCTATTCGCTCGCCACCGGCGGCACGATCTCGATCATCAGCCTGTTCATGGCCGGCGTGGTGCCCGGCCTGCTGCTGGGATTCGCGCTGTTGATCCTGTGTCTGGCGATGGCCTACCGCGACGGTCATCCCGCCGGCAAGCCGGTACCGCTGCGCGAGGCCGTGAGGATCACCGTCGACGCGCTGTGGGGTCTGGTTACGGTTTTCATCATCATCGGCGGAATCCTCGCCGGCATTTTCACCGCGATCGAGGCCGGCGCGGTTGCCTGCGTCTGGGCCTTCCTCGTCACCATGTTCGTCTATCGCGATTACCGCTGGCGCGACCTGCCGACCCTCGTTCACCGCACCTTGAGCACGGTCGCGATGGTGATGACGCTGATCGCCTGCGCGTCCGCGTTCGGCTACGTCATGGCGCTGATGCAGCTGCCGGCCCGGGCGACCGCGTTCTTCCTCGGTCTGTCGAGCGACAAGCACGTGATCCTGATGTTCATCAACATCATGCTGCTCGTTCTGGGCTGCCTGATGGATATGGCGCCGCTCATCCTGATCTGCACGCCGATCCTGCTGCCGGTCGTCGTCAATTTCGGCGTCGATCCGGTGCACTTCGGCATGATCATGCTGCTCAATCTCGGCATCGGCCTGCTCACGCCGCCGGTGGGCTCGACGCTGTTCGTGGGCTGCGCCGTCGGCAAGGTCAGGATGGAAGAGGTGATGCGCGGGATCTGGCCGTTCTACGGAGCCATGTTCGCGGTGCTGATGCTGGTGACCTATCTGCCGGCGATTTCGCTGTGGCTGCCGCGATTGCTGGGGCTGTGACGCGGCCCATACACACAGAGACGCTATGGGCCACAATCCGAGCCGCGGACGCTCTTTACCTCCCCTTGGAAAGGGGAGGTCGACCGCGAAGCGGTTGGGTGGGGATCGCGACCCCTCCCGGCTCGTTGCGCGAGCCGACCTCCCCCTTCAGGTGGAGGTGAAGCGCGCTCGCGGTTCAGCTTGAGCTTGAATTATTGCTTGGGCTATTGCAGCGGCGAGAACGACGCCGGCACATAGATGTCGGTTTGCTGCGCGACGAGCCGGTCGGGCCCGCCGGGCGGCGGCCAGACCTTCTTCGCCACGGCCTCCTTGCGAATGCGCTGGCGCTCCTCGAGGCTCGCATAGGGCCAGATGTGCATGAAGCGCGGGGTGAGCCCGGTGATCGAGTACATGGCGGCGGTCACCCGCGACAGCTTCATGCGTTCGGCAATCGATTTGCGCCAAGCCTCCATGGTTCCCGGCAGTCCGCCGGGTTTCAACAGATAGGTGCGCACTTCATATACGGGGCCGTAGGCGCCGGGCTTGATCGGCTCGATGAAGTCGAACGGGACATAAGTATCGGTCTCGACTCCGGTCAGCAGATCGCCGACGCCGAACCGATCTTCGCGCGCCCCAAGTGCGGCGCGCTCCGCCCCGAGACTTGCTTCGTCCGCATAGCCGCGGATCAAGAGCACGCGGTTGAGTGCGCCGATCTCGGCAGACCAGCAGGCGAGCAGCTCTCCCGTGCCCTTGTTGGCCGCGATCCAATCGTTGAGCAGGGCCAGGGATTTGGGCGTGCCGCCCGGGCGGATCGTCAGAATCGTCACGTCATAGAGCATATCGTCACGTCATAGAGCATGTTGTTCGCCGCCACGGAGTGATCTAGCCTTCCGAGCTTATCGCTCGGCCTCGCCCACGCGCAACCGCACGCGAAGGGAGCGGCGCGAGGAGGCGCAAAGAGGCGCAAAGATCGGCAAAAAACCTGCGGCCCGCCGCTGCCGCGGCCGGGACATGCACGGGAGGAAGCCATGTTGGGAAGCTTGCGACGGGCGAGCACCGTCGTCGCTGTGGTTGCGGCACTCGGCGCAGTCGCGGTCGTGCCGGCCGGGGCCGCGGACAATGTCAGGATCGGCATCCTGTGGCCGCTCACGGGAAACGCCGCCGCCGCCGGTCAGGCTTCCAAGGCCGCGGCCGAAGTCGCGGCCGAGATCGTCAACACTCCCCATCCCGAGATGGCCAATTTGCCGCTCGCGGCGACGGCCGGACTGCCCGGCTTGGGGGGCGCCACGCTCGAGCTCGTGTTCGCCGACCATCAGGGCAATCCTTCCGTTGCCCAGCAGCAGGCGCTCCGCCTCATCAACGAAGAGAAAGTCCACGTGCTGTTCGGGGCCTATCAGTCCTCCTGCAGCCTGACCGCCACCGCGGTCGCCGAGCGCTACGGCATTCCGTTCATGGTCGGAGAGTCCGCGGCGCTCAACATCACCGGGCGCGGATACAAATGGACGTTCCGCGGCACCCCGATCGCGAGCGATTACGCCGCGACCTACATGCGCTTCTTCGAGGACACGAAGAAAGAAGGCAGGAAGATCGACTCCATCGCGGTGGTCAACGAGAACACCGACTATGGCACCTCCGTCGCCGACGAGATCGAAGCCGCCGCCAAGAAGGCCAATATTCCGGTCGCGTTGCGCATCCCCTATAGCGCCAATTCCGCCGACGTCTCCGCGCAAGTGCTGCAGCTCAAGGAGCGCAAGCCCGACGTGGTGATCTTCATCAGCTATACGTCGGATTCCATTCTCTACGTCAAGACCATGAAGAATCTCGATTATCTGCCGCCGATGGTGATCGGGGACGATACCGGATTTTCCGATCCCTCGTTCATTGCGGCCATTGCCGACATCGCCCAGGGCGCCATGAACCGCAGCGCCTGGGACATCGGCAAGCCGGGTAGCACCACCTACCGGATCAACGAGTTGTACAAGGCCAAGACCGGCCGCGATCTCGACGATACCAGCGCGCGCAACATGCAGAGCTTTTTCGCGCTGGCGGACGCCATCAATCGCGCCGGATCGAGCGAGCCGGAGAAGATCCGGCATGCCCTCCAGGAGACCGACCTCAAGCCCGAGCAGCTGATGATGGGCTACCGCGGTGTCAAGTTCGATGCGACCGGCCAGAACGTGCTGGCCTCGACCTATCTCATTCAGCTCAAGGCCAAGGCGTACCAGCTGGTGTGGCCGCAACCGGTGGCGGCGGCCAAGCTCGAATGGCCGATGAAGGGCTGGAAGCCATAGAGGGGGCGGGTTCGGCTACTCTCGGCCGGCGCCGTTACCGTGCCGCCGCGGCCGGCAAGCTTGGCCATTCTCGGTATTCGGTCGGATATGCTAGCGTGCCGGGGGAACGATCGGGAGGGACCGAGGCTTCACTGGTATGGCCGCCGGCAAAGGCCCGCGGCGAACAAGAAAAGACGCCGCACACCCGGCGACAGAGGGAGGAAGCACATGGACCGGTTGGTTCGTCCGCTGGCGAAGGTAGCCGCGTTGCTCGTTGCCGCGCTGATCGCCGCGCCCGCGCCCGCATCGGCGGGGGCGCCCAAGCACGGCGGGATCTGGAAAATCTATCATCGCGACAGTCCGGCGAGCGCCTCGATCCACGAGGAGGCGACGTTCTCGACGGTGACGCCGTTCATGCCGGTTTTCAACAATCTCGTCCTCTACAAGCAGGACGAGCCGCAAAACAGCATGCAGTCGATCGTGCCGGATCTGGCCACGAGCTGGTCCTGGAACTCGGATCATACCGAGCTGACGTTCAAGCTGCGTGAAGGCGTGAAATGGCACGACGGCAAGCCGTTCACGTCGAAAGACGTGAAATGCACCTTCGACATGCTGATGGGCAAGTCGACCGCCAAGTTCCGCAAGAACCCGCGGCAGAACTGGTACGACAACGTCAAAGAGATCACGACCAACGGCGACCACGAGGCGAGCTTCCAGCTCAAACGGCCGCAGCCGGCGCTGCTGGCGCTGCTGGCTTCGGGCTACACCCCGGTCTATCCCTGCCACGTCTCGCCGGCCGAGCTGCGCACGCACCCGATCGGCACCGGCCCGTTCAAATTCGTCGAGTTCAAGGCCAACGAATCCATCAAGCTGACGAAAAACCCGGACTACTGGAAGAAGGACCGACCCTACCTCGACGGCATCGAGTTCACGATCATCTCCAATCGATCGACCGCCATCCTGGCGTTCATCGCCGGACAATTCGACATGACGTTTCCAACCGAAGTGTCGATCCCGCTGCTTAAGGACGTGCAGTCGCAGGCGTCCCAAGCGGTCTGCGAGCTCGCGCCGACCAACGTCAACACCAACCTGATCGTCAACCGCGAGGTCCCGCCGTTCGACAACGCCGACCTGCGGCGCGCGATGGCGCTCGCGCTCGATCGCAAGGCGTTCGTGGACATCCTCTACGAAGGCAAGGCCGATATCGGCGGCTCGATGCTGCCGCTGCCGGCCGGCGTGTGGGGCATGCCGCCGGAGATCCTCAAGACCATCCCCGGCTACGGGCCCGACGTGCAGAAGAACCGCGCGGAAGCCCGCAGCATCATGCAGAAGCTCGGCTACGGGCCCGAGAAGAAGCTCAAGGTCAAGGTATCGACGCGCAATATTCCGATCTACCGCGATCCGGCGGTGATCCTCCTCGATCAGCTCAAGGAGATCCACATCGACGGCGAGCTCGAGGTGGTGGAGACCAGCATTTGGCACGCCAAGGTCGGGCGCAAGGATTACACGGTGGGGCTCAACCTCACCGGCAACGCGGTCGATGATCCGGACCAGAATTTCTACGAGAACTACGC
>DASWCW010000130.1:0-51152 GCA_036395835.1 Xanthobacteraceae bacterium
CACCCCTTCCGCCAGTTATCGAGCAAATACCTTATACCGCCAAGTACTCAGCTACCCCCTCCCCTTCATACCCTCCTTTCTATCCCAACCGCAATCGAAGCGTCGCGCTTGGCTGCGATCGCTCACCCGCGCGATGATCGCCGCGTCATGGAACTCGATTCGTACTGGTGCACCCGCGCGATCGCGGAAGCGCAGAGCCAAGGCTACACGCATTTGCGCGTCACCTGCGCCGGCTGCGGGCGTGTGACAGATATGCCGTCGCTGATGCTGCTCGACCGTTTCACGGCGGGTCACGCCCAAGAGCTTTATCGGAAACCTGTCGCTGCCCTGCCAAAAGTGCGGCACCGCGACGCCGACGATTGGCGTCGACCACCGTAGCGGAGCGTCGACGCGCTGAAAGCCATCCTTTCCAGAAAGAATTGTGTCTCACGCCGGTCATCATTGAGGCCCTGCCTCGCCCCTTAAACGCCCCGAATCACCATGAGACTTTGATCATCCGATCTCCGGCGCCAACTCGCCGGTCCCCGCGCAGGATAGCCAAGCATTGGACAAGAAGGCCGCTCGCGGAAACTCGGGCGGCCTCTTTGCTGCTATCGTCCCGTTGACCATGAACGGGATCGTCGAGTCGGGCCCGCGGCGCGGAAGCATGACCGAGCCGCGCCGGGTCGGATATGTCGATCCGATTGACGGGCCACGATGATAGTCAATCGAGCAGGACAATGCCGACCCGCTCGAAGCACGTCGTTCTTCCGACCGTTAACGATGCCTATTCACGATTCATTCAGATGGCCCAACCGAAGCTGTCCAATCCACGGAGGAAACCACAATGAACAAATTTGTCACCGCACTCACGATAACGGCCGCGCTCCTCGCGGGTGGAACCTTGATGAGCGGTCGCGCCGAGGCCGTGCCCCTTGGTGACCCGAACGCCCTGCGCTCAGCCGCTGGCTACGTCGATCCGCTCGAGAACGTGCAAGTCTTCTACTGGCATGGAAGGCGATACTGCTGGTACGACGACGCTTGGAATGGGCCTGGGTGGTACTGGTGCGGTTATGCATGGCGCTGGAATTTAGGCTGGGGTGGCGGCTTCGGCTGGCACGGCTGGCGCGGCGGACATCGAGACAAGCATCACGATCATATCGGCAAGCCTCACGATGGCAAGCAACAGCATATCGGCAAGCAACACCAGTTTAAGCCGAGTGGGAGTAGCTTTAAGCCGAGCGGTGGTGGCGGGGGCCTTAAGCCGAGTGGTGGCGGTGGCCATAGAGGCGGCAAACACTGATCTGTTAGCGACCAGCGATTTGGCAAAGATAGAGAACGGGCCTGAATTTGGCCGACACTGTTGGAGGCCGCTCGGGTTATTCCGGGCGGCTCTTTTATTTCGGGTAACCTTGCGCGTCACTCAATCAACGGAACTGAACTGCTGCTCTGAACGCAGGTGCCCCCGGGACAGCTGCGATTCTGTTCCGGAGGATCCCTCGGGCCCAGCTCTATAGCGCGACGGCTCGCCTTCGTGACGCTGCCAGCCCATGCCGTCAACGACGGAGTTGACCCAGTGGCGCGCGTTGGAAGCCTGCAAGCCACCACAGGGCAAACCGTCCTCTGGCTGCGTGGCGGGGACGCCCGCAAAAAGGGGCCCTAGCCGGCCGAACGTACCGGCGCCGGATGTCCCTTTCTGGGAAGCAGCCGCTGCCGCCCCCGGTGTCCTTCAGCTTGTCGACGCGCATCGGTCCGTGCATCTCTGGATCCGTGGGCGGGTTCGTGGATGGCGGGCGCGGCACCGGGCGGAAAAGACTTGCGTTGCGGCGTTCGCATTTCCGCAGGTGGGCATTGCGATCTACACGCGGTTAGGCCCGCGTAGACCGCGGCGCATGCCTCATCCGCCATGCCAGCACCAGGAAGGTGGTTGCCGCCAACCCGATCACGAAGAGCTGTGTAGAGATCGCTTCCAGCGTCGGGTTAAGTCCGACGCCGGACAACCAGTTGGTTCCGCGCATTTCGGTATACGGAACGATCTGCTGCTCCTGAAACTCCTGGATGGCTTCCCCGATAAACTTGAGTGCCATCAAGAACAGAAAACCCGACGTTACGATGAAGAGCGGCCGCAACGGCAAGCGCCGCGTCAAGACGTTGATGGCGAAGAACAGAACCATAAGTATGACCGCCCCCACAGCCAAGCCTGCGATCAGTCCCGCACTCCAGCCGCCTGAAGACTGAGCGAGCGCATGGATGAACAGGACCGTTTCTGCCCCTTCGCGGAAAACGGCAAGGAATGCGAGACTAGCGACGGCGATCCCTGTTTGCCGGGATAGGGCCTCGTCCGCCTTGGCCCTGAGAAATTGCTGCCAGGACCGCGGATCCTGCCTCAGGAGCAACCAACCGCTGACATACAGCATCAACGCCGCTGCGGCCAGAATCGTGACGCCCTCCAGCAGGTCATTGTGAACACCGTTATTGAATATCTCGAACAGCCAAGCTGCAAGAAAGCTCGCGGCGACCGCCACCACGGAACCGACGTATAGCTCTCTCAGCCGATGGTGCATTCCAGCCTTTTGGATATAGGCGGCAAGCGCGGCGATCACGAGCATGGCTTCGAGGCCTTCTCGCAGCAGAATCGTTGCAGATTGAAACATCGTGCTGATCATGGTCGCTCCGGCGCTATTCACTCGTTTTCAAAAGTTAGATCAGCCATCACCCTTGTAAAGGGCTTAGGAGCTTCAAATTCCTGTTTTCGAATTACAATAGTTCCAAAGATCGTCCCCCAACTGATTTGCCGAGTTAACCGCCGCGGCCCTGGCTATGGGCTTGCGCACATGGAAGGCGGGGATCGCGTGATGCCCCACTCCTCAGCCGCCTGGCCCTAATGGGTCGCGCACCAGTCGCCCTTCGCCGAGTTTTGCAACACTATCCTCATAAGCCGACGTTTTCGCCCCTGATCGGCTCTTCCGGGAAGTGCCAAAGCCGGACCGCGGGACGGCCATCACGAAAATGACCATCCTGAAGGCATGAATGCGCCCGAGTCGCGTCGCTACTTGATCGGCGCGACGAGCGGCCACGGATCAGGCGCCTGCCGGTCCATGGGCCACGTCGACGACAAGCCCCTCGTTGCCGCGCAGATGGACCCCACCCTCGACCATGTCGCCGTCGCGGTCGCCGGCCGAGGAGATCAGGATGCGGCCTTCGAGCCGGCCGCCCTCCGGACGCAACTCGACCGGTTCGCCGCCGAGATTGAGGGCCACGAGCAGCCGCTCATCGTCGAGCTCCCGCGCGAAGAGCAGCAGATCTCCCTGCGCGGCGCGCGGCCGATAGTGCCCGCGGGTCAATACGGGACGAGCAGCGCGCAGCTGCACGAGGCGGCGATAGAGATTGAGAATCGAGCTCGAATCCCGACGCTGGTTCTCCACATTTTCGCTGCGGAAATCCTCCGCCAGCGGCAGCCACGGCTCGGCGCTGGAGAAGCCGCCGTGCGCGCTCGCGTCCCACTGCATGGGAGTGCGGCATCCGTCGCGTCCCATGCCGATCCCGGGCACGTTCCTCTCCAATGGATCCTGTAGGCGCTCCGCCGGAATGGCGACCTGAAGCATGCCCAATTCATCGCCGTAGTACACGGTCGGCGTCCCGCGCAACGTGAGCAGCAGCATGGCGGCGATGCGCGCCTGCTCGCGGCCCACGCGACTCGCGATCCGCGGGCGGTCGTGATTGCCGAGCACCCAGTTCGGCCAGCCGCCTTGCGGCAGCGCCGCCTCGTATTCGTCGACGAGCCTGGCGAGCGCGCGCGCGTGCCAAGGCGCCTGCAACAGGCTGAAGTTGAACGGCAGCTGCGCGCCGCGGAGATCGCGGCCGTAATAGGCGACCAGGCGCTCGATCGGCAGATAGATCTCGCCGATGAGAACGCGATCCGCGAATTCGTCGACGACGCCCCGCATCTCGGCGATGACCTCATGCACTTCCGGCCGGTCCGTGCTGTAGAGCGGGATCAGCCGGTGGTTCGCCGGGCTGCCGGACGCAAAGTCGGGATTGGGCGGATTGTCGCGGAACTGATCGTCCTTGATCAGGTGCCAGATCACGTCGACGCGAAAGCCGTCGACGCCGCGGCGCAACCAGAACCGCATCACGTCGTGAATGGCTTTGCGGACCTGCGCGTTGCGCCAGTTGAGGTCCGGCTGCTCGGCGAGGAAGGCGTGGTAGTAGTATTGGCCGGTCCGGGTGTCGAGCGTCCACGCGCTGCCGCCGAAATCGGACAGCCAGTTGTTCGGCGGCCCGCTGTCGGGCTTCGGGTCGCGCCACAGATACCAGTCGCGCTTAGGATTCGCGCGGGACGCCCGGCTCTCCAGGAACCACCGATGCTGGTCCGACGTGTGGTTCGGCACCAGATCCAGCAACATTCGAATGCCGATCCCGTGCGCCGCCGCGAGCAGCGCGTCGAAATCGGCAAGCGTGCCGAACCTGGAATCGATCGCCGTATAGTCGGAAACGTCATAACCGAAATCGGCCATGGGCGAGACGAAGATCGGCGAAAGCCAGATCGCATCGATCCCGAGCTCGCGTAGATACGGCAGACGTCGCGTGATGCCCGGCAGATCGCCGATTCCGTCGCCGTTGCTGTCCTGGAACGAGCGCGGATAGATCTGATAGACAATCCCGGTCTGCCACCACGGCACGCGGCGCGAAGCTTGTGTTCGCTCTTCGAGCCGCGGCGGGGTGGCAACGTCGCTCATGGCGTGCTGGGGATCGGCAAACGGCAGAAGTTGGGTTTCGCGCAGGCGCCCCATCGCGGCGGCGCCGGCCGGGCTCCTCGCGGGTTCCCGAATCGGAAATCAATTCGGCAGACTGACGTCGGTTCCCGGCGGGGGTTCGTCGCAATAGCGGTCCGACCCAGCTTCCCACACGCATCCGCGCAAGGAACTCCAGTCCGATCACCTCGTTTGTCTCCGGGTTCCGCAGGCATCGTATTCGCGTCCCGAGGCATCATTGGTCGCAACCCATCTTGATTCGCTCGCTCGGCAGTGCTGCTGTCCAGCCGTTGGAAGCCGCGAATTCCCTACTCATGCGTGGCGCGCGGCATGAATGAAACCACGCCGGCCGCCGCGCAGTCCGACCTCGCTGCGTTGGCGCGGTCGATCGAGCAGCATCGCGCGATACTCTTCGTCGGCGCCGGAGCATCGATGAGCGTCGGCTTGCCGTCGTGGCGCGAGCTGATCGAGCACATGGCCGAGGAGCTCGGCGTCGCGCCCGATGGCTTTTCCGGCGCGAACAGCCATCACATGCTGGCCGAATACTACCGGCTCAAGCAGGGCAGCATCGGCCCGCTGCGCAGTTGGATGGACCGACACTGGAAGGTGTCGGAAGACAAGGTCCGCAAGTCGCAGATTCACCGGCTGATCGTGTCGATGGAATTTCCGATCATCTACACGACCAACTACGACCGAAATCTCGAGGTCGCGTTCGAGATCCACGACAAGCCGTACGTCAAGGTCGCCAACGCCCGCGACGTCGCCAAGGCGGTCGCCGGCGTCACCCAGATCGTAAAATTCCATGGCGACTTTGACGACGATCAGTCGCTGGTGATCGCCGAAACCGACTATTTCGACCGGCTTACGTTCGATTCCCCGCTGGACATCAAGTTTCGCGCGGATGCGCTCGGTAAGACCATCCTATTCATCGGCTACAGCATGTCGGATATGAACATCAGGCTGCTGCTGCACAGCCTGTGGAAGACCTGGCGAGAATCCGGCTACGAGAACAGCCGGCCGCAATCGTTCGCGTTCATGTCCCGCGCCGATCCCGTGCAGCAGGCGGTGCTGGCGAAATGGGGAGTCACGATGCTGACCGAGGAGAGCGACGACCCAGAGCAGGCGCTGACGGCGTTTCTCTCGAAGCTCGAGAAGGCCGTGCCCCGGTAGCAAACGGCGCGTCGGTCACCGGCCTTTGTGCGGGTCGTGCGATTGCCGCCGGTCGGGACATTGCGCGAGCTGCCGGGCTTCCGCGGGAACCGGACCCCCTCGATTCCGATTGAGCACATACGCTGGCTGGCGCCCCGCATCCATGATCAACGATCTTTGGTACAAGAACGCGGTGATCTATTGCCTCTCCGTCGGCACCTATATGGATGCCAACGGCGACGGAATAGGGGATTTCCAGGGGCTGATGCGGCGCCTGGATTATCTGCACGGGCTGGGCGTCACGGCGATCTGGCTGATGCCATTTCAGACCTCTCCGCATCGTGACGATGGTTATGACATCAGCGACTATTACAACGTCGATCGACGCTATGGCAGTCTCGGCGATTTCGTGGAGTTTACCCATGCCGCCCACCAGCGCGGGATCCGCGTGATCATCGACCTCGTGATCAACCACACTTCAGATCGGCACCCTTGGTTTCAGGCGGCATGTCGCGACCGGGACTCCAAATATCGCGATTGGTATGTCTGGTCGGACAAAAAGCCGCGTTGGGCCAGCGAGGGCATGGTGTTCCCTGGCGTACAGAAATCGACGTGGTCCTATCACAAGCAGGCGCGTGCCTGGTACTTTCATCGTTTTTACGATTTCCAGCCGGATTTGAACACGTCAAATCCGCACGTGCAGGCCGAAATCCTGAAGGTCATGGGTTTTTGGATACAGCTTGGCGTCTCCGGATTCCGCATGGACGCCGTTCCGTTCGTGATTGGGACCAAGGGCCCCAAGGCGCGCAAGCCCGTCGAGCAGTACGACATGCTGCGCATGTTTCGCGAATTTCTGCAGTGGCGCGAGGGCGATTCCATCATTCTCGCCGAAGCGAATGTGCTGCCGGAGACCGACATGGAATATTTCGGGGCCGGCGGCGATCGCATGCACATGATGTTCAATTTTCAGGCCAATCAGCATTTGTTTTACGCATTGGCCGCGGCCGACAGCCGGCCGCTGGTGAAAGCGCTGCACGCGACCAAGCCGCGACCGGCCACGGCGCAATGGGGCATGTTCCTGCGCAATCACGACGAGCTCGATCTCGGGCGGCTCTCCGAAGAGGAGCGCAAGGTAGTGTTCGAGCGCTTCGGGCCGTCTCGGGACATGCAGCTCTACGATCGCGGCATCCGCCGGCGGCTGGCGCCGATGCTCGAGGGGGATCGTCGCTGGATCGAGCTTGCCTACAGCCTGATGTTCACGCTTCCTGGCACGCCGGTAATTCGCTATGGCGACGAACTCGGCATGGGCGACGATCTCGGACTGCCGGAGCGCAATTGCGCGCGTACACCCATGCAATGGTCTACCGAGCCGCGCGCCGGCTTCACGGTGAGCAACAAACCTCTGCTGCCGGTGATCAGCAGCGGGCCCTACGGCTATCAGCACGTGAATGCCGCAGACCAGCGGCGCGATCCGAACTCGATGCTCAACTGGACCGAGCGGATCATCCGGATGCGCAAGGAAGTGCCCGAGGTCGGTTGGGGCGACTTCGAGGTGCTTGCGACACGCGATCCCGCCGTACTGGCGATACGCTACGACTGGCGGAACAATTCGGTGGTGTTTGTGCACAATCTCGATGCCAGTCCGCGTGAGATCGCCTTTTCAACCGGGTTGGAAAGCGAGCGCAGCCGCCTGCTCGTCAATCTCTTGTCGCACGATCACAGCCATGCGGGCGACGACGGCAAGCACCGGCTGATGCTGGAGCCATACGGCTATCGCTGGTATCGCGTCGGGGGCCTGGATTATCTGCTCAAGCGCAGCGATATCGACGTGGAGACCCGCCGATAGGGCGGCCTCGTGAGCCTTCCGGATCGGGTTGCCGCTCGGCAGCCAGCGGCGAGCCGCGTCCGCTTGTGGACCACAATAGTTTCGGGCTGGCACGCAGATCCGTGAGCCGACGAAAACACAGCAGAGAAAAAATGCTTCTCGCGTTTTGATGATTTGCCCCAGCGGCGCGCGCGAACCTCCCAAAAGGAATGGCCCTGTTTTCCGGGGCCATTCCAGGGTCATGCGCGCGAATGCGCGTCAATCACAGACGCGATGTGTTCTGAAGATCACGCGCCCGCTCGGCGTGACGATTCGCTCCCTGACCAGCGGGCAATCCGGGCTATAGGCGTAACCCTCGTCATACCAACCGTAGCGGGGTCCGACGCCCAGCCCGAACGGGCCGACCTGAACGCCGACGCCGCCCGGGTCAGCCCCCAGATACACCTGCGCAGATGCCGGAACCGCCGCTATGAGCAGGGCAGCCGCCGCCGCGCCGAAGAGAAGTTGCTTCATGACACTCTCCTTTCTCTTCGCTCCTCACATTCCTACCCCAACGCATCAGCGCCAGTTTCGTTTCGTCCTTGCCGGTGGCTGCAAGCCATTGTAATCCAATGCGTTTTTGGTCCACAATCGCACGGAAATGTGGCGGCGCCACCCCCGTCCGATTGAGTCACACAGGTGCGCCGACACAGACCTCGAGCGGCTCGATCGCTACCGCGCGAACTACCCCTGGTTGGTTACCCAATCGCGGTAGACCAAAGCGGGACACGCGGATTGCGCGTCGCTTCGCGGCGCTTCATCTTCGCTATGAGGGGCATGCATGGCGAACCGCATTTTGGTCACGGGCGCGAGCGGGTTTCTCGGCAGCGCCGTCATCCCGCGTCTGCTGGCGCGGGGCGAGGAGGTCGTCGGCCTCGATCCGGCAGCGCCGGTGAATCCGAGCATCCGACACATCGAAGATGATTTGTCCGAGCCGGCGCGCCTGCGCGAATTGCTGGCCGAGGAGCGGATCAGCCATGTCGTCCACGCCGGCGGCGTCTCGGGCCCCATGGTGATGACGGACCGGCCGGACCGGATCATGGCCATCAACGTCGGCGGCAGTCTCCATCTCCTGCTGGCCGCGCTCGATGCCGGCGTCAAAACTTTCATCTATTGCTCCTCGGTGTCGGCGATCGGCGATTTCCGCGAGGCCGATCCCATCGCCGACGATTACCCGATGCGGCCGACCACGCCTTACGGCTGCTCCAAGGCCGCGATCGACATGGTGCTGCGCGGATTGTGGCGAACAACGCCACTCGACCTGTGCTCGCTTCGCTTCACCGGGATTTACGGTCCCGGCAGACGGACCGCGTTCGTGATCGGCGAGATCGTCGATGCGGCGATCGAAGGGCGCCCGGCGCATGTCGGGCCCGCGAGCGACCAGCCGTTCCTCTATATCGACGATGCGGCGGATGCGGCCGTGGCCGCGTGTTTGTCCGCAACACGGCGGCAGCTGCATTATTTCCTCGCTTATCCCGAGCAGGTCGCGCTCGCCGATCTTGCGGCGGCTGCGGCGACCGCGGGCGCGCCGGTAACGCTTGAGGTCGACGCAAGCCGAACCTCAGCTCGGCGCGGTCCGCTCGACGTCGGACCGGCAGTCCGGGATTTCGGTTTTGCGCCGAAGATCGATCACCGCACGGGGATCGCGCGCATGATCGCCGCGCGCCGCGCGGGCGCAGCAGAATGAAATGCGGGCCCCTCACCCTGTTCCCTCTCCGCGCTGGGGAGAGGGCACCTGCATTCGCAGCTGCCGTGAACCAACACGGCGCGTGAACCTGTCACCAGTCAGATCGCCGTGTAACCGCCGTCGACCAGCATGTCGGCGCCGGTCATGAAGCTCGAGGTATCGCTGGCGAGAAACAGCGCGGCTTGCGCGATCTCCTCCGGCTGGCCGAGGCGCTCGAGCAGGTGCTTCGGCCCGGCGATCCGCCGCGCCGTCTCCATGTCGCCGAAGCGGAGCACCAGCCGCCGGGTCTCGACCGCACCAGGCGAGAGCGCGTTGACCCGGATGTTCTGCGCGGCGTGATCGACCGCCATGGCCTTGGCGAGCTGGATCACCGCGCCCTTGGTGGCGCAATAGACGGCGCGGCCCGGAGCGCCGACGCGGCCGAGCTGCGAGGCGATGAGAACGATGCTGCCGCCGCCGGCACCGACCATCATCGGCAGCACGGCGCGGCTGATGAGATAGGCGCCCTTCACATTGACGGCGAACACGCGATCCCATTCCGCGGGTCGAATGTCGGCGATGGTGGCGTTCGGGTCGTCGGCCGCGGCGGCATGGACGAGCACGCGGGCGCCGCCCAAGGCGTTCTGGACCGCCGCCGCGGCCGCCAGCGTATCCGCCTCGACGCTGACATCGCAGCCATGCGCCAGCGCCTTTCCCGAGGCCGCCTCGATCGCCTGCGCGGTCTCTTCCGCGCCGGCCCGATCGATATCGAGACAAGCAACTGCGGCGCCGGCTGCGGCGAACGCGAGCGCGATGGCGCGGCCGATCCCGCCGCCCGCCCCGGTCACGACGGCGACTTTGTCGGCGAGCGAATCATTCTCCGGACCAGGCGACATGATCAGGCTCCCTTCGCTGCGCTTGCGCCGGCGCCGAGATAGGCATGCCGGACCCGCTCGTCCTCCCGCAGCGCCGCGCAGGCGCCGCTGGCGACGATCGCGCCGGTCTGCAGCACATAACCGCGGCGCGCCGTCTCGAGCGCATAGCGCGCATTCTGCTCCACCAGCAAGACGCTGGTGCCGCCGGCATTGATCGTGCGGATGGTGCGGAAGATGTCGTGCACGATCTGCGGCGCGAGCCCGAGCGAGGGCTCGTCGAGACACAGCAGCTCCGGTTCCGACATCATGGCACGGCCGAGCACCAGCATCTGCTGCTCGCCGCCGCTGAGCGTGCCGGCTTTCTGCAGCGTGCGCTCGGAAAGCCGGGGGAACATCGCGAACGCCCGCTCCATGAGCTCGCGCAGCTTGGGCTTGTTCCGGCGCGATTTGAACGCGCCGAGCTCGAGGTTTTCCTGCACCGTGAGGAACGGAAACACGTGCCGCCCCTCGGGAACGAGCGCGATGCCGAGGCCGACGCGCTGGTGCGACGGCAGCGCGGTGATGTCGCGGCCGCGAAACGAGATGCGGCCCGCACGCGGCCGCAACACGCCGGCGATGGCGCGCAACGTGGTCGATTTGCCCGCGCCGTTGGCGCCGATCAACGCGACGATCTCGCCTGGCTCGATATGAAAGCTCAAATCCCGGCATGCCGGCGTGTCGCCGTAGGCGAGCTCGAGCGCGTCGGCGGAGAGCAAGGCACTCACCGGAAATCGGCTCCCAGATAGGCGGCGACCACCGCCGGGCTCGCCTGCACCTGCGCCGGCGTGCCTTCGAACAGGTGTTTGCCGTAATCCATCACCAGAACCCGGTCGGCGACCTGCATCACCAGATCCATATTGTGCTCGACCAGCGCCACCGTCATGCCGCGCCGGCGCAGCATGCGGATGCGGTCGAGCAGCCGCTCGACTTCGGCGGCATTCAGGCCGGCCGCGGGTTCATCGACCATCAGGAGCCGCGGCGCGGTCGCCAGCGCCCGCGCGATCTCCAGCATGCGCTGCTCGCCATAGGCGAGCGATCCGGCGAGCACTTGGGCGCGCCGCGCGAGCCCGACGAACGAAAGCAGCTCCTGCGCTTGCGCACGGCTGCGGGCCTGATCGCGCCGAAACGCGGCGCCATGCATCAGATATTGCCAGGCCGAAATATCGTGATGGATGTGAAAGCCGGCCAGCACGTTGTCGAGCACGGAAAGGCGCTTGAACAGCCGGATTTTCTGGAACGTGCGTGCGAGGCCTCTCCGCGCGCGTCGATGCGCCGGGGTCCCGACAAGCTCCGTGCCGTCGAAGTACATCGTGCCCGCGTCCGGCTGATAGATGCCGCTCATCAGGTTGAGCAGCGTCGATTTGCCGGCGCCGTTGGGGCCGATGATCGCGAACACCGTGCCGCTCGGGATCTGCAGCGAAATCTCGCGGACCGCCCGCACGCCGCCGAAATTCTTGCACAGCCCCGTGGCGGCAAACAGGATCGATGGTTCGCCGGAATCGGCGGCGCGCGCAGCGGACCCGGCGGTCATCGCCGATGCTCCGCAGGCATGCCGCGCAGTCCGAGGCGGCGCAGGCGGGCGGCGGCGAGCTGCACCGCCTGGGCGATGCCGCCGGGCATGAACAGAACGACGAGTGTCAGCGCCAGGCCGTAGACGATCAGGCGCAGGTCGCCGAGCCCGCGCAGCGGCTCGGGAAGCACGGTGAGCAGGATGGCGCCGCAGACCGGGCCGATCAGCGTGCCCATGCCGCCGACGATGACCATCGCCAGGATCGTGAACGACTCGGTGATGAAGAACGCGTCCGGCACGAGCGTGCCGACGAAGCTCGCATAGAAGCAGCCCGCCGCGCCGGCCACGGCGGAACCGACCCCGAAGGCGAACACCTTCCACGCCTGCGTATTTACGCCCAGCGAAGCCGCCGAGAGCTCGTCCTCGCGGATCGCGGTCAGCGTCTCGCCGATCGGCGAGCGGACCAGCCGATCGAGCACCACGTAGGAAAGCAGCGCAAATCCCGCGACCAGATAGAACAAATTGGCAAGATTGCCGAAGTCGATTGCCGGCAAGCCGGGCAATGCCAGCGGCGGCGGCGGCGGAATGGCGTAGATGCCGAGCGGACCCTGGGTGAGGCTGATCCAATTGAGCAGGATCTGATAGGTGATGACGGCGAAGCCGAGCGACGCGATCGCCAGATAATGGCCGCGCAGGCGCGCCGCGAAGATCGAGAGCAGCATGCCGGCCGCCCCGGAGAACAGGATCGCGCCCGCGAATGCCGCCCAGAACGGCACGCCCAATCGCGTGATCAGCAGGGTCGAGACGTAGGCGCCGAGCCCGTAAAAGGCGGATTGGCCGAGATTGAGCTGCCCGGCATAGCCGACCACGAAATCGAGCCCGATCGCCAGCATGACGTTGATGGCGCAGACGATGAGATTGGTGCGCCAGTAGGAATCCGTGAAGATCAACGGCAGGACCGCGATGACGAGCACCGCTGCGAAGAACCCGATGCGACGCGAGGACAGCACCGGATCGCGGGCCGGCGTCCGCCGATCGCTCGTCGGCGCGTCAGACATTTTCCTCGCGCGTCTCGGCGATCAGGCCGGTGGGACGCACCGCCAGCGTGAGCAGGAGCAGCGCGAACACCACGATGTCGGTCAGCCCGGGATTGAAGAATTGCGTGGTGTAGCTCTCGATCAGGCCGACCAGCAGGCCGGCGATGATCGTGCCTTCGAAGTTGCCGAAGCCGCCGATGATCACGATGGCGAACGCCTTGAGGATGACCGAGGCGCCGGCGAACGGGGTCAGGACCAGGACCGGCGCGAGCATCGCCCCGCCCATGCCGGCCAGCGCCGACGCGATCACGAACGTGAGCATGATGAGCTTGTCCGGGTCGATTCCCATCAGGCCCGCGGTCTCGAGGTCCTGCGACACCGCGCGCAGTGCCTTGCCGAGGAACGTGAACCGCATGAAGGCATAGAGCAGCACGATCGTGGAGGCGGAAACCGCGATGATGAATAGGTTCTGCATCGTCACGAAAATTCCGCCGAAACGCACTACTTGCTGGCTATACGGGGATTCGAACGCGTAGGGGATCGGGCCGAACCACAGCAGCATGGCGTTCTCGAGCAGTACCGAGACCCCGATCGTGGCGATCAGCGGCAAGAGCTCGCTGCCGCGCCGGCGCAGCGGCGCGAAGATCGCGGCATTGACCAGGAATCCCATGGCGGCTCCGACCGCGAGCGCGACGGCGATGCTCGCCAGATAGCTGCCGCCGAATGTATGGATGAAGAAATAGGCGGCAAACGCCCCGAGTGTGACGATGTCGGCGTGCGCGAAATTGATCTGAACCAGCACGCCGTAGATCAGGGTGAGCCCCAGGGCGACGAGCACGTAGAGGCTCCCCAGAACGATGCCGTTGATGCCCTGCTGGAGAATGACGGTCAGCATGGCTTGTGGGGGGTGAGGACTGTCGTGCCACACACCCCCCTCCCCATCCCTGCCCCACAAGGGGAGAGGGAACCGATTGCGGCTCGCATGGAGCCATGACTGAAGCGCGCCCGCGTCAATTCCAGCTCAGTGCCTTCCAGGACAGGTCCGGCAAGGTTTCCATGTAGTGGATCGTGTCCATCCGGGTGTTCTGATTGTGAGCGTCGAACTCGACGCCTCCCGTCACGCCGGAGAAATTCTTGGTGGCGGCGAGAGTGTCGCGGAGCGACTGCGCATCGCTCGCGCCGCGCCGAACCACGTCGGCGATCAGCATGATCTGATCGTAGGCGTGCGCGTTGAGATGCGTGGGCTCCTGATTGTACTTGGCCCGAAACGCCTCGACGAAATTGCGCACCACTTCGCGCTTGTCGGCCGGGTCGAATTGCACGATGCGGATGTAGCCGAGCGCGGCCTTGCCGGCTTTCTGCTCGAACCCGAACGGTAGCCAGATGGTGCCGAGCTGGATTGCCTGTCCGTCGCCGCCCTTGGTCACGCCGGCTTGCGCCAGTGCCTGGGTGATCTTCAGTCCCTGCCCTTCGAGCGTGTAGGTCGGAATGACGTCGATCTTGCCGAGGCCGGCGACCCGTGTGGCGATCGCGGTGAAATCGTTGACGTCGCGGCCGAAGCCGATGTCCGCCAGGATCTTGCCGCCGAGCTGGCTGAAAGTATCGGAAAAAACCTTGGCATTGCCGATTCCGGCGTTGGTGTTCTCATAGAGCAGGACCGCGGTACGGGCGCCGAGCGTCTTGTAGGCATGGGTCGCGATGTCGATCCCCTGCATCACCTCGTTCGGCATGATGCGGAACGTCCAGGGATTGCCCGGATCGGTGATCTTGATCGAGGAGGAGCCGGCGTTGAGGAACGGCACCTTCGCCTGGGCCATCACCGGCATGATTGCCAGCGTCGCGTCCGAGCATTCCTCGCCGATCGTGATATCGGGCTTGTACTGATCGAGGATGCGCTTGGCCGCCTGGGTCGCCGGCAGCGGACTGCAGGCGGAGTCTTCGTACTGCACCTCGAACTTGAAGCCGTTGACGCCGGTCTTGTTCAGCGCCTCGAGCGCGAGCTCGATCCCCTGCTTGTCCTGCGCGCCGAAATAGGATCCGGGACCCGACATCGGCAGCAATGCCCCGATCTTGATGGTCTTGTCGGCAGCGAGGCTCGCCGGCACGACGGCGGCCGAAACGATGGCGGCGAGCGCCAGGACGGAAAGCGTTGGACCGAATGGCTTCGTGCACATGGATCGCTCCTGCGTGGCGGCGGCGGCCGCCTATTCACTCAAAAAAACCGGGCCTTGGCAATCGGAGGGAGCCGGCTTCCGCGGCAGGCGCGAAATTTCTGGGGCCGGAGCGCGGACCGCCGATCTTCGCGCGGCGGAATTCGCGCTCAGGGCGCCGCGGCGCCATCGATCCTTTTCGGACGCCAGCGCAGCGCCTGCTTCTCCACCCGGTCGAGACAGCTGCTGAGGATGACGACGATGACCATCAGCACCAGCACGCCGGCCATCGTGCCGGCCGTATCCAGCACATTCGTCTTCTCCATGATCCGATAGCCGAGGCCTTCCGTGGAGGCGATGAACTCGGCAACGACCGTCGCGACGAGCGCCTGCGGAATCGCGATCCGTAGCCCGGAAATGATCCACGGGCTCGCATTGGGGATGGTGACGTGCCAGAACAGCTGCCAGCGGTTGGTGCCGAGAATCCGCGCAACGTTGCGCAGCTCCAGATCGGCATCGCGCACGCCGTCATAGGTGCTGAAGAAGACCAGCAGGAAGCTCATCATTCCCGCCATCATCACCTTGGAGGTCAGGGCAATGCCGAACCAAAGCACGAAGATCGGGGCCAGCGCGATCCGGGGGATGCCGTAGAGGGCCAGCATGAACGGCCGCAGCACGTCGGCGAGCGTCTCGGATTGCGCCAGCATCACGCCGAGCACGAGACCGAGCCCCGCGCCACCGAGGTAACCGATGGCGGTCGCGCGGAACGTGGCCGACAGGTCCTCCCAGAGCTGGCCGGTTTGCGCCGATTTCCATGCGGCCGCCGCGATTGTGCTGGGCTGCGAGAACCAAAACGGATCGAACAGCCGTCCCGCGCCGAATTCCCACAAGATCAACAGGCCGCCGGCGAGCGCCAGCCGCCAAAGCGTCACCTTCGTTGGCCTCATTGCGTGGCCTCCTTCATCTCGGCCGCGAGCTGCAGCCAGATCCTGTCGTAGATGCTGCGGAACTGCGGGTTGGTATGGATGGTGAAGATGTCGCGAGGCCGCGGCAGACCGACCGGAACGATCTCTCGCACGCAACCGGGCCGGGCGCTCATCACCACGACGCAGTCGCCGAGCGCGATCGCCTCGGTGAGGTCGTGGGTGATGAAGATCAATGTGGTGTCGGGCCGCTCGCTCCACAGGGTGAGCAGCAGATCCTGGAGGTGAAGCCGCGTCTGTGCGTCGAGCGGTCCGAATGGCTCGTCGAGCAGAATGATCTTGGGATCGTACGCAAGCGTGCGCACGATGTTGACGCGCTGGCGCATGCCGCCCGAAAGCTCGTGCCGGTAGTGGTTGGCGAACCCGCCGAGACCGACCCGCTCGATGAGCTGCATCGCGCGATGGCGCTGCTCGGCGCGCGAACCGAGCCCGCGCATCTCCAGACCGAACATTACGTTCTGCAGGACCGTACGCCAGGGGAACAGGTTGTCGGCCTGCGTGACATAGCCGATGTCGCGATTGATGCCGCGAGCCGGCCGGCCCTGATAGAGCAAGTCCCCCGCGCTGGCTTCGAGCAGCCCGACGATCAGGTTGAGCAGGGTCGACTTGCCGCAACCCGAAGGACCGACCACGGTCACGAACTCGCCGGCCTCAATATCGAGATCCACCCCGGCGAGCGCCGCGACTTCGCCCCGCGGGCTGCGGAATTTCAGCGATACGTTTCTCAGGCAGATGATCGGCCGATCCTGCGCGCTGCCGTCACCTGCTTGCCTGAGCACGACGGGCCCGCCGACTATTTCAGGAAACGATCATCGAACGTGGCGACCAGCTTGTCCGGGTCGACGTCGCGGCCGTCGAGCTTCAGCGTATTCACCCACATCTGTTTGCTGACGCGCCCGGTGGGATTGATGGCCTTCTTGGTGGCCTCGACGGCGGCGTCAAGCGTGTCGGGATCGACCTTTTCGTAGATCTCCCGGATCGCTTGCGCGACCTCGGCGGTCGGTTTGGCGCGGATGTCGTCCATCGCCTTGCGCAGCGCCCTCACCATTCGGTGTACCGTCTCGGGATCGTCCGCGAGCGTCTTGGGCGCGACGACGAGGCCCGACATCACGAACGGATCGATCGAAGGATCGTCGCCATTGGCATTGTCGACCCACATCACCGCCTTGCCGCGCTGGACCATGAGCCGGTCGTGCGGCGTCGAGATCGCGTAGCCGTCGATGCGATTCTGGTCGAAGGAGCTGACGAGGCTCGAGGGCGCTCCCAGCGCCACGATCTCGACCTCGCCTTCGCGCAAGCCGCCGATCCGCATCAGGTGCTCGACCTGGCGATGGGTCAGGGAGCCGGGCTGCGTCATGCCGAGCCGCAGGCCCTTGAGCGCGCGGGCGCGCTCGGCGAGCGGCGCATCCGGCTTGACGCCCGACTTCTCGGCCGCAGCCTTGCTGATCACGACGCCGATCAAGTTGCGGCTGAGCATGTTGAGCACGTTGACGATCGGTCGATCGGCCTGGGCCGCGCCGATCTGGTAGGGACCGACCCCAAAATTGAACTCCACGTCCCCGGACAGAAGCGCCGCCAGGTCGGGCCCGCCGCCTCGCGTAGCGATCTGCTGGACATCGAGCCCTTCCGCGGCGAAATAGCCTTTCACGCGCGCATAGTCGGCGGGCAGAAAGGTGAAACTGGCGACCGCCTGCGTAACCCGAATCTTTTTCAGGCTCGGCTGTGCGGCGGCCGAGGCGAAAGCCAAGGCCAGCGCCACGGCTACCGGAAAGATCAGGACAGGCTTCATAGTTCCTCCCCTCGTTGCGTTTGGTGCGGACCGATGCAGGCCGTTCGCGCCACGATACCGGAAGTACACGGCTGCGAGGGAATTTTGCACGAATTCGATCGCATCCGGAAAGCCGCCCGGCAGGAAGCCCTGCGTCGATATCTTTGTCTCCGGAAATGGCCGATCGCGCCGGAGCTGGACCGGCCCACCGGGCGCGTCGTGCTTGCCTAGGACGGGGCCGACCCCTTAACAAACACGGGCATCGAGGGAGGAAACCGCGTGGGACCATTGGCCGGCGTCAAGATTCTGGATTGCAGCTCGGTCGTGCTCGGCCCCTATGCGGCGCAGCAACTGGGTGACCTCGGCGCCGACGTCGTCAAGATCGAGCCGCCGGAAGGCGACACCACCCGGCAGCTCGGGCCCCGACGCCATGAGGGCATGGCCGCGTTCTTTCTTGGCTGCAACCGCAACAAGCGCAGCCTCGTGCTCGATCTGAAGAAAGCATCGGGTCGAGATGCCTTGCTGCGGCTCGCCGAGAGCGCCGACGTGCTCATGCACAATTTCCGGCCGGAACCGGCGGCGCGGCTCGGGATCTCCTACGAGGTGTTCGCAAAGATCAACCCGCGGCTGATCTATCTTGCGACCTACGGCTTCCGCGCCGAGGGACCGCTGGGGGCGAAGGCGGCCTACGACGACATCATCCAGGCCGGATGCGGGATCGCCATGCTGCAGGCGGTGGTGGCCGACGAGCCGCATTTCGTGCCCACCCTCATAGCCGACAAGACCGGCTCCAATTGCGTGTTGAGCGCGGTTCTGGCCGCCCTCTACGAGCGGGAGAAATCCGGCCGCGGCCAGGCGGTCGAGGTGCCGATGTTCGAATCGCTCGTCGCGTTCACCATGGTCGAGCATCTCTACGGCGACGCCTTCGTGCCGGGGGTGGAGCGCATGGGGTACCGGCGCCTGCTCAACAAGCACCGCGGACCGTATCGATCCAAGGACGGCTATTTCGCCATGCTGCCCTACACCGACGCGAACTGGCGGGAACTCTGCGGCCTGATCGGGCGGCCGCAGATTTTGGAGGATCCGTGCTTCAAGTCGACCGCGGTGCGGCTTGCCAATATCGACGTGGTCTATGCGACCTTGGCCGAGATCTGCCTGACGCGCACCAACGCCGAATGGACCGAGCTCCTGAAGAACTCCAACGTTCCGCATGGACCGGTGCAATCGATCGAGGACCTGCTCGACGACCGGCAGCTCGCCGCGACCGGTTTTTGGAAGGAATTCGAGCATCCGACCGAAGGCCGGATCCGCATGCCGGATATTGCGCCGCGCTTCAGCCGCACCGAGCCCGACATTCGCCTTTTGCCGCCGCGGCTCGGCGAGCACAGCGTCGAGATCCTCGCCGAGGCGGGACTCTCGCACACCGAGATCGACGCCCTGATCGCCGCAGGGGCCACCCGCGACGGACGGGCGGGGTGAGTTGATACCTTCCCGATCAATGACAGTCATGCCCGCCCCTGTGCTGGACGAGCCCGGCCATGACGTGTGTCAGCGGTAGAGCTCGATCTCCGGCCGCGGGTCGGGCACGAAGCCGTCGCGGTTCGGCATTTGCACCGTCGGCAGGGTCTTGGCGTCGAGTGCGGCATTCTTCGGCACGATGTTGGCTTCGCCGAGGATGTAGGCGACGACGCCGTAGACTTGGTCATCGGTGAGCGAGCCGGGCGCGTTCAACGGCATCGAGCGCTTGACGTAGTCGAACACGGTCGTCGCATAAGGCCAATAGCTCTCGATGGTCTTGACCGGCGCCTCGCTCGCCAGCGTGCCGCGGCCGCCGATCAGCCTGTCGCCGCCGATGCCGGTCGCAGGAATCCCCTGCAGCTTGTCGCCGTGACACACGGCACAGGAATCCGCGTAGACTTTTTGGCCTTCCGCATAGCTGCCTTTGCCGGGCGGCAGGCCGCGCCCGTCCGGCGGAATGGAATAGAATTGCGCGAGGTCTTGTGGCGTTGCGGCCGTTCCGAGATCGAGCCGCGCCGGATAGCCCTGTTGCGCGCTGGCGGTTTGCGCGAGCGCCTGCGTGAGCGCCAGCACCGCGAAGAGCGCAACCAAATGCTTACGCGTGGACATTGGTGACGCTCCCGTCGGCCGCAATTGCCCAGCTCTGGATGGCATTGAGGTGATAGATCGAACCGAACGGCCCGGCGAGACCGCGGATATCGACGAGCTGCTTCAGGCTCGGCTGCAGGTAGCCGGTCTCGTCGGTGGCGCGGCTCTGCAGCACGGCCGGCTGTCCGTTCCAGAACCACGGAACTCGGAACCGGGTCGTGCAGATGGGCAGCATGGGCTCCTGCAGCGCGGCGAGATTCCAGCTCCTGCCGCCGTCCGCCGACACCTCGACCCGCGCGATCCTGCCGCGTCCGCTCCAGGCGAGCCCGCTGATCTCATAGAAGCCCGGGCCAGGCAGCTTCATTTCTCCGGACGGAAACGTGATCACCGATTTCGCTTCCATCGTGAAGCTGAATTGGCGCGCTTTCCCGTTGGCGAGCAGATCGGTGTATTTCGACGTCTCCTCGCGAGTCATGAACGGCTTGTCGCTCACTTCGAGCCGTCGCAGCCATTTGATGTGGGTGTTGCCTTCCCAGCCCGGCAGGATCAGCCGCAGCGGGTAGCCCTGCTCGGGCCGCAGCGCCTCCCCGTTCTGCGCATAGACGAGGATGGCGTCGGTCAGCAGCTTCTCCAACGGAATGCTGCGCGTCATCACCGCGGAATCCGCGCCCTCGGCGAGCACCCATGCGGCACCCTCCTTCAATCCAACTTCGCGCGCGAAGGTCGAGAATTGCACGCCGGTCCATTCCGATGTGCTGATGAGGCCGTGCGTGCCCTGCACGGTCTTGAGCGTGGGTTTGCGCCATTCGGTGAGGCCGTTGCCGGAGCATTCGATGAAATGCAGCCGAGAGACCGACGGAAACCGCCTGATATCCGCCATCGTGAATTTTTTCGGCCGCTCGACCATGCCGTGCACGACGAGCGAGTGCCGATTGGGATCGATGGTCGGGATGCCGCCGTGATGCCGCTCGAAATGTAGGCCCGACGGCGTGATGATGCCTTCGCTCTTGTCGAGCGGCGTCATGGTCCAGGATGAGATGGTCGTCGCCGTCGGAAAACGCCAGCGCATCTCGGTCTCGAATTGCGAGCGCGAGCCGTAGCCGCCATCCTCGGCAATCGGGGTTCCGGGCACCTTGGTCGGGTCGTCCGGTACGTCGCGAGATACGGCGCCCGCCGCTGCCTTGCGTTCGGCCGCGCGGGCCGGCAGCAGGGATGCCGCCATCGTGGCGGCGAGCGCCGAGCCGGCCGCGAACAGCACGCCGCGCCGGCCGGGATTGGGAAACATGCCGGTTTTGCAGTCGCAATCCTCGAGCTCCCCTCGCCTCTTCGCCAGCGCGCGACGCTCCGCCTCGATCATTGCTTCGATCTGGGATCGGGTCTTCTCGTCGTAGTCCGCGAAGTGATCTGGATTGGCCATGGTCCTACTCCTCCGGCGCTTTGCTCTGGCGCGATCATCCGTTTTGGTTGCTTGTCGAACATTCCGCTGCAGCGGGGATTCCATGTCGCGCACAGAATGCCTGGAGCGTGTTGGCGAGAAGACACGCGATCGTCATCGGTCCCACCCCGCCCGGCACCGGCGTGATCGCGCCCGCCACCTGGCGGGCCTCTTCGAAGGCGACGTCGCCGAGCAGCACGTCCTTCTCGCCGCGGCGCACGCGATTGATGCCGACGTCGATCACGGTTGCGCCCGGCCGAATCCAATTTCCCCGCACGAGCTGCGGGCGACCTGCCGCCGCCACCAGGATTTCGGCCTGGCGACACAGTTCGGGGAGGTCGCGGGTTTTCGAATGGGCGACGGTCACGGTGCAATCGGCCGCGAGCAACAGCAGCGCCATCGGCTTGCCCACCAGGCCCGACCGACCGAGCACGACGGCCGAACGTCCCGCCAAATTTTCCACCGTCTCGCGAATGAGGATCATACATCCGAGCGGGGTGCAGGGCAAAAGTCCGGCATTGCCCCAGATCAGCCGTCCGGAGTTGATCGCGTGCAGCCCATCCACGTCCTTTGCCGGATCGATCGCGCTCAGGACGCGCGCAGGATCGATCGGCTTCGGCAACGGCAGCTGAACGAGAATGCCATCGACGGCAGGATCGGCGTTGAGCTCTCGGATCAGAGCGACGAGCTCGGCCTCCGCGACATTGCCGGGCAAGCGAAAATCCCGGCTGTCGAACCCGGTCTCCCGCGCATGTCTGATCTTGTTGCGCACATAGATCTTGCTCGCGGAATCCTCGCCGACCAGCACGACGGCCAAACAAGGTACGAGCCCGGCAGCGGACTTTAGCGCCGCGGTGCGGTCCTTGAGTTGCTGGCGCAGCCGCGTCGCGGCCGCGATGCCGTCGATCACTCGCGCCGGAGCGCTGCCGTGCACGACGGCGTCCCTTCGGCTCAGGCAGCCGACTGTGCCGGTTTGCGTTTGCTCTTTTCGCGCTGCTCCGCGGCTGTGATCGGCGGATCGTTCCAGCCGACCTTCGCGGCGAATTGCTCGAGCTCCTTCGGTGCCATGTAGACCGTGTGCTCGGGCGCCGGATAGGTGCGCGCGCGAACGTCGGTCATATAGCGCGTATAGACATCCTCGATGATCGGAATGAGATCCGTGTAGATCTTGGAATGCCGAGGCGTGTGCTCCTCGTAAAGGTGGAACAGATCCGAGCTGATGATGTGGACGCCATGCGCCTTGTTGCCGGCGCCCAAGCTGACCACCGGCACCGGAAGGGTTTCGGTCAGGAACTGGCAAACCTCTTCGGTCGTGACCTCGCACATGATCGAGAAGCATCCGGCATCGACCATCTGCTTGGCGTCCTCGACGAGCTCCACGGCCCGTGACGCGGTCTTGCCCTGTGCCACGAAGCCGCCGAGCTGCGCCATGCGCATGGGTGTAATGCCGATGTGGCCCTGCACCGGAATGCCGGCCTTGATGATGGCTTCGATGTTGCGCACGTGGTGTCGGTTGCCTTCGCACTTCATCACTTCGGCATTCGCATGCGCGACGAATTTGCCCGCGTTCTCGACCGCCTGCTCGGGCGAGACGTGGAAGCTCCAGTACGGCATGTCGACCATCCGCAAGCCGTAGCGTGAGCCGCGGTCGACCGCCTGCGCCATGAACATGACTTCCTCGAAGCTCACGGAGACGGTGCTGCGATGGCCGAACAGCACCATGCCGCCGGTATCCGACACGCACAGAATGTCGATGCCCAGCCGGTCGGCAACCACTGCGCTGCGATAATCGTAGACGGCCATTTGCACGATCGCTTCGCCTTCGCGCATCTTTTTCATGAGCGAAGGAATCGTGACCTTCCTGCGAGGCGATGCGGATGTTTGCACGACCGTTGCTGAAGACATGGGAGCCCCCGGAGGCTGTGAACAAAAACAGCAGTGGCCCGAGGAGCCTACGTGCCGCCGCTCGGGCAAGTCAAAGAGAGCGCGGCAATGAGCTCATCGGCCCAATGAATGAATTCAAGCAATCTCTGCGGCCTCGGGCAATAGGTCGTCGCCCCATTCGCCGCGCGGCCTTCGCTTGCGGGGATCGTAAACGGGCAGGGAAATCTCGCGGATTTCGTGGAATTGGCTCGCGGGATCAACGAGGTGCGCGGATCGGGGCGCGAGCGAAGCGTAGCCCAACCCCAGCACTCTACCAGTTACGATGCTCCGGCATGCCGAGGTGACGAGCAGGCCGCCCGGCGGAGGCGGGAAGCTCGCGTCGCCGCGCGGCTGCCACAGCATCGGCTCCGTGGCGCAGGAGGCTCCGAAACAGAGGAGGCGCACCCGCGGCTCGCGTTCTGCAGCACGCTCCGTGCCAGGAGCGCGCGGCGTCGCGGCGAAGCGCCCGAGCCCGAGCTCCGCGGCCGAGACCGGAAACCGCAATTCGTTGGCAAACAACAGGAAGCCCGCTTCGATCCGCAGGATATCGGCGGCGGCAAATCCCGCCGGACGTGCATGTCGTGCAAGCATCGTCCAGATCAGGTCGCGCGCGGCGCGCGGCAGGATGATCTCGAAGCCGCGCTCGCCGGTGTAGCCGAGGCGCCCGATGCGGCACGCCACTCCGGCAATCTTGACCGGCACATGGGCGAAATATTCCAGAGGCCGAAGCTGCTCTACCGAGCTTGCCGCGGAAAGTGCGCGCAGGCTCGCGGGACCCTGCACGGCGAAGATCGCCGTTTCCGGGCTCAGATCGCGAACCGACGCGGTCGATCCGGCCGCCTGCAATTGATCGAGCGCGTCGCCGGTTGCCTCGAAGATCTCGAAGCTGTCCGCACCGAGACGCCAGATCGTCACGTCGCCGAGTACCCGCCCGTCGGCGGCGACGCACAAGGCGTAGCGGATCCGCCCGGGCGCTAGATCGTCCATGCGTCGCGGCGTCAGCGTGCCGATCAGTCCGCTTGTTGCCGCGCCTTCGATGCGGATGCGGGACATGAAGCTGAAATCGAACAATGCAGCTGCGGAACGGCAGCTAAGTGCCTCGGCCCGAACGTCGCCGTAGTCCCGATGCAGCGCGTGAAGATCGAAACCGCCGTTCACCATGTCCTGGCCAGGGTGTGGCCGGACCGGACGGCCACGACGATGCCGACGAGCACGAGCGCGACCGCGACCACCCGGGCGAGGAAGGTGGCAGGCACGGCGTGTGCCACGCGCGCACCGACCGCCGAGCCGAGCGTGATGCCGATGCTCAGCACAGCGGCGAGCAGCAGATCGAGGCTGCCGGTCCAGAAATTTCCGAGCGAGGCCATCAGCGCGATCGGCACTTGAATGGCTTGGCTCAGCCCCACCGAGGCTAGGACCGGGGCGCCCCACCACATCAGCAGCGGAACAAGGAGCACCGGCCCGCCGGTGCCGGTGAGCGCCGAAGCTACGCCCACCGCGGCGCCGATGCCGGCCAGCAAAAGCGGCTCGAAACGAATGGCCCCGTGGTCTGGCCCGGCGGATTGCCGGCGCAAAACCCGCCAGCCCGCAAACACCACCGTTGCGCCGATCAGCATCAGCAGAATCTCCGAGCTGGTGTGCGCGGCCAGGATTGCGCCCAAAAAGGCTCCCGGCGCGGCGCCCGCCGCAAGCCAAGCCGCGGATCGCCACTCGATCGAGCCGTGGCGCGCATAGAGCCACACGCCGATGGCGCCGCTGAAGATGAAGCTGAACATGCTGGCGCCGATCGCTTCATGGACGTCAATGCCCGCCAAACTCAGGCACGGCACCAGCAGAACGCCGCCGATGCCGATGCAGCCGATCAATACCCCCGAAGCGAGTGCGAGCGTGGCGATCCCTATCATCAGTAGAACCAACCGAAAGATGCGCGGCGGGGCCGTTCTGATAGCGACGACCTGCAGTTTCGTGTAAACTGATAGCCCTTGCGCATTGCCATTGCCGCTTACCTGCCGGGGAAGGCGAAATGTTTCTGCGACAGCTCGAGTACCTCGTGGCGCTCGCTCAGGAGCAGCATTTCAGCCGTGCCGCCCGGCATTGCAATGTGTCCCAGCCGAGCCTCTCCAACGCCATCAAGCAGCTGGAGGCGGAGTTCGGCACGCCGATCGTGCTGCGGCACCAGCGCTTCCAGGGTTTCACCACGGAGGGGAGCCGAATCGTCGAATGGTCCAAGCGAATTCTGGCGGACCGCGACGCAATGCTGCAAGAGCTCTCGGTCCTCAAGCAAAATTTGTCGGGCCGGATCCGATTGGGAGCGATGCCGACCAGCTCGCCGGTGCTGCCGCACATCAACGCGCATTTCCTGGCGCTCCACCCCGGGGTTCAGGTGGAAGTGAGCTTTCTCGGTCTCGAGGAATTGCGGGTGAAGCTGATCAATTTCGAGCTGGACGTGGGCATCACCTATATCGACCAGAAGCAGCCGGCGCCGCTGGCCAGCTTTCCTCTGTATAACGAGCATTTGGGTCTCCTGGTCCCGGAGGATCCGCGCTTTCCGGGCGCGGCCACCACGTGGTCCGCGGCCGCCGACCTGCCGCTTTGTCTGCTCCCGCCGCACATGCACGAGCGCCAGATCATCGACGCTGCGTTCGCTTCCGTCGGGAAGAATCCGAAGCCGGCGATCGAATCGGATTCGATCGTCAATCTCGCGTTTCACACCATGCTGGGCGGAACCGTGACCATCGTGCCCAGCCATTTCGAAATCGTCATCGGGGCTTTTCCGGGCACGCGCCTGGTCGAGCTGGTCGAGCCCGAGGTGGTTCGACAGGTCGGGCTGATCTGGGTCGACGGCGATCCGATGCTGCCGATGGCGAAAGCGATGCTGCAGTCGGTCAAGGCCACGGCGATGCCCGACCTGCTTCGGCCTCCGGCGGCGCCGGTCAAGGTCGGGCGCAGCGGCGCGACGCGGCCGGCTCACGGCCATGCCCAGCGCGCTGGCGCGCCATGATCGAAAAATGATCTACTCCGTATCGTCGATGCGCAGGGACGTACGTTTCGTCGAATGCAGATTCGCCGAACGCAAATACCACGCAGCGAATTGCTCTGCTCACGCGAGCAATGGGCACGTAAGCGTTCTTTGCGTCGACGTGGCGGGTCGCCATGGCCCGCGTATACTTCCGTGGTTCTCTGATAGACACCGGAAATTGCGTCATTCGCCTTCGTCGTTTGACAGTCAGAACCGCCGTCCATAGGCTTCGGACAAAACGCGCGCTTGGAGCGAGCGTTGCCGTCACCTCGATTCCGAAGCCCTGCGATCACCTGGGGAGGACGAAATGATTTCTCATAATACGGCCGCGCAATGGCCCTCGCGTGAACTCGAACACGAAACGCGCCGCATTGCTTTGCCGGACGCAGCCCTGCGGCCGCGAGCCTCTCCGGGATTGCCGATGCGCCTCTTCGGCGCCGCGGTCGCCCTCGGCAGCGTGCTGACTTGTGCGCAACCGGGATCGTCCGAGGAAATCAAGGATTACGGCAAGCCGGGCACGCCGATCGAGCTGATCGTGGGATATCAGCCCTATTACACGGAGTCTTGGTCCGGCGTGATCATGCGGAGCAAGAAGTTCTACGAGAAATACCTTCCGCAGGGCTCCAAGGTCGAATTCCAGGTCGGATTGCAGGGCGCCATCATCGTAAACGGCATGCTCGCCGGCAAAGTGGATATCGGCTACGTCGGCGACATGCCGGCGATCGTGTCCACCAGCCATGCCGACGTCCGCGATATTCGCATCGTCTCGGTTCTCGGCCTGGGCTACGACCAATGCAACGTGTTTCTGGTGCGCAATGACGCGCCCCAGTTCCAATCCTCGGATGAAGCGGTGAGCTGGCTGAACGGCAAGAGTGTGGCGGTGCCGAAAGGAAGCTGCACCGATCGCTTCGCGCAGGCCGTGTTCAAGCGCTTCAAGATCGCGCCTTCCGAATATCTCAACCAGAGCATCGAAGTGATCACCAGCGGTTTTCGCGCCCGCAAGCTCGACGCCGCGGTGATCTGGGAGCCGACCGCATCGCGGCTCGTGTTGGACAAGCTCGCCCGCAAAGTCGCGACCGGCGCCTCGGTGAACGAGAACGACGGCGGCTTCATGGTGATGCCGAGAGCGCTCATCGACCAGCGTCCCGACGTCGTAAACGCCTGGCTCGAGGCCGAGCTCGACGCGCAGCTGTATTTCGCCGACGAGAAGAACGCGACGCCAGTAAGCGCCATGGCGCTCGAGCAAACAACCGGGTTCCCGCAGAAGACGCTATGGTATTCCGCCTACGGCACCTACGCGAAATCGGAAGGCGGAACGACGAGCCGCATCATGCTGCACTATGCGTTCACACCCGAGGCGAAGCAGCTGATCGGCAAGGCAGCCAAGTTCCTCTTCGAGATCAAGAGCATCAAAGCGGATCTGCGTCCCGAGGCGGTGGTGCCGACGTTCACCGAAGAGATCCTTGCGAAGCGCAACCTGAAAGCCCCGGTGGGCGAGGTCAAGGCGCTGCCGGATTCCGCTTACGGCGGTTCATGAACTGCGAAGCGGCCGGCTCGCGTTTCGCCAGCGTGCTCGGGTCTCTGCTTGCGGCCTCCCGACCGGTGCCGCTCGGGTCGCCGGTTCGGCAGAGGGAGAGGACGGCGTGAAAGACCTGGAATCGACGCTCGCCGCCGCCCAAATCAACGCCGGCGAGGCCGCGACGGCCGGCTTTGCGGAAGGCGCCGATCGCGCCAGCCGCGTCGAGATCGCGGCATATCGCCTCAAACAGTGGCTGACCAGCCCTCGCCCGTATCTGATGCTGCTCGGCTTCGGGCTTTTCTTCGCCTTCTGGTATCTCACGGTCGAGGTCTGGAAACTTCCGCGTTTTTCGCAAATGCCCGGCCCGACCACGATCATCAGCGAATGGTTGAGCCCCGATCCGACCTACGGACTTTCGATCTATTCGCCGGAATATTATCAGCACATCTGGGTCAGCTGGCGCCGGGTTTCGGTCGCCTTCCTGCTGGCGACCGCCACCGGCGTGCCGCTTGGACTGTTCCTGGGATGGTCGCAGCCGTTCAAGGAGTACGTCTTCCCGGTGTTCGAGCTGCTCCGCCCGATCCCGCCGCTCGCCTGGGTGCCGCTGGCGATCATCATGTTCCAGGGATCGGAGACCCCGATCGTGTTCCTGACGTTCCTGGCGTCGTTCTATGCGACGACGCTCAACACCATGCTGGGCGTGGAATCGATCGACGTATCCTTTGTTCGCGCGGCGTATTGTCTCGGCGCCAAGCGGCGCCAGGTGTTCTGGCACGTGATCGTGCCCGGCGCGATGCCGTTCATCTTCACCGGGCTGCAGATTTCGGTGGGGGTGGCGTGGTTCTCCCTGGTCGCGGGCGAAATGGTATCGGGCCAGTACGGCCTCGGATATCTCATCAATACGTCCTACACCATGGTGCAATATCCAACGATGGTGATCGGCATGATCACCTTGGGGATCGTCGGCTACGCGACGAGTGCCGCGGTGCGGATGTTCGGCAACTACCTGATGCAATGGAGGACGCGCGAGCTCGCCATGGGAGGCGACAAGTGAAGCCCGCGCCGGTGCCGTCGAGCGAGCGCCCATTCGCGGAAGCGAAACCGCCGCCGCTCGCTCCGCAAGCCCACCGCAAAGGCGAGATCCGCATTGCCGACGTGGTCAAGATCTACGGTTCGGGAACTTCAGGCGTGCGTGCGGTTGACAATTGCACGTTCGACGTTCCGGCCGGGAAGATCACGGTCGTGGTCGGACCTTCCGGCTGCGGCAAGACCACGCTGCTCAACGCGATCGCCGGCTTTCACAGCATCACCTCCGGCACCATTCATCTGGACGGCGCGCTGCTGTGCGGGCCCGGCCGGCTCAAGGCGGACCCGGGTCCGGATCGAATCGTGGTGTTCCAGAACGGCGCGCTGTTTCCATGGAAGACCATCATCGAGAACGTCGCGTTCGGTCCGATGATGCAGGGCCGGCTGAACAAGAAGGAGGCGTTCGAGAAGGCGCGGGGCATGCTGGCGGAAGCCGGGCTGCGCGATCTCGAGAGCAATTATCCCGGCGAGATTTCCTCCGGGATGCGGCGGCGGGTGGAGATCGCGCGCGCCTTGATGAACGATCCCAAGGTGCTGCTGCTCGATGAGCCCTATCGCGCGCTCGATTCGCTGACCAAGTCGGTCATGCACGAGGCGCTGCTGGAGACTTTCGACAGGAACCAGGTCACCATTTTCTTCATCACTCACGATCTCGAGGAGGCGATTTTTCTCGGGCATCGCGTCGTGATCATGACGACGCGGCCTTGCCGCCCGAAGAAGATCCTCACCGTCGATATCCCGCACCCCCGCGACTACAGCGTGCTCACCGCGAAACGGTTCCGCGAGTATCTGGACGAGACCATCGCGGCCGTGCACGAGGAGGCCCTGAAAGCATTTGCGGCCGGCGAGAGGGAGCGTTGAATGCGGGAAGCGGGCGGTTTCGCAGCGCGGGCATTCGACACCATCGCCAGTACCAAGTTCTGGCGCGGAATGGTGGCCTGCGTGGTCTTCCTCGTGCTGTGGGAAATCGCCTCGCGCAGCGGCATCTCGCGAATTCCCGCCCCCAGCGCCGTCGCCGTGACCTTCAACGAACTCATGCGCGACCCGAGCTACTGGTTCAGCTGGTACCTGAGCACGCAGAGAGTGTTCACGGGCTTCCTCGCGGCAATGCTGCTCGGGATTCCGCTCGGACTGGGCATGGCGGTCAGCCGGATGTTCTACGGGACCGTGTTCCCGGTGTTCGAAGTGCTCCGCCCGATCCCGCCGCTGGCCTGGGTCCCGGCCTCGATCATCTTCTGGCCGACCCAGGAAATGTCGATCGCATTCGTGACGTTTCTGGGTGCGTTCTATGCGGTCGTGATCAATGTGATCGGCGGCGCGCAGGCGATCGACGTGCGCTATTTCCAGGCGGCACGATCCATGGGATCCTCGAGCTGGGATATTTTTCGCCGGATCATTCTGCCCGGGACGCTGCCTTCGATCGTGGTCGGGGCCACGGTCGGCATCGGCATCGCCTGGGCGGTCGTCGTCGCCGCGGAGATGATTTCCGGGGGCGGCAGCGCCGGTTCCATGGGCGGCGCCATGGGCGGCGGGCTCGGCTTCTTCATCTGGAATTCCTACGTCGGCGGCTCCTACACGCAGATCGTCGTCGGCATGATCAGCATCGGCATTGCCGGGTACATATCGAGCGCGCTGTT
Source organism: Xanthobacteraceae bacterium (assembly GCA_036395835.1). GTDB lineage: Bacteria > Pseudomonadota > Alphaproteobacteria > Rhizobiales > Xanthobacteraceae > AP-16. Next base: position 30,500 of record DASWCW010000130.1, read on the forward strand.
GCGCAAGCTCGGCGAGATGGTGACGCCGTGGCTGCGCGAGCCATGACAGCGCGAGCTGGAGCACCTCGATGACGATTGCTCCCATGCCGCAGGTTTCGGATGCGGCTTCCGCGCAACGGGTTGCGGCGGACGGCGTCGCGGAAATCGAGGCGCACAATGTCAGCAAGGCCTATGGGGCCGGCAAGTTCGCGAAGACCGTGATCCGCGACTGCTCGTTCGCGATCGAGCGCGGCAAGCTCACCGTCATGATCGGCCCCTCGGGCTGCGGCAAGAGCACGCTCATTCGCCTGCTGGCGGGCTTCGAGCGGCCCACCGCCGGCACGATCACGATCGGCGGCAAGCCGGTCGGCGAGCCCGGACGGGATCGCCTCGTGCTGTTTCAGGAGACGGCGTTGTTTCCCTGGATGACCACGTACGACAACATCATGTTCGGTCCCCGGGCCCGCCTCGAGGGTGGCAGGGAGGCGCGCAGGAAAGCGGAATTTCTCCTGGACAAGGTCGGGCTCGGTGCCTTCCGCCGCAAATATCCCACCCAGCTGTCGGGCGGGATGCAGCGACGCGCCGAACTCGCACGCGCCATGATCAACGATCCGAAGGTCATGATCCTTGACGAGCCGTTTCGCGGGCTCGACGCCATGACCAAGAAGCTGATGCAGGAATATTACGCCAAGCTCTACGAGGAGACGCGGCGCACGACGTTCTTCGTCACCACCGACATCGATGAGGCGATCTTTCTCGCCGATCGAATCCTGGTCATGACCAACGTGCCGGCGCGAGTGCGCGCGGTGCTCGAGGTGAACCTGCCGCGGCCGCGGCGCCTGGAGGACGTGATCGAGAATGACGACGCCAATCATATCAAGATGCAGGCGCTCTCGCTTCTGCACGAGGAGGCGATGAAATCCTTCGCGCGCGGCAGCAAGGCGGCGGCGGATTTCATCGACGCCTATTCGAAACGCATTCGCAAGCCGAGCTGAGATGAAAAGCCCCCGGATCAGACGCCGAGGCTCGGGCCGGTTCGCATCCCCGCTGATCCGGCGGAGGGGTCGAGGTTGGGCATGACCGACGCGCAAGACCTCGCCTTCCCCCCTTCCCGGTCGGGCAAGAGGACCGCGCTGATCGAAGCGCGATCGAAGACTTCGAGCTGCGCATTCGGCGCCGAGCCGCAGGAGCCGCTGCTCTATGCGGCGTTGCGCGCGGGCGTGGCTATTCCCTATGAATGCGCCACCGGCACCTGCGGAACCTGCAAGGCGAGGCGTCTAGCCGGCGTGATCGTCGGCGACTGGCGGGAAGCGCCCGGGAACGCCTATTTGCGCCCCGATCGCGACGAGGTGCTGCTGTGCCAGACCCGCGCGCTCAGCGACTGCAGCTTCGAGATTCCGGGCAGCGCGAATCTGGCTTCGACGACGCGGGTCCGACCGTACTTCGGTCGCGGCGTCGTCACCCGCATCGAGCCTCTCACCCAGGACACCGTCGAGCTGCTGCTCGAGCTCGACCCCGCGCTCGAGTTCGATGCAGGCCAATTCGCCGTGCTCCGGGTCCCGCATATTGCCGGCTATCGAGGCTACTCGATGGTCGATCACCCCGGCTCGACGACGCAGGCGAAATTCGTGGTCAAACGAAAACCGGACGGGGCGTTCACCGAATGGCTGTTCTCCAGTGCCAAGCCTGGCGATTGTGTCGAATGGTTCGGGCCGCTGGGCAAGGCGATCTTCACGCCCCAGGAACAGCGCACGATTGTGTGCATCGCCGGCGGCTCGGGCATTGCCTCGATCATGTCGATCTTGGAGGCCGGATCTGCCTCGCGGCATTTCGATCATTTCGAGGCTGCGATCTTCTTCGGCGTCCGCACCAACGCCGACGCGTTCTATCTCGATCGACTGCAGCGCTTCGCGGCAACGTTTCCCGATACGCTGCGGATCACGGTCGCGACGTCCCACGATGTGCCGGCGCCGGAAATACGCGCGCGCCACCGCTCCCTGATATTCGAGTCCGGTTTTCCCCACGAGATCGCCGCACGCGATCTCGCCGGAAGGTTCGCCGGAAGGGTCGCCTATCTCGCCGGGCCGCCGATTCTGGTCGACGTATCGATCCGAATGCTGATCACCCAGGGGCGGCTTCCGGTGCGCGACATCCGCTACGACAAGTTCAGCTGAGATCAGCGTTCGGGAGAACACGATGTCCTCGACCACGATCGACACCGGCAATTTCGAGATCCTGCGCTCCACCGCGATTCTGGTCGGCGTAGCGGACGCGACGATCGGCAATATCGCGGCCGTCGCCAAACCGCAGACGGTCGAGGAAGGCGAGACGCTGTACTCGGTCGGCGATCCGGCTCGGAGCGCGTACGTGGTCGCCGACGGGCGGCTGCGGTTCATTCTCGGCGGCGATGGCCGACCCGCGGCGCAGGGCACGATCATTCCGGCCGGCGATATCCTCGGCTGGGCGGCTTTGCTGGGCAACCAGCCGCGCCGCATCGCCACCGTCATAGCGCTCGAAAAATGCCGGCTGCTCGATATCGACGGCGAAGCGCTGCTGCGGATTCTCGAGCAGGATCCGCGCGCCGGCTACCTGGTGATGCAGCGCCTCGCCAAAATGATCACGCAGAGTTTTCTCGAGCAGAGCGCGCTGCTCAACGGCGCGACCTAGCGCACATTTCCGGTTATGGCCCGGAGGGTCAATCGTCGTACTCGTAGGTGAGCTCGCGGTCGAAATCGATCCACAGATCGTTCCCCTGCACTCGCACCGGATAGTAAAGCAACGGCTTCTCGGCGTCGCCTCTGGGTTCCCCGCTCTGCAGATCCCATTGCCAGATGTGCTTGGTGCAGGTCAGCATGCCGTCCGCGCAGACCCCGGAAACTTCCAGCGGTTCCGCCATGTGCGGGCACAGCGGCGGGAACGCGACGAAATTGCCGTCGATCCTGGTGACCAGGACCTTCGCCCCTTGGACCTCCACCCCGACCAATTTCCCGCCCTGAATTTCGTCCGCACGGCAAAGTCTCTGCCACGCCAAAATGGTAGCTCCCTGGTGGTTCTGCTGCCGATCGCCGGTATCGACGCGGCGTCAGATCGGGTAGTGCGAGCCCTTGTCGAGACGGCGCGTATCGAGGAACACGTTGCGCTCGAGAAAGCGCGGGCCTTCCTCGCCGATCCGGAACCGGTCGTAATATCTTCCGATCAGGAACAGCTGCGTCTCGCCGGAGTCGATGTGCGAATTGATGCCGTCGAGCATCGTGCGGTAGCACGCAAATGACGTCGTGGTCCTCGCCTCGTTCTGCGCCGGATCGGCTTCCACGGTGTACACCGTGGCATGCCGCGTCAGCCGGCCGTGGTCCGTGTTGTGTTTCGGCAGCAGCTCGATCATGGTTTTGAGCCCGGGCACGTCCTGCTCGTACCAAGTCATGTTCCGGCGGATCTCGGGGCTGTAGGTCGTGATGCGGTACTTGAAGTCGGGGGCGCACAGCGTCAGCCACTCAAGGAACTTTTCGTCGTCCAGCAGCAGGCAGGCGCGATAGATGACATCCCGGATCGCCCCTTCCGCGGATTTCAGCTCGGTCGTGGCGACGATATTCATGATCGATCTCCAGCTTGCTGCGGCGCCCGCGGCACTATTCGGCGGCCAACAGCCCGCCGGCAAACGGATCGGACGGCGATCGGCCCATCCGTTTCGACCACTCGGTATAAAAATGCCGCATGCCGATTTCGTCGTGGATGGAATTGTTTTCGCGGCGTCCGTGCAGGATGTGCCGCGGTGTCGAGCCCGGGCGCATGCTCACCCCCTGGCCGGTGATGCCCAACAGATCCTCGTGCAAATTTCGGCCGAACGGTCCCCAGATGGTGTTGTGGTCGCGAACCCGCTGCGCCTGGTCGTCCGGGGTATCGCGTTTGAGGCCGAGGCCGCGAAACTCGATCATGACCCGGTCGGGACCTAGCGGGGTCATCGTGTCGACACGGAGCGAGGAGCCGCGGATGTTGTAGGTCGCCCCGGGAAACAGATCGACCATCTTCCAGCCGTTGCGCGGCATGCCGGGGAAGGACAGCACGCGGTCGGCCGCACCCTGATAGGCGTCGTATTTGACCTCCATCGAGCCGACGGTGCAGTGGCCGTTGGGAAACGCGGTGTACTGCCGCTCGAAATACCCCTTCTGCTGCATGCTGGTGGCGCGGTTAAAGTAGTGCATGTAATCGTGATAGAACTCGCTGTTGGTATCGTGCCACAGCTTGTAGTTACTCGGTATGATCGCCTTGTGATAGTGGAAGATCGCCAGCGGCTCGGTGTCGAGCTCCTCCTTCATGATGTCGAATGCCTGGCCGATGTAGTCGGCGAGTGGTGGCGCGTCGCGATCCAATGACAGCCAGACGAAGCCGCCGTGGGCCACCTCGCAGGGGAATCGCGTGAGAGCAACGTCCTCCTTCTTCAGGCGCTCCTGATAACCGGCTTTGGCACGCGGGATATCGACGCAGCGCCCGAAGCAGTCGAATTGCCATGCGTGGAACATGCACGTCATATGGTTGGCGTTCCCGGATGGCTCCGCGACCGTCAGGCTGCCGGAGGGCTGCCGCAGGATCAGATTGCCGCGGTGCGGGCAGACGTTGAGGAACGCCCGGATCTTGTTGTCGGAGCCGCGCACGATGACGACGGGTTCGCGGGCAACCGTCAGGGTGCGGAAATCGAGCGGATCGGGCAGTTCGGATTCGTGAACGGTCACGAGCCATACTTTCTTCCAGATCTTCTCGAGCTCCTCCTCGAAAATGCCCCGGTCGCTGTAGATCCGGCTGTTGACATAAGGGATCGGCTCGCCCACGTCGTAGGCGACCTTGTCCATTTGCGCCGTCATCCCAACCTCCGTTGCGGGCGGAGCGAAGCGATCCGCACCGTTCTTGCCTGTCTCGGCCCCGGGCCCAGACCCGCCCATCCGAAGCTCTGCGACAGTATAGCCGTTCCCGCTTTTGCTACAAAAATTCATGGGGCGGATACCGCAATAGTTCGAGCCTATCGGGAATTCGGCCGCGGGTTTCGGCCGCGTGCATGTCCTGCAGCTGCGGCAGCCGTCGCCCGGGCTGCGGTCGTCGGTACGCGGACGGACGATATCCGCAAGCTATCAGGCAATTGGACCGACGCGCCCGCGGCGAATACCGTTGAAGCGGCCGGGCACGCACGATAAGGGTGCTCGCTCCTGCTCCCGGAGATTTGCAGAATGGCCGCACGATGGCTCCCGGCAAGCTTCGGCCGATCACGTCGGTCGCGAAGCCGCGCGGATCAGCCGGCAGCCCGCGCGCCGCTCAATGCGGGCGAAGTGAAATCGACGACCTGCTACATGTGTGCCTGCCGCTGCGGCATCAAGGTGCATCTCGACGACGGCCGTATCCGCTACATCGAAGGCAATCGCGAGCACCCGGTGAACCGCGGCGTGATTTGTGCCAAGGGCGCCGCCGGGATCATGCAGCAAGCCTCGCCGGCGCGGCTTTCCAAGCCGCTGCTGCGCGTGGGCGAACGCGGCCGTGCCGAGTTCCGCGAGATCGAATGGGACCAGGCGCTGCGCATCGCCGGCGAATGGCTCGGCAAAATTCGAGCAACGGATCCGAAAGAGCTCGCGTTCTTCACCGGCCGCGATCAGAGCCAGGCACTGACCGGCTATTGGGCCAAACAGTTCGGCACGCCGAATTACGCCGCGCACGGCGGGTTCTGCTCGGTCAATATGGCGGCGGCGGGCTTCTACACCATCGGCGGCTCGTTCTGGGAGTTCGGCGAGCCCGACTGGGAGCGCACCGAATATTTTCTGCTGTTCGGGGTCGCCGAAGACCACGATTCCAATCCGCTCAAGATCGGCCTCGGCAAGCTCAAGGCGCGCGGCGTCAAGATCGTCTCCGTCAACCCGGTGCGCACCGGCTATTCGGCCATTGCGGACGAGTGGGTCGCGATCCGGCCCGGCACCGACGGCCTGTTCGTCTTCGCGCTGATCCACGAATTGCTGCATGCGGGCCGCGTCGATCTCGACTATCTCGTGCGCTACACCAATGCCGCGTATCTGGTTGTTCGGGATCCCGGCGCTGCAGATGACGGGCTGTTCGCGCGCGCCGACGGCAAGCCGCTGGTATGGGATCGCACGCGCGGCGCGCCGGCGAAAGCGTGCGATCCGAGCGTCGAGCCGGCGCTCACCGGCGAGTTCAGGCTTGCCGATGGACGGCACGCCGTCCCGGTGTTCGAGCTCCTGACCGAGCGCTATCGGTCGCCGGAATATTCTCCCGAGGCGGTGAGCGCACGTTGCGGCGTCTCCGCGCAAAAAATCCGTCGCATCGCCGCCGAGCTCGCCCATGTGGCGTTCGATCGCGCGATCGTGCACCCGCAGCCGTGGACCGATTGCGCCGGCCGCCATCACGAGACGATGATCGGCCGGCCGGTGGCGATGCACGCGATGCGCGGCATCTCCGCGCATTCCAACGGATTTCACACCTGCCGCGCGCTGCACCTGCTCCAGATCTTGCTGGGAGCGATCGACTGCCCCGGCGGCTTCCGCTACAAGGCGCCGTTCCCGCGCCCCTGCCCGGCGGCGTCGCGACCGGGAAAGATCTCGGCCGCCAACCAGCCGCTCGACGGCATGCCGCTCGGGCATCCCTGCGGCCCCGAGGACCTGCTGGTCGATGCCGCGGGAAAACCGCTGCGCATCGACAAGGCCTATTCCTGGGAGGCACCGCTCGCGGCCCACGGCCTCATGCACATGGTCGTGCGCAACGCCTGGGCCGGCGATCCCTATCCGATCGACACGCTGTTTCTGTTCATGGCCAATCTGTCGTGGAACTCCGCGATGAACACCGCGGAGACCATCGGCATGCTCACCGACAAGCGCGCCGACGGCGAATACCGAATTCCGCGGATCATCTACGCCGATGCGTTCTTCTCGGAGATGGTGGCGTTTGCCGACCTGGTGCTGCCGGACACCACCTATCTCGAGCGGTGGGACTGCATCTCGCTGCTCGACCGCCCGATCAGCACCGCGGATGGTCCCGCAGATTCGATCCGCCGGCCGGTGCTGAAGCTCGACCGCGACGTTCGCCCGTTCCAGGACGTGCTGATCGAGCTCGGCGCGAGGCTCGATCTGCCCGGCTTCGTCGCGAGCGACGGCGGCGCGCTGTACAAGGACTACGCCGACTATCTCGTCCGCCATGAACGCAAACCCGGCATCGGCTCGCTCGGCGGCTGGCGCGGCCGCGACGGCGGCAGCGACGGCGTGGGCGAGCCCAATCCGCAGCAGCTCGACAGATACGTGGAAAACCATTGCTTCTGGAAATACGAACTCCCGCCCGAGCAGCGCTACTTCAAGCACACCAACAAGGATTATCTCGAGACGGCGAAGCGCTTCGGCTTCATCGAAAAGGCCGATGCGATCGTGCTGCAGATTTATTGCGAGCCGCTGCAGCGGTTCCGTCTTGCCGCCCGCGGTCACGGCGCGCTGCAGCCGCCGGACCAGCACCGCGGCCGGATCGAAACCTATTTCGACCCGCTGCCGATCTGGTACGTGCCGTTTTGTGAGGCGGCGACCGATGGCCAAAGCTTTCCGCTGCACGCCATCACGCAGCGGCCGATGCCGATGTATCATGCGTGGCACTCCCAGAACGCCTGGCTGCGGCAAATCCTCAGCCACAACCGCCTCTATGTGAGCCGGTCGCGGGCGGCGGAACTCGGCCTCGAGGACGAGGACTGGGTCTGGGTCGTCAGCCACCACGCCCGCCTCAAGTGCCAGATCCGCCTGATGGAAGGCGTCAATCCCGACACGGTGTGGACCTGGAATGCGATCGGGAAACGTGCCGGCGCCTGGAACCTGGCCGCCGATGCCCCCGAGGCGGCGCGCGGATTCCTGTTGAATCACCTCATTCCGGAATTGCTGCCCGCCGCGAGCTCGTATCGATATGGAAACTGCGATCCGGTGACGGGTCAGGCGGCGTGGTACGACCTGCGGGTCCGGATCGAGAAGGCGCTCCCCGGCGAGATCGGCAAGGCCGAGCCGCAGTTCCCGGCCGTGTCGCGCCTCCCGAACATGGTTTCTCCGCCCTGGATCGTGCGCGACGCGCGCATGCATCCTGCCGCGCCCGGAGGCAGCCCATGACCAGCCTCCCCGCCCCGCAGCCCGGCGCCAAGAAGCTCGCGCTCGTCATCGATCTCGATACCTGCGTCGGGTGCCACGCCTGCGTGGTGAGCTGCAAGGAGTGGAACGCCTTCGGCGAAACCGGTCCGCTGCCCGAGTTCGGTCCCTATCAGGCCGACCCCTGGGGCGTGTGGCTCAACCGCGTGCACGCGTTCGAAGTCGGCGACGGCGAGGACGGACGCACCGTCTATTTCCCGAAGAACTGCTATCACTGCGAGGAGCCGGACTGCGTGACGGTGTGTCCGACCGGCGCCTCCTACAAACGCGCCGAAGACGGCATCGTCCTAGTCGATGCCGCGCTCTGCATCGGTTGTAAGCTGTGTTCCTGGGCGTGTCCCTACGGCGCGCGCGAGTTCGACGCGGACGGCGGCGTCATGAAGAAATGTACGCTGTGCGTCGATCGGATCTATGACGAGAAGCTGCCGCAGGCGGACCGCATTCCGGCTTGTGTGGCGGCCTGCCCCACCTCGGCGCGGCATTTCGGCGATCTCGGCGATGCGAGCTCCGCGGTCTCCAAGCTCGTGGCCGAGCGCGGTGGTTGCGATGCGATGCCGGAACTGGGCTATCGGCCGGTGGGCAAATATTTGCCGCCGCGGTCGATGCGCTCGTCTCGGGTGAACCGCGAGAGCCCGGAGCATGAGATCCCCGCCGGAAACGGGTTCTTGCAGTGGATCGATCGCGTGCTGTCGCGGTGAACGCGAGCCCGCGCCGGCGGGGCGGCTCGATCCCGCCTCCGGTCGCAATCACGAAGGCGGCTCGAGCCAAGGTCGGGGGACACCGTGCATCCGGCGCTGTCGGTCATCGTCTTCACGACCGCCTCGGGCATCGGCTACGGCCTGCTCGCCTGGGTCGGGTTGCTCGCGCCGATCGGTGCACTGCCGCTCGAGCGTCGTTTCGGTGCGGTAAGCCTCGCGCTCGCGATCGGCTTCATCACCGCGGGCCTATTGTCCTCGACGATCCACCTCGGGCACCCCGAACGGGCGTGGCGCGCGTTCTCGCAATGGCGCTCGTCCTGGCTCTCCCGCGAAGGCTTGGCGGCGCTTGCCACCTATGTCCCTGCGCTGGCGTTTGCCGTGCTGTGGCTGCTCGAAGCGACGGGCATAGTGTGGGCGGCCTGCGGCATGCTGGCGGCGGCGGGATCGATCGTGACCGTGATCTGCACCGCGATGATCTATCGTTCGCTCAAGCCGATCCGGCAGTGGGACAATCACTGGGTCGTGCCCAACTATCTGTTGCTCGCCGCGATGACCGGGGCTCTCTGGCTTGCGGCCGTGCTGGATTGGCTTGGCGAGCGGCGCACAGCGGTGACGGCAATTGCCGCCGCCCTCGTGCTCGCGGCTGCGGCGGTGAAGATTTTCTACTGGCGCTCGATCGATGCAGGCTCCGCGGGCCCGACCTTGGCGTCGGCTACGGGTTTGCCGCAAGGCCGCCCGATCCGGTCGCTCGATCCGCCGCATACGGAGGAGAATTACCTGCTCCGGGAAATGGGATATCGGATCGCGCGCCGGCACGCCGCCAAGCTGCGCCGCATCGCGATGGTGGTGGGATTCGGATTTCCGTTTGTTGCAATTGCACTCGCCGGGCTGCTGCGAGGCGGTGCCGCGAGCGCCGTGCTGGCGCTCGCTGCTGCGGTGGCGGCGACGGCGGGCGTTCTGGTCGAGCGCTGGCTGTTCTTCGCCGAAGCGACCCATACCGTCGCCCTGTATTATGGCGGCGGGGCGAGCTCCAGCGCGCGTTCACCGCGGTGAACGAACGAGCTCGGGTTGTCAGTTACGGCCCAATTCCTCGGTTCCTCAGGTACTGGGCGAGCACCGAATTCCGCACGTCTCGTTCATTCTCGAAAGTTGCGCGAGATCAAAATGCAGGACGCCAAGCCTCGTACAATGCAGCACCTGAGTCCGGAAATGGGGTTAGGCCATGGGAAGCAGCCTGTCTTGGCGATGCTACCGATGCAAAGCCGTCAATGGCTGGAATGCGGATCTTTGTACGTATTGCCAACACAGGGGCGGTAGCGAAAAGCGATATCGGCTCTCGGCGATGAGCGATCTCGAACCGGACCGGACTTTCAACTCCGGCTCGACCGAGGATGAGCCGAGGCAGCGATAGCCAGCCCCTGTCGCAGGCCTGCAGGTCGGCTTTTGTTTGTTGTGCGCTATCGAGTGCGTTGCGCACAAAATTTCTTGCACTGCATCAATTGTACGTCAAAACGCGCTGCTACATTGCGGCGAACTGCGCCAGTAGAGAACCGCTTCGTCGACGCAAGGGAGCAATGCGCTTCTGCATGCTTCGCGGCTCTACCCGGGCCGCCACGCGTATTTTTTGCGTGAAATTCAACCTCGACGTCTGCGGTCGGATGGGCGGCTCGGCGCCTGGCGGAACCTCGATTCAGTACCCGGCGTTATCGATCCAATTGGTGCGAAACAGGAGATCATCGACACAGGAGATCATCCATGAGCGATCCCAGAGGACCTTACGACCGTCCGGGCGACCCGATGCCGGGCGATCCGATGTCGAGCGATCACGCGTCGAACGCCGGCTGGGCGATCGGCGCGGTCATCGTGATCGTATTGTTGGTGGTGGCCTTCGCCTTCTATGGCAACAACGGCTCGAACACGGCTGGCAACGCGCCGACAACGACGGCGCAGCGCACCGTGCCTCCGGCGATGCCGGCGCCTCCGGCAACAACGCCGGCACCCGCGCCCTCCACCGGCGCACCGGCGCAGAACCGCTGACAAACGTCGACATCCATCTTCGTCCTTCGTCGGCGTGGAGCGAGCCCGGATGCAAAGCATCCGGGCTCGTTGCGTTTGTCGCGATTGTTTTTCTTACATTGCTGCTCCCGAAGCGGTGCTATTTTCTCGATGCAGGGCAGCGCTCGAGCGAGGAGTGAGCAATGGCAAGTCATGATCTGGTCCTGCGCGGCGGACGCGTGATCGACGGCAGCGGCGCCGCGGGCCTCAGCGCCGACGTCGCAATCGACGGCGAGCGCATCGCTGCAGTGGGACGGCTGCCGCGAGGCAGCGGCCGGCGCGAACTCGATGCGGAAGGGTTTGTCGTCGCGCCGGGATTCATCGATGTCCACACCCATGACGATCGCGCGCTGTTCGTCACCTCCGATATGAGCGCGAAAGTCAGCCAGGGCGTCACCACGGTCGTGACCGGCAACTGCGGCATCTCGCTCGCGCCGCTGACCCTCGATCGCGCGCCGCCGCCGCCGCTCGATCTGATCGGCGATGAGCGCGACTACGGCTTCGCGCGCTTTGCCGATTATCTCGACGCGCTCGACGCGCATCCACCGGCGCTGAATGCGGCTTGCCTGGTCGGCCATTCATCCTTGCGCGTCGGCTGCATGCGCGCGCTCGACCGCCCCGCGGACGAACGCGAGATCGAGGCGATGCGGGCGCGGCTCGCCGAGGCACTCGACGCCGGCGCGGTCGGTCTCTCCACCGGGCTGTGGTATGCGCCCGCCAACGCGGCGCCCAAGAGCGAAATCGTGGCTCTGGCGGAGCTGCTGCGGCCGGCGGGCGCCGTCTATACGACGCACATGCGGGATGAGGCCGAACACGTGCTCGACAGTCTCGAGGAGAGCTTCGCGGTCGGCCGCGAAGCCGATGTCCCCGTGATGATCTCGCACCACAAGGTGATCGGCAAAACCAATTTCGGCCGTACGCGCGAGACAATTCCGCGGCTCAGGGCGGCCATTGCGGCGCAGCGGATCGGTCTCGACGCCTATCCCTATGTCGCCTCCTCCACCGTGCTGCGCGCGTTCATGGTGCCGCGCGCGCTCAAAGTACTGGTGACCTGGTCGAAGAGCCGCCCCGAGATGGCCGGTCGCTATCTCTCCGAAATCGCCGCCGAGTGGAAGGTGAGCGAGGCCGACGCCTGCGACCGCCTGCAGCCGGCCGGCGCCGTGTACTGGACCATGGACGAGGCCGACGTCCGGCGCGTGCTCGCATTCGAGCACACGATGGTGGGCTCGGACGGGCTGCCGCACGACCTCCATCCGCATCCGCGGCTGTGGGGCACGTTCCCGCGCGTGCTCGGACACTATTGCCGCGAGGTCGGGCTGTTTCCGCTGGAGGAAGCCGTCCGGCGCATGACCGGCCTTCCCGCAGAGCGCTTCGGCCTGACCAACCGCGGCCGCATCAAGCCCGGCGCCTATGCCGATCTGTGCGTGTTCGACCCGGACCGGGTGATCGACCGCGCCACCTTCGAGCAGCCGGCAACGCCTGCCGCCGGCATCGCCCATGTGCTCGTGAACGGGACCCTCGTCTGGCAGGACGGCGCCCATACCGGCGCGCATCCGGGCCGCGCGCTCCGCCGCCAGGCCATGCAGCGCGAAGACGCCGCCTGACGCGTTCGATCGTCGGTGCTACATTGATCCGGCAAAGTCGGAGGAAACTGCGGGGCATCCGGCGGTCGATGAACAACGACGGTCCCTCGCCGAATTTCAAAAAACCCAGGAGGCGGTTCCATGATCTGGTCCTATCTCCCTCGATGGAAATTCACGGACAGCTGCGGCCGGCCCCATGCGGCTGGCGCGATTCACCTCGGCTGCGCCGACGGCGCCCACGCGGCGTGTCACCACGCAACCCGGCGCCAGTTTCTGCGTGCGGGCGTGGCGATCGTCGGCGCCGCCGGTTTCTCGACGATGCTCGATCCGCGTGAGGTATTCGCGCAGGGCCGTGTCTTCCCGCCCCCGCCCCCGGCGGTGAGCCCGATCGCCGGCCTCATGGACACGCACGTCCACGCCGCGCCCGACGTGTTCGGCCGGTCCATGGACGATGAGGAAATGGCGATCCTGTACAAGGAACGCGGGCTCGAAGGATTGGTCCTCAAGAACCACGTCGCGACGACGGCGGATCGCGCCTGGTTCGCCCGAAAGCACGTCGAGGGCCTCAAAGTCTTCGGCGGGATCGTGCTCAATTCGGCGGTCGGCGGCATCAACGCCGATGCCGTCAACTGGATGTGGCGAATGCAGGGGGGCTATGGCCGGGTGGTGTGGTTCCCCACCTTCGACGCCGACAACCACGTCAAGCACTTCAAGGATGCTCCGGAGGGCATCAAGGTCCTCGGCGCGGACGGCAAAGTTCTGCCGGCGGTGCGCGAGGTGCTGAAGATCGCCGCCGAGCAGAAGCTCGTCGTCCATACCGGCCACCTGTCCCCGCCCGAGGCGCTGGCCGTGATCGAGGCCGGCCGCGACATGGGTGTCGACCGCATGGTCGTCACCCACGCGCAGTTCGAGGTCGTGAACATGAGCTTCGACGAGATGAAGAAAGCCGCATCGATAGGCGCGAAGCTCGAGCTATGCGCGATGGGGACGCTGATGGGCCCGACGGCGCATTTGGCGTGGATGCGGCACTGGCGGCTGGTGAAGATCGAGGAGAGCGCCACCGCCATCAAGGAAGTCGGAGCCCAGAACTTCATCCTGGCGACCGATCTGGGCCAGACCGGGAACCCCTCGCCGCCGGACGGGCTCCAGATGTTCGTCACGGACCTGTTGAAGGCCGGCGTCAGCAAGGAAGACGTGATGAAGATGGGCCGCGAAACGACCGGCCGACTGCTGATGGGCTGAGCGCACCGGCATCCGCAGCCCCGGCCAAGACTCCCGACAAGACCGGGGCCGCACCGGCCGGCCCACAGGGAAGACTCAATCGAACGGCCAAGCCGGTCGGCGCCAAAGCAACGGCCGAAAATGGCGCAAGTTCCTTAGGGTGCATGCAGTGTCATGCAATGCGCGAGCGCGATCCGTCGGGCTACGCCGGCGGCCCCGCTTACGATCGAGGACTGACAATTCCCAGTCTCACGAGGCCCTGAACGTAGTCATCGGGCCCGACATCCGCGGATGGGCCGTGGCGATGGGCGACGTGGAACAGACCTTGCGAAACGCTCGCTTTCACGGCTGCGGCGTCGGACCAGATGCGGTCGGCCCACGACGGGCTCGTGGCACTCAGCGCAATGGCCGCGGCCAGGAAGAACGTCGAAGTGACGAGCGAGCGCAAAACGAAGCGTCTTGCGATGCCGGCGAAACCGCTGCGGAGGCCCGGGGATGCTCGATCGGTCATGGCGGTTCTCCTTTTGGAGCTGGCCCCATGATGACGATTCCCCTCAACGCGAGCTGTGAGCCAAGTCACAGGGCGGCAAAATTTATGGCTTGCCGGCCGGCGGAGTACGCGATGCCGCCCCGCGTTCGGCTCCGGCCGGCGGGACGGGCCGGCGGGCGCCGAAGAAGCGCCGCACTTCGAGCCAGTGCCAGGCGAGAAGCCCCGGCAACCCCAGCGCAAGGTCGGGCACCCGCTTGACCAGCGAGAGCGCGAGCGCCGTCTCGGGTGCCAACCCCATCAGGTGCCCCAGCAGAACCAGGCCGCCCTCCTGCACGCCGAACCCGCCCGGAACCGCAAAGGCCGCGCCGCGGATGGCATTGGTCAGGCTCTCGATGATGGTGGCCTCCTTCAGGCCCACCGGGTGCCCCATCAGCGCCAGCGCGATCAGGATCTCGAGCGTGCCGATCAGCCAGCCGATCATATGCATCGCGGTCGTGACGAGAACCCTTCGCGGGTTGCGCCAGATCGCTTCGAGGCCTTCCTGCAGCCGAAAGTCCGTCGCGGGACCCGCAGAAGGCCAACGCGCCGCGAGCGCCGCGAGGGCGCGATCGAGGAGGCGCGCACCGCCGTATCGCTGGACGGCATAGAAGCCTCCGAGCGCGAGTGCCGCGAGCCCCAGGCCGGCGGCGAGCTCGACGCCCGCCGGCCAAATGCCGATCAGCTGCATCAGCAGCGCGGCGCCCAGCAACGCGAACGCGGCTTGCGCGCTGGCCTGCAGCAGGAGATCGGCGAGCACGCTCGCGGTCGCGATGCCGGCGGGCACGCGCCAGAATGTGAGCAGGCGCGCGCCGACGATCTCACCCCCGACGTTCGCGACCGGCAGCACCACGTTGATGGCTTCGCGGATCCAGCGCAGCAACAAACAAACGCGCGTCGGCACGGGGGTTACGCCACCCAACAGGTACGCCCAGGCGGTTCCGTTCAGCGCCACGATGGAAGCACGAACCAACACTACGGCCGCGAGCCCCCAGCCGACCGCCGCGAAGGCACGGAGCACTGCGCCCGCGTTGTTGACCGCAAAAAGCCAGCCGGCAAGCGCGAGACCGAGCGCCATGCAAACAAAAATGCCGGCCGTCACGATCGCTTTGGCGGTCAATTCGCATGCTCCCGGGCCCGACCGCGGTAATGAAGGTGATCGGGTAGCACACCCGGCGCTCTCGGAACATCCGGGTCCACCGGCAGTCACGATTCAACGGTCGAAGGGAGCAGCCCTCGCAATCGGAGAAAGTGGAACTAACAACCGCGACAGATCGAGAGCTTGCGACTGAGCTCCTTGTCCAATTGCTTGATCGCGTCCTCCGAGTTTGTGTCGCGTTGCGGAATGTCCTCGGCGCGCGGCTGGCGATGGCCGGAGGCATATCCGGGCTGCCGCGCGCTGGGCGAAGTGCCGCGCGGGACATTTGCCTGCGACGGCCCCGGAGCGCTCGGCGTCACTCCTGGATTGGTCTCTCCGGCGGAGGGCGCGGGCGGCTGGATCGGGACCGTGGTGGCCGACGGGCTGGAACTCCCACCCGCCGACGTGCCGGTAGCGCTCCCGCCCCCCGCCCCTTGCGCAAAGACTTGGGCGCCGAGCGCCGTTCCCGCCGTGACGAGCAGAGCAATCGATATCGCGCGCATGATCTTCTCCGGGCACAGCCCGAGAAGGAAACCCGGAAATCGGCCAATGAGTTCCTCGCGTCGCGGCTCATTGCTGCGTCGCGCCATTCTGCCGACACGGCGTTGCAGGCTACGCGATCGATCGGAGCACGCAGCCTTTGCATGCGGGCGTCACATCATGTGCCGGGGCAGCCAATTCGCCAGCGGCGGGAACAAGGCCACGAGCGCGGTGAGAATCAGCAGCATGATCCAGTACGGAGTCGAGCCGGCGAAAATCTTCCCAAGCGACACCTCGGGGTCGTTCACGCTGGATTTCACGGTGTAGACCACGAGCCCGAACGGGGGCGTGAGCAGCCCCGCCTCGATCGCCAGGATGCCGATCAGCGCGAATGCGATCGGGTCGTATCCGATCCTGCCGGCGAGCGGCGTGAAGATCGGCACCGTGATCAGCATGATCGAGATCGAATCGATGAACATGCCGAGGATGAACCAGACCAGGACCATGATGCCGAGGATGCCGGCGGCTCCCAGTCCGCTCGCCAGCACCGTTTGCTGAATCGTACCGGACAGGCCGGAGATCGCCAGCAGGCGGGAATAGAGCTGCGCCATGATGATCAGGATCAGGATCGGCGCCGAGGTCCGTCCGGTGATCAGCATCGCCTCAACAAGCCCCTTGAGGCGCACGCCCTTGAGCAATGCCAGCACGAAGGCGAGCAAGGTGCCGATGCCCGCGGCTTCGGTAGGGGTGAAGGCGCCGAGCCAGATTCCGCCCAAGACCGCGACGATCACGATCGTGAGCCCGACGACGCTGATCCTCACCTCGCGCGCGCTCGGCTGCGGACGGTCGGTCTCCGGAGGCAACGGTCCGGATGGCGCGGCGGCGGCGGCACCGGCCGGCGCGGGCGGCCGCACGCCTTCCCCAACCAGCTCGGGCCGCCAGACCGCGGCGCACAGAATGTACACGCAGAACAGCCCCGCGAGGGTAAGTCCCGGCAGGATACCGGCAATGAACAAATGCCCGATCGAGCTTTCGGTCAGCACGCCCCAGACGATCATCAGAATGCTCGGCGGGATCAGCATGCCGAGGCAGGCGCTGCCGGCAACCGAGCCGAGCGCGAAGCTCTTGTCGTAGCCGTGCCGCACCATTTCCGGATAGGCGATGCGGCTGAACGCCGCCGCCGCCGCGATGCTCACGCCAGTCACGAAGGCGAAGATCGCGTTGCCCATGACAGTGGCGAGCGCGAGCCGCCCGGGCAGCCGGCGCAGCAGCCGGTTCATCAGCACGTAGAGATCGCGCGCGGCTCCCGATTTGCCGATCAGCTCTCCCATGAGGATGAACAGCGGCAGCACCGCGAATACGTAGTCGCGCAGGGCCTGGTAGGAGGTGGTGGCGAGCGTCGTGAGGGCGATATCGAGGCTGCCCGTGGCCAGTGCGATGCCGGCGATCGAGGCGATCCCCAGCGCCACGACGATGTGGACGCCGAGAAAGATCAGAACCACCAGTGCGACGATGATGCCGATCTCGAAGCCGATGCCGGTCATGGCGGCTACACGCCGACGCCGTGCACGGGAGCGGGAAGCTCCTCCGACGGAATGAGGCCGACTTCATTGAGCAGCAACAGCAGATAATTGAGCGCGGCGAGCGCGCTCAACAACACGATCGCAATCCGGACCGGATAGGTCGGCACCCGCAACGCGCCCTCGCCTTCGTATTCGCCGATGTTCCAGGCGTGGATCGTGGGTTCGATGCTGCTGTAGCACAGCGCCGCGAACAACAGCACGCCGAGCGAATAACACAGCGCATTGAGCGCGCGCTGCCAGGCGGGAGAGAGAAATCCGTCGATCAGCTCGGTGCGGAGCATGGCGCGCAAGCTGATGGCATGCGGCGCCTGCAGAAACGCCATCACCGCGATGGAATTGCCGATGATCTCCGGCGCGCCCTTGAATGGGACATTGAACAACCCGCGTCCGGCAACGTCGACCAGGATGATGAGGGCGAGGCAGACGACCCAGGCCGACGAGGCGAATTGCGCGACCTGGTTCACCCCGCGAACGATTCGCGTAATCGGCATGATCTCCCCCGTCTCCCCACAGCCGCGGCCGAAGCGCTTCGACCGAGCGCGCGGCTCAATCGAGCTTGTAGTCGACCGGGAGCTTGTAGTCCTCGGACTTGAGCAGCTCGATGTATCGCTTCAGCAGTTCGGTCATCGGCAGACCGCGGCGATCGCCGTCGGCGCCGGCCTTGCGGGGCAGATCCCGCAGCGCCAGCGCCCATGTCTCGCGGTCGGCAGGGGAGAGCTCGGTCAGGATCACGCCCTGCTCTTTCATCGTGATGATCGCCTCGTCGTCCTGCTTCTTGGCGAGCTCGCCGACGCGCTGCTCGTATTCCTTGCTGACTTCCTCGATGATCTTCTGCACTTCGGGTGGCAGCCGCTTCAGGGTACGCAAATTGATGGTCAGCACGTTGATCGGCATGGCGCCGAAATGCACCATCTTCACGTGCTTGCCGATTTCGCTGAGCCGGTAGCCGACGAAGGCGCGCGCGAATACCATGTAACCCTGATATACGCCGGTCTGCATGCCGGTATAGGCATCGTTGAGGGTCGCCTGCACCGGGGTGGCACCGGTCCCGGTCAGCCACGGCAGGTTCGGACCGGCCGAGCCGATCTTGATGCGTCCGAGGTCCGACAGGGTCTCCCACGGCGCGGTGGTGATGATGTTGTAGTCGCCGCTCGAACCGATCGCGATCAGCCGCTGCCCGTATTTCTCGAACTGCTTGTGGAGCGGCGGGAACTCGTCGTAGAGCCGGCGCGCGATCTTGATGGCTTCTCTGGCATCGGGCGAGGTGAAGGGAACGTAATAGCAGTAATTATTCAGGTAGAGTTGGCTCGGATTGAACGGGAGCGACAGCGCCCCGATGTCGAGCAGCCCCGATTGCACCGCCTCAAGAACCTCGGGCAGCTTCGCCACCGCACCGCCGTAGGCCTCCGTCCAGCGTATGGTGTGCTTGGTCCGTTCGGCCACGCGCTTGCTGATCTCCGGAACGAAGAATTCCTTTGCCAAGGTGACATAGGCCTGCACCACCGGGTGACCGGCACCGATCCGCAGCGCGATCTCGTCGGCGCGCGCGGGAGTTGCCGCGAGCGTGGCGAGGAACGCGATCCATAGCCGGACGCTTCGGCAACGAGCCCTAAGAACGGCCTGCACGGCGACCACATCGACCTCCCTGGCGAATTCAGCTTGAACGCACGAATAAGCGGTCTTTTCCTGCTCGCGCAAGGCGTCGAGCTCGATCAGGCCGGCGGCTGCTCGCCCTTGATCTGGGTGCGGTGCATGATGCGCCGAGAGCTCGCATCGAACGGATCGCGCCGGTGCATGGTGCAGCGATTGTCCCACAGCACCAGATCGCCGACGCGCCATGCATGCTCCCAGGAGAACTCCGGGCGCGACACGTAGGACCACAGCTCGTCCAGCAGCGCCTCGGATTGCACGAGCTCGAGCCCGGCGATGTATGCATTTCGGCGGCGCCCGAGGTAGAGCATGCGTCGCCCGGTCTCGGGGTGCACGCACACCAGCGGATGAACCGCGCCGGGCGAGGTGCGCGGATCATCGGTCGGCGTCACCCCCTGCCGTACGTAGCCGCCGCTGTTGTAGGTGCCATCGTGCTTGATCTTGAGGTTTTCGATCCGCTGTTTGAGGCCGCGCGGCAGCGCTTCATAAACGGCGTACATGCTGCAGAACCAAGTGTTGCCGCCCGACGGCGGCACTTCGAGGGCGTAGAGCATGCTGGCCTTGGGCGGCAGCTCCAGATAGGACATGTCGGTGTGCCACACCGCCTCCCCGGCACCCAGGCTGCCGATCGGCTCGCCGTTCACGGTGACGTTGGAAACGACGTAAATCTCCGGCATGCCTTCGACGAAGCGCCGGCCGGTTTCCTGGATCGGCGCCCAGTCGAGCTCGCCGAAACGTCGGCTGAAGCCGACGAGGTCGGCGTCATTGAGCCTTTGCTCCCGGACGAGGACCACCGAATGGTCGAGCCACGCCCGCGCAATGCCGGAGAACGCGGCCTCGTCGAGCCTGTTGAGGTCCGCTCCGCGGATCTCGGCGCCGAGTGCTGCGCCCGTGGGAATGATTGCAATCGAATGCCCGTCCGAGGAGCGTTCGAGCTTGGCTTCAGGATAGGCCGGCATCTTGGTCTCCGACAGGAGGTCTGACGCTGATCATGTGGTGGATTCCAAGGTATCACTCGGTTCAGGCGCCGAGAACCGGGCCGAGGAAAAACTACCACTCGAGACCGCAGCGGGCGCAAGCCGCGTCGGCGCCGCGCCTGCCGACGGAACGGATTCCATGAGCAGAATTTATCTCGTTCGCCACGGCAGGGCCGCCGCAGACTGGGGTTCTCACGCCGATCCCGGGCTCGATGATGTCGGACGGACCCAGGCCGAGGCAATGGCCAAGGAACTCGCGCCGAAGGGGCCGCTGCCGCTCATCGCAAGCCCGCTGCGGCGCACCCGCGAGACCGCGGCGGCGCTGGAGCGGCGATGGGGCATGGCGGCGCGGATCGAACCGCGGGTCGGCGAGATACCCTCCCCGGTCGAGGACCTCGGTGCCCGCGCGGAATGGCTCCGCGGCATCATGCAGTGCCGCTGGCCGGAGCTTGCCGAGCCGCTGCAGCGCTGGCGCGAGACGGTGGTCGAGGCGCTCCGCGCGCTTTCCGAGGATGCGGTCGTGGTCTCGCACTATGTCGCCATCAACGTCGCGGTCGCGACCGCCCTTGAAGACCAACGGGTCACCTGCTTTCGACCGGACTAT
>DASWCW010000131.1:0-4017 GCA_036395835.1 Xanthobacteraceae bacterium
TCCGATCGAGCGCGTGCTGCGCGACGTGCGCGTCCATCAGATCCTCGAGGGCACCAACGAGGTGATGCGGGTGATCATCGGCCGGGACCTCCTGGGGAATTGAGGAGCGCAATGCTGATCGGGCAATTCGCGCTGATCGCCGCGGCGGCGTTCACTGGCGCGGCAATCTACGTCACCGTCGCCGAGCAGCCGGCGCGGCTTGCGCTCGGGGACGAGGCGCTGTTGCGCCAGTGGCAGTCGAGCTATCCGCGCGCTTCCGTCATGCAGGCAAGTCTTGCGCTCATCTCGGCGCTGCTCGGCGTCGCTGCATATTGGTCGAGCGGCGACTGGCGCTGGCTCGCCGGCGCGGTGTTGATCTTCAGCAATGTGCCATACACCCTCCTCGTCATCCTGCCGACCAACAAGCGTCTGCAGGCTTTGGCGCCTGCTGCCGCCGACGCCGGCACGCGCCGTACGATCGAGACCTGGGCCCGGCTTCACCTCGTGCGCGACGCGCTCGGCCTGCTGGCGACGGCCGCCTATCTGTGGGCCGGCCATTGAGCGCCGATCCGGACGTCCTGTTCGAGCGGCACGGTGCGGCGGGCGTGATCACGCTCAACCGCCCGCAGGCGCTCAATGCGGTCACGCACGGCATGGTCCATGCGCTGGCGGCGCAGCTTGAAGCCTGGGCCCGCGATGCTGCCATCACCCGCGTCGTCATTCGCGGCGCCGGCGGGCGGGCGTTCTCGGCCGGCGGCGACATCCGCGCGCTCTACGAGCTCGGCCGGGCGGGACGGCAAGCCGAGGCGCTGCGGTTCTGGCGCGACGAGTACACCCTCAACGCCTTCATCAAGCGCTATCCCAAGCCCTATGTGGCGCTGATCGACGGCATCGTCATGGGCGGCGGCGTCGGCGTTTCCATCCACGGATCGCACCGGGTCGCGGGCGAAAAATTCCAATTCGCCATGCCGGAGGTCGGGATCGGGTTTTTCCCCGATGTCGGCGCCACCTGGCTACTGCCGCGCATGCTGGGCGAGACCGGCACCTATTCGGCGCTCACCGGCGAGCGGCTCAAGGCCGGCGATGCCGTGGCGACCGGCATTGCCACCCACCACGTCGCCTCCGAGCGTTTTCCCGACCTTCTCGATGCGCTTTGCGGCAACGTGCCGGTCGATGCCGTGCTTGCCGCCTTCGCCCAATCTCCTGGGGAAAGTCAGCTGGTCCACCGAAGCGCCACAATCGACCGGCTGTTCGTCGGCAATCGAGTCGAGGATATCCTCGCGCGGCTCGAACGCGAGGCGGAGGGGGGGACCGATGCAAGCTGGGCACGCGCGACCGCGGCGGCGATCCGGGCCAAGTCGCCTACCAGCCTCAAAATCGCGCTGGCGCAAATGCGGCGGGGCAAGACCTGGTCGTTCACGGATTGCATGAAGGCCGAGTTCCGCATCGTCTCGCGCCTGGTCTATGGGCATGACTTCTACGAGGGCATCCGCGCGGTGATCATCGACAAGGACAATGCGCCGCGCTGGCATCCGGCAACGCTCGACGCGGTGAGCGAGGCGGAGGTCGAGCGGCACTTCGCGCCGCTCGCGGAGGAGCTCGAGCTGCCATGAGCGACCCCATGGTCGAGGGCATCGGGCAGCAGAAAGGGACTGGCCTGTGGACCGGCCGGCTGGTCTGGTTCCTGCGCGGAATGGCAGCCGTGTCGCTGCTCAAGGGCCTCTATCATTGGGCGGTCGTGGTCGGTCTCGGCGACGGCTCGAGCTCGGTGTTCGAGACGAGCTCGACCGCGTGGCAGGCGGCCACCATCTTTTTCGCCGTCATCGATCTTGTCGCCGCGGTCGGCCTGTGGCTCGCAGCGGCTTGGGGCGGGGTGGTGTGGCTCACCGCGGCGATTTCCATGGCCGCGGTCGAGCTGTTCTTCCCCCAAATCTACGGCGGGAGTTTCCTGGTGGTGCTCGCCGAGTTCGCGACGATCTTCGCCTATGTCGGTCTTTCGGTGATGGCGGCGCGCGAGCGCCCGCCGTGACCGCGGGCAATCGGGAGGGAACACATGGCACGCATCGGCTTCGTCGGCCTCGGCAACATGGGCTTGCCGATGTCGCTCAATCTGCGCAAGGCGGGACACGCGGTTGCGGGCTTCGACGTCAGCGCCGCGGCGATCGACAAGCTGGTCGCGGGCGGCGGCGCCGCTGCCGAGGGAATTAAAGCTGCCGCCGCGGGCGTCGACGCCGTGATCACCATGCTGCCTTCCGGCAGTGAAGTGCGCGACGTGTATCTCAACGCCGGCGTCCTGGATGCGGTCAAACCCGACACGCTCCTGATCGATTGCTCGACGATCGACGTGGACAGCGCGCGCTTCGTGTCCGCGGCGGCGCACGAGAAGGGGCTGGCGATGCTCGATGCGCCGGTCTCCGGCGGCGTTTCCGGTGCCCAAGCCGCGACGCTGACGTTCATGGTGGGCGGCACCGAGCAGGCCTTCGCTCGCGCCAAGCCGTTGCTCGAGGCGATGGGGAAGACCATCGTCCACGCCGGCCCGTCCGGCAACGGACAGGCGGCCAAGATCTGCAACAACATGGTGCTCGGCATTTCCATGATTGCCGTGAGCGAAGCCTTCGTGCTCGCCGAGCGCCTCGGGCTCGATGCGCAAAAGCTGTTCGAGATCTCCTCGAAATCCTCGGGCCAGTGCTGGTCGCTGACGAACTATTGCCCGGTCCCGGGACCGGTGCCGACGTCTCCGGCCAATCGCGATTATCAGCCGGGATTCACCGCGGCCATGATGCTCAAGGATCTGCGGCTGGCGCAGGAGGCCGCGCGCTCCGGCGGCGCGTCGACGCCGCTCGGGGCGGAAGCGGCGGCACTCTACGGCCTCTACGTCGGACACGGGTTCGGCGGGCGGGATTTTTCCGGGATCATAAAGTTCCTGCGGGGCAGTTGAGCGGGCCATCGTGAGGTTCTGGGCATGAACGAGTGGCCCGAGTTGCCCGATGCGGCTTGACAGGACACCCGCGACACGCTGCATCTGTGGACGCAAATCGTCGGCAAGGTCCGCCTGGCGCAGATGCCGTGGCTGAATCACTCTTGGCACGTAGCGGTTGGTGCTCTCGATGCCTCTCAATGCGACTTACCTGCTAGGCTTTTTGCGATAGCGGAGAGGCGGTTCACGATAGTTCGGCGCCTCATGATAGTTCGGCACCCCACGGTAATTGGTCGCACACGATGAGCTGGTGTCCCCGGACATCGTGGCGCGACACTGGTCGTCGTCTGAAATCCGCACTGACACAAACCAACACGGGTTCGACGAGCGGGATTTTTCGGAAATGATCCACTTACCGCACGGTGAACGAAACGTAACAGATAAATGTTGCGATCGGCGGTCAATCGAACGTTCACCGTGATCGATAAACCTAATCTTTATGCTACAATTTAAGCCGACCTTAGAGCATCTGCGCTAGGTTGCCCGGCATGGGACGAGGAGCAGGGCCTCGTTCAGCATGAAAAACATCAACATCATGCGGGGCGTCAAAATGAAAGCTCTAACCAACGTGGCGGAGAGCGCCGATCGTCAGGCGCGCTTCGACCAGATTCAGCCGCTCTATCTCGAGGCTTTGACCTTGGTCGAGCGGCTGCATCGGCGGCTGCTCGACGTCATCAAGGACGAGTTCGATCGCCGCGGGCGCGCCGACATCAACGCGGTGCAGGCGCTGCTGCTGTTCAACATCGGCGAAAAGGAGCTGACCGCGGGTGAGCTGCGCACGCGCGGCTATTATCTCGGCTCCAACGTCTCCTACAATCTCAAGACGCTCGTCGAGATGGGCTTCCTCGACCATCAGCGCTCGCGAATCGATCGCCGCTCGGTGCGCATCAAGCTCACCCACAAGGGCCGCGAAGTGCGCGAGACCGTCAGCTCGCTCTACGAGAAGCACGTGCGCACGGTGGAGCAGGTCGGCGGCATCTCGCGCGATGAGTTCGCCGGGCTCAACAAGGCGCTGCACCGGCTCGAGCGGTTCTGGACCGACCAGATTCTCTATCGGTTGT
>DASWCW010000132.1:0-28212 GCA_036395835.1 Xanthobacteraceae bacterium
GCTCATTCTCGAGCGGGCGATCGCCGACGCCCGCCACATCGAGATCCAAATATTCGCCGACGTGCACGGCAACGCCATCCATCTGGGCGAGCGCGATTGCTCGATTCAGCGGCGGCACCAAAAGGTGATCGAGGAGGCGCCATCGCCCGCCGTCTCCCCGGAGCTGCGGGGCAAGATGGGCGAAGCCGCAATCGCCGCCGCGCGGGCGATCCGGTACCGCGGTGCGGGAACCGTCGAGTTCCTGCTCGACGCCTCCGAAAACTTCTATTTTCTCGAAATGAATACCCGGCTGCAGGTCGAGCATCCGGTGACGGAGGCGATCACCGGGCTCGATCTCGTCGCCTGGCAATTGCGCGTGGCCGCGGGCGAGGCGCTGCCACGGCAGCACGAGGTTCGCTTCGAAGGCCACGCGATCGAGGCGCGGCTCTATGCCGAAGATCCCTATGAGGGCTTCCTGCCGCGCAGCGGCACCGTCCTGGCGTGGCGGCCGGCAACGGCTGCGGGTGTGCGCGTCGATCACGGCCTGCGATCGGGCCAGGCAGTCAGCCCGTTCTACGATCCCCTGCTTGCCAAGGTGATCGGCTGGGGACGAACGCGCGAGGAAGCGCGCCGGCGGCTGGTCGCTGCGCTCGAGGACACGATCGTGCTCGGGATCGACAGCAATCGCATGTTTCTCGCGAGCGTGCTCGCACATCCGGCCTTCGTGGCCGGGGCGGCCGCGACCACTTTTATCGACGCGCATTTTCGCGCAGGACTTGCCGAGCGGCCGACGCCGGACGATTCCATGCTCGCGCTTGCCGCCGCGCTGCTGTTCGAGGCGAGCGCGACCCAACAGGACACGGCGCTCGCCAATTGGTCCTCGACCGGGGCTTTGGCTTGGCCGATGCGATTGAGCGCCGGCGGCGCGCAATTCGTCATCGAGGTGACGCCGGTGGGTCGCGGCCGTTTCTCGATCGCGCGGGGCCAGCGGCGGATTGCGATCGACATCGTCGATCGCGGCGCGGGCGAGCTGCGGTTTGCGGCGGACGGTCTGCAGCGGCGCGCGCATTTCGCTTTCGCCGGCGACGTGCTGCACCTCGATGTCGCCGGAACCATCGCGGCGTTTCGGGAAAGCGCGCTGGAATCCGGCAGGACGCCCGACCGGCGCGCCGGATCGCAGCTTCTCGCGCCGATGAATGGCGCCGTGGTTGCGGTGCTGGCGAAGGCCGGCGACAATGTAAAAAAAGGCCAGCGCATCGTGATCGTCGAGGCCATGAAGATGCAGCATGAGATTGTCGCCGAGCGCGACGGGATCGTCGCGCGAATCCACGTCAAGGAAGGCGACCAGGTCACGACGCGCCAATTGCTCGGCGAGCTTCAGGACTTCGGAATCGCGAGCGAGGATCCGGACGCGAAGCGGTCCGCCATCCCGCCCGTCCGGCTCCCTAGTCCCGATCCATGAGAGAAAAGGCCGCCCCATGCCCGACAAAGCCATCATCACCTGCGCGCTGACCGGCGTGCTGACCGATCCCCGGCAGCACCCGGTACCGGTCACGCCCGAGGAGATGGCGCGCGAGGCCCGGCGGGCCTTCGATGCCGGCGCCTGCGTGATGCACGTGCATTTCCGCCGGCAGGGGCAGGGCCAAGGACATCTGCCGTCGTGGGAGCCGAAGGTCGCCGTCGCGATCATGCAGGCGATCCGCGACGCCTGCCCGGGCGTGGTTCTCAACCAATCGACCGGGACGCGGGGGCCGGACATCCAGGGACCGCTCGACTGCCTGCGCGCCGTCAAGCCGGAGCTCGCGGCCTGCAACGCCGGATCGCTCAATTATCTCAAAGTCCGGTCCGACGGCAGCTGGGCCTGGCCGCCGCGGCTGTTCGACAATCCGGTCGACAAGGTGAAGGCCTATCTCGAGGTGATGGCGCAGACCGGAACGCAGCCGGAGTTCGAGTGCTTCGACACCGGCATCGTGCGCTGCGTCGAGATGTACGCCCGGAACGGCATGTTCCGGGAACGGCCGCACTACAATTTCGTCATGGGGGTCGAATCCGGGATGCCAGCCGATCCGGATCTGCTGCCGATCCTGCGCAAGCTCGCGATCAAGGACGCGCGCTGGCAGGTCACCGCGATCGGGCGCGCTGAGATCTGGCGGCTGCACCGGCGCGCCGCCGAGCTCGGCGGCGATCTGCGCACCGGACTTGAGGACACGTTCTATCTGCCGGACGGGTCGAAGGCCGCATCGAACGGTGCGCTGGTCGAGACGCTGGCGCGCTGCGCGCGCGAAGCCGGACGCCCGATCGCCAGCCCGGCCGAGGCTCGCGAGATGCTGGGGCTCCTCAAGCAGGCGGCATGAACCCTGGGCGCGAAGCTTTCCCGAGGATTTCGAAGCTTTCCCGAGGATTTCGGCCGTGCGAGCATCCGAGTGCCAGTGACGCCGTGGCCACGGAGCGGAATCGAAGAACCACGATGAACCACAAAATAGTCTCGCGAGCCGAATGGCTCGAGGCGCGCACGCAGCTCCTGGCCAGGGAGATGGCCTGGGTGCGTCACCGCGACGAATACCGCACTTGATCGAGTTTTCGCCTGCTGCCGGGAATTTCGCTCGGCTATACTGGTCTAGGAGTTGTCATCCAGCCGAGACAGGACTCTCGACGACGTCATGACCACGGTTTCGAGAACCGCTGACGCCCCGCCACGGCTCGAAGGAGCGGCGCTGAGCGGCAGGCGCTGGAATGTGCGGGCGGTGCGGGCGAGGCTGCGTCTCGTCAGCGCGCTCATCATGCTCGCGTTCGTGGTCTGCCACCTCGTCAGCCACATCACCCTGCTCATCTCCTTCCCCGTCGCCAACCGCGTCCTGACGATCCTCATGGCGCCGTGGAACACCGCAATCGGCGGCGCGATCCTGCTGACGGCGGCGCTGGTGCACTACGTGAACGCGCTGTGGTCGATCTACGAGCGGCGCTATCTGCGCCTCTCCGCATGGGAATGGTGGCAACTCGGCCTCGGGCTGTGCATCCCGCCGCTGCTGATGGTCCACGTGCTGGCGACGCGGCTTGCCGGCGAACTGCTGGACGTGGAGAGCGATTACATCGAGATCCTGGTGCTGCAATGGGTGGTCTCGCCGAAATACGTGTTCATCCAGACCGCGGCCCTGCTGACGGTTTGGGTGCACGCCTCGATCGGGATCCATTTCTGGCTGCGCACCAAGCGCTGGTACCCGAGCGTGCGCGGCGCGCTCGCGGCGGCCGCGATCCTCATTCCGACCCTGGCGCTCGCCGGCTATGTGTCGGCCGGCAACCAGATCGTCCGCGAGGCCCAGGAGCCGGGCTACGTGGCCTCGGTCCTCCGCGAAGCCAACCTCACTCCCGCCGATAGCGGCATCATTTACCGCTGGGCCAACATCGGCTTCGTCACCCATTTCGCCCTGGTGGGGCTGACGTTCGCGGCGGTGTGGGGGCGGCGCCTCGCCTACCGGCTGCGCCGCCCGCCGACGCTGGCCCATTCGGGCGGACGCACCATGCCGATCCTGCCCGGCGCGACCGTGCTCGAAACCTTGCGCGAGAACGGCATCCCGCATGCCTCGGTATGCGGGGGCAGGGCGCGCTGCACCACCTGCCGCGTCATGGTCACCCGCGGGCTCGCCGCGCTCGCGGCCCCGGCCCTCCTGGAATCCAAGGCGCTGGCGCGCATCGAGGCGCCGGCCGGATTGCGCCTCGCCTGTCAGATCCGGCCGACGGCGGATCTTGCCGTCATGCCGCTGCTGCCTTCCGACGCGACGGCGGCGCAATGCAGCGTGCGCGGCGGGCTCGAGGGCAGCGAGCGGCTGATCACGGTCGTGTTCGTCGATCTGCGCGGGTCCACCACGCTCGGCGAGGCCAAGCTCCCCTACGACGTGCTGTTCATCCTCAATCAATTCTTCACGGAAATGACCAAGGCGCTGGACGCCACCAACGGCCATTATTCGCAATTCACCGGCGACGGTCTGCTGGCGCTCTACGGGCTCCACGCCAAAGACCCGATGACGGGACCGGCGGAGGCCTTGAGCGGCGCGCGCGAGATGCTGGCGCGGCTCGATCAGCTCAATCGTCGCCTCACGGGCGAGCTCACGCAGCCGCTGCGGATCGGCATCGGCATCCATTTCGCCGAGGCGATCGTCGGCTCGATGGGACCGCCGCGCTCGCAGATCATCACCGCCATCGGCGATGCGGTGAACACCGCGGCGCGGCTCGAAGGGCTGACCAAGGAATATGATTGCGCGCTCGTGCTCTCGCGCCGCGCCGCGGAGGCGGGCGGGCTCGACCTCGCGGGCCAAGAGCTCCACGCGGTCGCCGTCAAGGGCAGGGTGCAAAAGGTTGAGTTCTACGCGCTCCAGACGGTGCCGGAGGCCTGACGGAATCAGGGCTCGCTCTCCCGCCCGCCAACGATCGGATTCATTGTGCATAGCAGCATTGCGCCCGTGGCAGGACGGAGCCAGCGCGGGGTTTGCCGTATAGCCATGATAAATCAATAAGTTACCCAATAAGTTCCGGAAACCGGGGGCTTTCCAATTGCATTGCAATATTCATGTTGCAGTGCACAATATTCCGGCCTATATTTCTGGTACCGAATGGCAGCAAAGGGCCTCCCGGCGCTGCCGACCCAGGAACATAGACCGTACCGGCGGCAGGTCCCAATTCCCCCAGCATGGCCGCCCCGAAAGGATGAGTGTCATGACCGAACTCAGCGCTGGTAAAACCAAGGCGACGAAAGCCGCGGCTCCCGTGGTTCCGCTGTTCGAATTCCCGCAGTTCGAGCTGCCCAAGTTCGAGCTGCCCAAGTTCGACTTGCCGGAGGCGCCTGCCGCGTTCCGCGAGGTCGCCGAGCAGGGCATCGCGCAGGCCAAGGCCGCTTACGAGAAAGCGAAAGCGGCCGCCGAGGAAGCCACCGGCGTCCTCGAGCGCTCCTATGCGGCCGCAGCCGAAGGTGCCGCCGAGTACAACCGGCAGGTCATCGATGCGGCTCGCGCCAACGTGAATGCCGGCTTCGATTACGCCATCGCGCTTCTGGCGGTGAAGTCCCCGACCGACGTGGTGGAAGTCTCGGCCGCGCATGTGCGCGAGCAGTTCCAGGCGATGACCGAGCAGGCCAAGCTGCTCGGAGAGCTCGCGCGGAAGCTGGCGGCGGAGGCCGCGGAGCCGATCCAGACCGGGGTCAACCGGGCGTTCCAGAACGCGGCCTGAGCGCCGTCAGATTCCGCCTAAACTAGTCCCGGAGAGCCCGTGCCGACGGCACGGGCTTTTCGCGTTTTCATGGTTGCGCGGCTCCCCTGCAGGACGACGCCGCGAAGTGCTAGGCTTCGATCGGCCGCATTTTCCCATTACGGCGCTGTCGTCTGAAGGAGGTCAGCGAACATGCTCGACGCAGGATGGCGTTTCCGGTTCGGCTGGTGCGGACTCGCGTTTGCGATCGGCCTGAGCGCGCTCGGCGCCGTCGATGATGCGGGTGCGCAGCAGCGGGTGGCAGGCTCGCGCGTGGTCGTGACCGGGGAGGGCAGCATCAGCGTCGCGCCCGACGTCGTGCAGATTCGCAGCGGCGTCAGCACGCGCGGCAAGACCGTGCGCGAGGCGGCCGAGACGAACTCCAAGACCATGGCGGCCATTCTGACCGCGCTGACCGAATCCGGCATCCCGCAGAAGGATGTGCGGACCGCGCAATTGTCGATCCAGCCCGTGTATGCCGCCCAGGAACCCGGCAAGGAGCAGAAGCTCGTCGGCTATAGTGTCGCCAATCACGTCAGCGCCAAGATCAAGCACGTCGAGAAGCTCGGAGACGTGCTCGATCGCCTGATCGCCGCCGGCGCCACCGAGGTCTGGAACGTGGAATTCCTGGTATCCGATCCGGCCAAGGTCCTCGACCAGGCCCGCGAGGCAGCGATTGCCGACGCGCGGCGCAAGGCGGAGGTGTACGCCCGGGCCGCCGGCGTCCCGCTCGGTCGGGTGGTCTCGATCGAGGAGGAGTCCGGCGCTTCATCACCGATGCCGATGCGCGCGCTGGCGCAGCCGGCGCCGGGCGCGCACGTCCCGATCGCGCCGGGCGAGAACACGCTGCGCGCGGTCGTTTCCGTGGCCTTCGAGATCGCCCGGTAAGGGAAACTGGCGCGATGGCGAATTACACGGCCGACGTTGCGGTGATCGGCGGTGGGATTGCCGGCATCGCGGCGGCGCTCGAGCTGCTCGACCATGGCCGCGACGTGCTCATCCTCGACCGCGACGAGGAAAGCGGTTTCGGCGGCCTTGCCAAGGAGAGCTTCGGCGGCGTGTTCTTCGTGAACAGCCGCGAGCAGCAGCGCAACGGCATCAAGGACAGTCCGGCGCTGGCCTTGCGCGACTGGCATTCGTTCGCGGAATTTGGGCCCGAGGACCGCTTCCCGAAGCTGTGGGCCGAAACCTATGTGGAGCGCTGCATTCCCGACGTCTACGAGTGGCTGTGCGCCGGCGGCATCCGCTTCCTGCCGCTGCCGGCTTGGGTCGAGCGCGGCGAGGCGCGGCCCGGAAACTCGGTGCCGCGGTTTCACATCGTCTGGGGAACCGGGCGCGAGCTGGCCACGAAACTGATCGCGGCGCTCCGCTCGCACCCGAACCGCGGCCGGTTCGCGGTCAAGTTCGAGCACCGGGTCGAGACGCTGGTCACGCAGGGCGGGCGGATCGCCGGCTGCGCGGGCACGCACGAACGCGACGGCACGACGTTCGAGGTACGCGCCGAGCACGTCATCGTCGCGAGCGGCGGCATCAACGGCGACATCGGGCGGGTCAAGGCGAACTGGCACCGCGATTGGGGCAAGCCGCCGGAAGTGATTCTCAACGGCTCGCACAAATATGCCGACGGCAAGCTGCACGACGCGGTCGCGACCATCGGCGGCCGCCTCACGCACCTCGACAACATGTGGAATTACGCTTCGGGCGTGCATCACTACCGGCCGCGCAAGCCGCTGCACGGGCTCTCGCTGGTGCCGGCGAAATCCGCACTGTGGCTCAACTGGCGCGGCGAGCGCATCCTGCCGCCGCTCGTCAGCGGCTTCGACACCCGCGCGCTCGTCACCGCGATTTGTGCGCAGGAGCGCCAGTACAGCTGGCAACTGATGAACCGGAGAATCGCGCTGAAGGAGCTGGCGATATCCGGCGCCGAGTTCAACCCGTCGATTCGCGACAAAAGCTGGGTCCGGCTTGCGCGAGATATGATTCTGGGGAATCGCTGGCTGGTGGGCGAGATGACGGCGAACTGCCGCGACTTCGTCGTGGCGCGGTCGTTATCGGAACTCGCCGGTAAGATGAACGCGCTGCAGGGCGACCGCAGCGTCGATCCCGGCGCGCTGACCGCAGCGGTCACGCGCTACGACGCCGAGGTCGCGCGCGCATCGGATTCGCAGGACCCGCAGTTGCGGCGCATCGCCGAGCTGCGGCAGTATCGCGGCGACCGCATGCGCATCAGCAAGTCGCAAAAAATCCTCGACGAGCGCGCGATGCCGCTCATCGCCATTCGCGAGTTCATCGTGAGCCGCAAGAGCCTCGGCGGCATCGCCACGGATCTCGAGTGTCGCGTGCTCGGCGGCGCGGACGAGCCGGTTGCGGGCCTCTACGCGGTCGGCGAAGCGGCCGGCTTCGGCGGCGGCGGCATGCACGGTTTGCGCGGGCTCGAAGGCACCTTCCTGGGCGGCTCGATCCTGACCGGGCGCATGGCCGGACGCAGCATCGGACGCCCGTCGTGAGCGCGTCGCAGCCAGTCAACCGCGACGGCGCATTGGGCGCGCCATGAAACGCACCGGCGCCGCGCTTGCGATCCATGCGCTCGAGCAGATCGGGGTGCGATTCACCTTCGGCATTCCTGGAGTGCAGAACACCGAGCTCTACGACGAGCTCGACAGCTCGAACCGCATCACGCCGATCCTGGTGACCCACGAAGGCGGCGCCGCCTTCATGGCCGATGCGGTGAGCCGGCTTTCGCCCAACATCGGCACGCTCGTCATCGTCCCGGCTGCCGGCCTGACCCATGCGGCGAGCGGCATCGGCGAAGCGTTTCTCGACGGCATCCCGATGCTGATCCTCACCGGCGGCGTGCGCACCGACAGCGGGAGGCGCTATCAGGTCCATCAGATGGATCTGCATCAGTTCATGAAGGGGCTCACGAAAGCGACGTTTCACGTCACCCGGCACGAAGACATCGTGCCGACCATCTTTCGCGCCTACGACATCGCCACCGGCGGGGAGCCGGGACCGGTGTTCGTGGAGATCCCGCTCAACCTGCAGGCATTCCCGGGAGAGATTCCCGATCTGCCGACCTATTCGCGTCCGGCCGAAACCCGGCCGGACGATCCAAAGGGGATGGCCGCCGCCGCGGCGCTGCTTACGGCGGCCGAGCACCCCGGGCTCTTCGTCGGCTGGGGTGCGCGCGACGCCTACCCGCAAGTCCGCGCGATCGCCGAGCGGCTGCAGGCGCCAGTCGCCACCACGCTGCAGGGCCTGAGCGTCTTCCCGGCCAATCATCCGCTGCACGCCGGCTTCGGGTTCGGACCGGCCGCGGTGCCGGCCGCGCAAGCCGCGTTCAAGCATTGCGATTGCCTGCTGGCGGTCGGAACCCGGTTTGCCGAGATCGCGACCGGCAGCTACGGCGCCAAGGTCCCCGACAACCTGATCCACATCGACATCAACCCGCAAGTCTTCAATGCCAATTATCCGGCCAAGGTCGCCATCGCGGGCGATGCGAAGCCGGCGCTCGAGGCGCTGCTCGCCGCACTGGTTGCCGCCGCGCCGCCCCGCGAGGCGAACCGGGATCTGATCGAGCTGATCCGGCGCGCGAAAGCGTCCTATCGTGAATCCTGGTACGCGCATCGCGCCGACGGCACGGTCAACCCGGCGCGGTTCTTCGACGAGCTGCGCAAGCAGACGCCGGACGCGGCCATCACCGTGCTCGACGACGGCAATCACACCTTCCTGGCCGCCGAGCTGTTTCCGGTCCACGGCATCAAAAGCGTGATCCTGCCGACCGATTTCAACTCGATGGGCTATGCGGTTCCGGCCGCGATCGGCGCCAAGCTCGCCAATCCGGACCTGCCGGTCAACGTCATCGTTGGCGACGGCGCGTTCGCGATGAGCTGCATGGAAATCCTCACCGCGGTGCGCAACGAGCTCGGCATCGTCTATTACGTGTTCCACGACGGCGAGCTCTCGCAGATCGCCCAGTTCCAGCAACTGCCGTACAATCGCAAGACCTGCACCGAGCTCGGCGAGTTCGATCTGGAGGGCGTGGCGGCCGCGACCGGTGCCGCCTTCGTCGATCTGCCCGAGGACACCGCGCTTGCCAGCGCGATCGGGCAGGCGAGCGCGCTCGCCGCCGGGCGCCGGCCGGTGATCGTCGACGTGCGCATCGATTATTCCAAGCCGACCGCGTTCACCGCGGGCGCGGGCAAGACCACGTTCCTGCGGTTGCCGCTCGCGCAGAAAGCGCGAATTCTCGGCCGCGCGGTGGGGCGGCGGATTTTCCGATAGATTTCCAATCGGCAAACGCGACCGAACGAGGAGCGAGAGCAATGAGCGTGGTCAGCATGGCGGAAGCTCGCCCGGCCGAAGGCTTCGAGCCGATGCAAGATATCCTGACGCGACAGCGCGAGGCATTCCTGCAGGCAGGACCGCCGGCGCTCGAGGAGCGCCGCGCCGATCTGCGAAGACTGCGGCGCGCGATCAAAAAAAACGCCGAGCGGATCGCCTTGGAGATCTCCGTCGATTTTGGCAACCGCTCGCGCTACGAGACGCTGCTCGCCGACGTGTGGCCGACGCTCGCGGCGATCCGGCACGCGATCCGGCATCTGCCGGGCTGGATGGCGCCCAAGCGTGTCTCCGTGGGTCTCGAGTTCATGCCCGCGAGCGCCCGCATTCTCTACCAGCCGGTCGGAGTCGTGGGCATCATCAGCCCGTGGAACTACCCGTTCCAACTGGCGATCATGCCGCTGATCGCGGCGCTCGCCGCCGGCAACCGGGTGATGTTGAAACCCTCCGAGCTCACGCCGCGTACCGCGCAATTTCTCGCCGAGTTTCTCGGCGGTCTGTTTCCCGCCGAGAAGGTCGCGACCATCCTCGGCGACCCGGATGCCGGCGCCGCGTTCGCCAAGCTGCCGTTCGATCATCTGTTCTATACCGGCTCGACCGCGGTCGGCCGGCAGGTGATGCGGGCGGCGGCCGAGAATCTCACGCCGGTGACGCTCGAGCTCGGCGGCAAGTCGCCGTGCATCCTCGCCGAGGACGCGGCGTTGCCGGCGGCGGTCGACAGCATCGTGTCCGGCAAGCTGTTGAACGCCGGGCAGACCTGCATCGCGCCCGACTACGTGCTCCTGCCGCGGGAACGGCGCGAGGACTTCATCAAGCTTTTCGGCGAGGCGGTGAGGAAATTCTATCCCGGGCTTGCGGCGAATCCCGACTACGCCTCGATCGTGAACGAGAGGCATTATCAGCGCGTCGTGCGCTACGTCGCCGAGGCGAAGCAGCAAGGCGCGCGCGTCGTCGAGTTCAACCCGGCGCAGGAGAGGCTGCCGCCGGACGCGCGCAAGCTGGCGCCCACGCTTGTCATCGAGCCCGGCGAGGAGCTCGGCGTCATGCGCGAGGAAATTTTCGGACCCGTGCTGCCGGTCCTGTCCTACGGCCGCATCGAGGAGGCGATCGAATACGTCAATCGTCGGCCGCGGCCGCTGGCGCTGTATTATTTCGGAGAGGACGAGAAGCAGCGCGACGAAGTTCTGAACAAGACCATCTCCGGGGGCGTCTCCGTCAACGACACGCTGCTCCACGTCCTGATCGAGGAGCTGCCGTTCGGCGGCATCGGCGCTTCGGGGATCGGCGCCTATCACGGCGAGATCGGATTCCAGACCTTCTCGCACCGCAAAGGCGTGTTCGTGCAGAGCCGGTTCAGCGGCGCGAAATTCCTGCGGCCGCCGTTCGGCCGCATCACCGCCCTGATGCTCAAATTGCTGATGAGCCGCTGATACCTCCCCGTCAGGGGAGGTATCCGCGCGAAGCGCGGCGGGTGGGGTTTCGATCTGAGTCACCCCACCCCGGCTCGACGCGGCCGCGTCTCGCCGACCGTCCCCTCCGGGGAGGGAGAACCGCGCAGAGGTCGCGCGCAGTTCGAGTGTCCTAGCCACGGAGCATCGCATGTTCGACTTGAGCGGGAAGGTCGCGGTCGTCACCGGCGGCAATGGCGGGATCGGCCTCGGCATGGCGCGCGGGCTCGCCGGCGCCGGCGCTGCCGTCGTCATCGCCGCGCGAAATGCGGAGAAATCCCGCGCGGCGGTGCGCGATCTAACGACGCGCGGCGCCTCCGCGTTAGCGATCGAGACCGACGTCACCGCGGAGAAATCGGTTGCCGCAATGGTCGCCGCGGTGCTCGAGCGCTGCGGTCGGCTCGACATCCTCGTCAACAATGCCGGCACCAACATTCGCCGCCCGGCACATGAGCTCAGCACCGCGGATTGGCACAAGGTGCTCGACACCAATCTCACCAGCGCATTCCTTTGCTCGAAATCCGCCTATCCGGCAATGAAGCGCAACGGCGCCGGCAAGATCATCAACATCGGGTCGATGATGTCGATCTTCGGCGCCTCGTTCGCGCCGGCGTACGCGGCGAGCAAGGCCGGCATCGTGCAATTCACCAAATCGATCGCCTGCGCGTGGGCGCGCGACAACATCCAAGCGAACGCGGTGCTGCCGGGCTGGATCGATACCGAGCTGACCCGCGGCGCGCGGGACGAGGTGCCCGGCCTCAACGAAAACGTGCTGCGGCGGACGCCCGCGGGCCGCTGGGGCGTGATCGACGATATGGCGGGCGTTGCCGTGTTCCTCGCGAGCCCGGCGTCCGACTTCATCACCGGCGCGGCAATCCCGGTCGACGGCGGCTATTCGGTGCAGGGGTGAGGCTTCATTCGGGGAAAACGCGCGTGGGGAGCGGTTAGCGCCGCGGCACGGTGAACGGATGCGTGCTCGACAGGCCGCCGTCGACCGGGATCGCCTCCCCGTTGACGTAGGAGGCCTCATCGCTCGCCAGAAACGCGGCCACCGCCGCGATCTCCTCGGGATTGCCGTAGCGCGTCAGCGGATTGAGCTGCCCGATCTTCTCGTGGGTGCCGCGCTCGCGGGCGCGCTCGAAGATCATCTGCGTCATGCCGGTCTCGATCAGGCCCGGGCAAATGGCGTTGACGCGCACGCCGGTGCCGTAGAGCGAATTGGCCGCGGTCTGCACCAGGCTGATCACGCCGGCCTTGCTGGCGCTGTAGGGATTGCCGCCGGCATTGGCGCGCAGGCCGGCGACCGAGGCGGTGCAGAGGATCGAGCCGGCGCGCTGCTTCACCATGAGCGGGGCCGCGTGCTTGATGGCCAAGAACGCGCCGATCAGGTTGACACGCAAAACCTCCTGCCACAGCTCGACCGTCTGCTCCGACAGCGGCACCAGCCCGCCGCTGATGCCCGCATTGGCATAGATCGCATCGAGCCCGCCGAACGCTTCGACCGCGCGGGAAATGAAGCCTTCGACTTCGGCTTCCGCGCCGACGTCGGCCGCGACCGCGATCGCCTTGCCGCCGGCGCTCGCGATTTCGCCCGCCGTCGCTTCGACCGCCGCCTTGCCGCGGTCGACGGCCAGCACCATGGCGCCTTCCGCCGCGAATTTCTTGGCGCTGGCCCGCCCGATGCCGCTGCCGGCGCCGGTCACGATCGTGCGCTTGCCGGCGAGCCGGCCGTGCGCCGCGCGCGAATCGTTCGATGCAAGCTTTGCCATCCTCCCCCACGCGTTCAGCCGAACCGATCCTCGACCGGCAGGACAGAACACGCATGCCGAAATTGATCAAGTCAAAGCATCAGGAGCCCGAGCCGTACCGCATGCGCGACCGCATCGGTGCGGCCGGTCGCATCGAGCTTCTCCAGGATCGAAGCCACGTGAAATTTCGCGGTGTGCACCGAAATGGCGAGCCTTCGCGCGATCTCCTTGTTCGAGGCGCCTTCGCTCAACAGCCCGAGAACCTCGAGCTCCCTCGACGTCAGGCCGATCGAGTCCGTCACCCCGGTCGCGTCGAATGGTGCGGCCGCATCGTGCCGGACGCTTTCGATCATCCGCAGCGGTGCAACGGCGAGTCCACGCGAAGCCGCCGCAAGCGCAATGCGCAAATCCGCCATTTCGGCCGACTTGGGCAGCACGCCGGCTACTCCGACGCGCAGCGCGGCGAGCGGGTCGACATCGTCCGCGAGCAGAATGACGGCCTGATCGGTTTCGGCGTGGGGGAGAACATCCGTGATCGCGATCGAAGCCGCATCGGAATCGGGCTCGATGAGCTCCACATCGAGATCCAGCAGCATGGCCTCGATGCGCTCCGCCAGCAGGCGATCCTCGATTGCGAGCTGGACGGAGAGGCCGTTCGCCATGATCAGGACATCGGCCGCTCGGATATCTCGATGCTCGCCGACGCGACTTGTCCGGCGCGAATGGTGGCGAGGTTTATTTGCCGGCCGACCGTTTCGGAGCTCAGCCGCTGGAACACGTCGCGCACGCTGCGCACGGGTTCGCCGTTCCAAGCGATAATGACGTCGCCGATCAGCATTCCCGCGCGCCGGCCCGGACCGTTCGGGTCGAGGCTGACGACCAGGAGCCCGCGGGAGCTGGAAAGCGAGCAAGATTTCACCAACGCGTCGTCGAGGCGCACTGGCTGCAGCCCGAGGCCGAGATAGCCGCGGGGGACGCGGCCGTGCGCCAAAAGCTGCTCGGCCACGCGCTCGATCGTAAGCAGCGGAATCGCAAGGCCGATCCGACGCGGACCGAGCACGACCATGCCGACCGAGCTGCCTTCCGCATTCACGAGCAAGCCGCCCTCCTGGCGCGCATCGATGGCGCGGTCAAGGCGGATCAATCGATCGATCCGTCCGCCGCGCAGACTCTGCCAGGGGCCGCCTGCGATCGCGACCATGCCGAGGCTTGCCATCGGTCCGTCCGGGTGACGGCCGATCGCGAGCGCCAACTCCCCGGTCGAGACGTCATCTTCGCGCGGCAAAGCCAATGGCCTCCCCGCGCCCGGCACTTTGACGACGGCAATATCGGTGCTTGCGTCGCAGCCCGCCAGAGTCCCGGCGACCTGCTCGCCCTCCGGCGTGAGCACGGAAATGTCTTCATCCCGCTCGAGCGCGTCGCTCGCGGTCACGACGATGCCGGACCGCCAAAAGAACCCGCTGGAGTTGGGCCGGCCGCGTCCGGAGACGGCGACCACGCTCTGCGCACATTGTGCAACGATTTCGCTCGAGCGGCGGGAGAGGGCGGCGAGCGGATCTTCGGTGGATTGCTTCGACATCGGGGCCTCCAGTCTGTCGGCCCCATTGTTCACCGGGCGGATGGCAATCCTACTGGCCGGATGGCCAGGTCAAAAAAAGCATCCCCGCCCGGCGATCCGGGCGGAGATGCGCGAGCGTCCATGACCTCACTCGTGGATGATCTCGACCACGCGGTGCGTGCTCGGATCCACCAGGACGACCTGGTTTTCGATCACGGTGTAGCGATAACGCCGGATCGCCGGCACATCGATGGTCTCCGGAACCGGGAGCAGCTCGACGCTGGCGGGGACCTCGACCCCGACGCGCGCCCGGAAGTCCGCCGGAGGCGCGACCGCGATCCGCTCGCGTGTCATCGAGCGAAAGACGGTCGTGCGCTGGTCGGGCGTGAGGTCGATCACCGCGGCCGTCTGGGCGGCGGCGATTCCCGCCGTTCCCGCCGAGCGCGCCCTTCACAAAGGATTTCATCAGCATCTCTCCTTTCGAGGCCCCGCGAGCCCCGGCGGCCAACGCCAGGCATTGCTGATTGTTCCTGCCCTGTGCGGCAAGCCGCCGCGGCCGCCGGGTTACGCGTTAACTGCGTCAGTGGCGCATCGAGCGGTACCAGGAATCCACCTCGCGGCGGACCTGATCGGCGGTGTAACCGTAGCGGTCCTGGATCTTGCCTTCGAGCTGCTCGCGCCTGCCTTCGATCGCGTCGAGATCCTCATCCGTGAGCTTGGCCCATTTTTCCTTGACCCTGCCTTTGAGCTGTTTCCAGTTCCCCTGGATGCGGTTCCAGTCGGCCGCCGATTGCATGCTGCCGACCGTGGTCTTCATGGCATCGGTCGCGGTCCTGGCCATGGTCTGCCCCAGTTCCCGGGTCTGGTCGGCCCAGGCGTGCATCTGCGCCTCGGCAAACTCGGCCTGCAGCTGAACGAGTTCTTCGGCGCTGTGCGCCCGCAGCAGTCGCTGCGTGTATTCGAACGAATTCGCGAGGGTTCTGGCCGCAAGCGACAGCGTCTTCTGGCGAATGTCGCATGCCTGCTGATCGAACGTCGCCATGCTCTTCTGGGTGGCGGAAAGGAACCCGTCAAAGGCCTGTCTCGCCTGCCCCACGCTGTGCTCGGCGAAATCGCGCATTCCGAACGCGCCGAAATCCGCCATCCGCCGCGCTTGTTCGGCGCCCTGCTCGGCAAAGTCGCGCATTCCTTCCGACAAGTTCGAAGTCCTGGCCATGAAAAACCTCCTCTCGTTGGGTTGGTAGCATTGTGCTTCCGGATCGCGGGAATCCGCCCAATTCGCGAGTTGCCTGGAATGCCAAGGAAGGTCCGGTTAACTCCGGACGTGTTTTCCGAGTAATCGGAAGCCCCGCACATGAGTTCCGAAATATTCGTTCGGGACTCGATTTCTTTTTGGGCCTCGTCCAATCATCCCCGCCGACGCGTGCGTATTTATCGATCATCAGCAATGCTGTTACATATGTCCTCGGCACGCGTGTCCTCGGCACGCGGGCCGGAACTCGCGTGGATCCTCTTTCGGAATCCCCATGCCATATTCACGCCACGATTCGATCGATGTCGGCCTCCTGATCGAGGGTATCCAGCGCTGGGTCGAGATCGAAAGCCCGACCGGCGACGTCGCGGCAGTCAATCGCATGATCGATCGCGTCGCTCTCGATCTGCGCGGGGCGCCGGTTCGGATCGAGCGCGCGCCCGGTCGACCTGGATTCGGCGACACCCTTGCGGCGCGAACAGACGGCGAGGGCGCCGGCATTCTCATCCTTTCGCACATCGACACGGTGCATCCCGTCGGCACGCTTGAAACCTCGCCGTGCCGGCGCGAGGGCGATCGGCTCTATGGACCGGGCGTCTACGACATGAAGGGCGGCGCCTATCTGGCGCTCGACGCGTTCCGCAGGGTCGCGCGCGCAAAAACCGCGCGGCTGCCGATTACCTTCCTGTTCACGCCCGACGAGGAGGTCGGCAGTCCGTGCTCGCGCGAACGGATCGAGCGGGAGGCGCGGCGCGCGCGCTACGTGCTGGTGACCGAGCCGGCGCGCGACGGCGGCAAGGTGGTGACCTCGCGCAAGGGGGTCGGCCGCTTCGAAGCCGTCGCGACCGGAGTGCCTGCGCATTCCGGCAGCCGGCATCGCGACGGCCATAGCGCGATCGACGAGATGGCGCGGCAGATCTTGGCGATCGCGGCTATGACCGATTATGCGCGCGGCATCACCACCAATGTCGGAAAAATTTCCGGCGGCACCGCCGCGAACGTCGTTCCGGAGCGGTGCTGGATCAGCGTCGATCTGCGCGTTCCGGACGAACGCGCGGGCGCGGAAATGCAAGCCAAAATCCTCGGCCTGGCGCCGGTCGATTCCGAGGTGAAGCTCGTGGTCACGGGCGGCATGAACCGGCCGCCGTTCAAGAAGACGTCCGAGGGTGCGGCGCTGTTTCATCATGCCCAGAAGCTCGCGCGCGAGGGCGGCTTCGAGCTGGCCGAAGCCGCCACGACCGGCGGCGGCAGCGACGGCAATTTCACCGCCGCGCTCGGCGTGCCCACGCTCGATGGGCTCGGCATCGACGGGGACGGGGCGCATACCGGCTGGGAGCACGCGCTCATCTCCTCGATCGCGCCGCGCACGCTTCTCATGCAGCGGCTGCTGGAGACGCTGGAGTAACGGTCTTGTGTCCTGGATACGCGAGCGCAGCGAGTGAAGATCCGAGACCCTCCGAACCCTCGTGTCCCGGACGAGTGAGCATAGCGAACGAAGATCCGGGACCCAGGAGTGAATTCGCGCAGTGGTCATACCGGAGGTTTGATATTGTCGCTTCGCGAAGTTAGTCCTGGGTCCCGGATCGTCACTCGTGCTTCGCGCTCGCTCGTCCGGGACACACCGGAGCAGGCAACATGACCATCGACGAATACGCCGCCTGGGCCGCAACGCTGGGCACGCAGCCGTTGAGCGCAAACAAGGAAATGTTGTCGTATCTCGGCCTGGGTCTCGCCGGAGAGGCCGGCGAGGTCGCGGACCGGCTCAAGAAATTCTTGCGGGACGGCGAATGGGATCCGGAGGGGCTTGCGGAGGAGCTCGGCGACGTCATCTATTTTTGGGCGTGCCTGTGCCTCGTCGCGGGACGCAAACCCTCGCAAGTGCTCGAAGCCAGCCGGCGGAAGATCCTGTCCCGGACGAGTGAGCGAAGCAAACGAAGATCCGGGACCCAGGAGTGACTTCGCGAAGCGCCAATATGTCCCCTCCCGATCCGATCCCGCTCTTGTCCGGCACGCCGGTCGTTCCCGTGCTCACCATCGAGCGGGCCGAGCATGCGGCGCCGCTCGCGCGGGCGCTCCTTGCCGGCGGCCTCCCTGTCATCGAAGTGACGCTGCGCACGCGCGCCGCGCTCGACGCCATCCGGGCGATTGCCGCGCAAGTGCCCGAATGCGTGGTCGGGGCCGGCACCGTGCTCGGCGAAGCAGATGTCGCCGCGGCGCTCGCGGTCGGCGCCAAATATCTCGTCAGCCCCGGCACCACGGCGGAGCTCGCCGCGGCGCTGGCGGCCGCGGCGGTGCCGGCGCTGCCGGGCTGCGCCAGCGTGTCGGAGGCGCTCGCGCTCTCGGCGCTCGGCTTTCGCGTGCTCAAATTTTTTCCCGCCGAGGCGTCGGGCGGCATCGCCTGGCTCAAATCGGTCGCGGGGCCCTGTCCGGAGCTCAAATTCTGCCCGACCGGCGGCATCGATCTGC
Organism: Xanthobacteraceae bacterium; assembly: GCA_036395835.1. Classification (GTDB taxonomy): domain Bacteria; phylum Pseudomonadota; class Alphaproteobacteria; order Rhizobiales; family Xanthobacteraceae; genus AP-16. Next base: position 18,031 of record DASWCW010000132.1, read on the forward strand.
GCAATGCCGCGGCCTACCTCGCGCTGCCGAACGTGGTCGCGGTCGGCGGCTCCTGGCCCGCCCCGCAGGACGCGATCGCAGCCGGGAATTTTGCGCGGATCACGGAACTGGCACGCGAGGCGGCGGGATTGCGCCGCTGACAAAATTCTTCATCCGTGGGCGCAGGGGCGGAACATGCACGCTCGGATCCCTATCGCTCCATGATTGCTTTCAGCGCTTGCAGGTCTTTCCGGCTGGCCAGTTTCATTGCAAACGGCATGATCGGAGCGAACAACTTGGAAAATCCGGTCGGATTACCTCGGTTGCGCAGCGTCATGCGGGTCAACTGTTCGTCAACAGCTTCCCACGTGTAGGTCGTTTCCATGTAGAACGGCCGATCCGTTCGCATCACGAGCCGTTGCCCGGGAACGAGCTCGACGATTTCATAGACGTATGCAAGCTTTCGCCGCAGAAAATGCGCCTGGAACGCGATACGCGCCCCCGGTGTCAATGACTTCGGTGTCTTCCACTCGACGGATTTGATGTTCACGTACCATTTCGGCGCATTGTCGGGATCCGAAGCATATTCCGCGACTTCTTCCAGGGGACAGCGAATAAGGATAGCGGTAGAGACATCGAGCATTGATCTGACCGTTCAAGCAGTGACCACATCTGCGCGTGTTGCCGCTGGTCCGAACCGACCTAATGCACGGCGGCGGCGCGCGGCATGATCGCGCCGGGGTGGCGGATGACCTCGCCGGCGAGCCGGTGCGCCGAGGCCGCAGCGCCCACCGGCGCTTCGCCGGAAAGCCGCGCGGCCAAATAGGCGGCGTTGAAGCTGTCGCCGGCCGCGGTGGTGTCGATCGGCACCACGATCTGCGGGACGGGCACGAGCTCGCGCGTGCCGGCGTTGAGCACCAGCGCGCCTTTGGCGCCGTTCTTGACCGCGATCTCGCCGATGCCGAATGCCTGCAGGCGCTCCACCGTGGCGTCGGGGCTCGCGTCGCCCCACAGCAGGGCTTCGTCGTCGAACGTCGGCAGCGCGATGTCGACACGCTTGAGCGCCTCCATGAACACGGTCCGGGTGCGGGCCAAATCGCCCTTCCAGCCGCGCGGGCGAAAATTGCCGTCGAACGCGATTTTGACGCCGTTCTTGCGCGCTAGCTCGACCAAGGCGAGGAAGCGGCCGATGCCGACGTTGGAATAGAGCGACAGCGTCACTCCGGAGAAATAGATCAGGCGGCAGGCGAGCAGGCGTTCGGCGACCACGCCCCATTGCGGCAGCTCGAACAGCTCGCGCGCCGGCGCATGCTCGCGCCAATAGCAGAAGCTGCGCTCGCCGGCGGCATTGGTTTCGACCAGATAGAGCCCCGAGGTGCGGTCGGGCACGCGCACGATCAGTTCGGTGCGAACGCCTTCGGCCGACGCCAGGGAGATGAGTGCGTCCGAATAGGGATCATCGCCGAGCGCGGTCGCATAGGCGACGTCGATCCCGGCGCGCGCGAGATAGACCGCGGTGTTGAACGTGTCGCCGCCGAACGCGAGGCCATAGCGGGCGTCGGGACCGCGGGTGAGCTCGATCATCACCTCGCCGACGGAAATGATGCTGGGCTTCTGCTCGGTCATTGGTCTCCGGCGGCTCAGGCCGCCTTGCGGGAGCGCAGGAACTCGCCCATCCGGTCGAGCGCTTTGACGATGTTCTCGGCCGAATTGGCGTAGGAAAGGCGCAGATAGCCTTCGCCCAGGATGCCGAAATCCGGTCCGCCGACCACCGCGACGCCGGCATCTTCGAGCAGCGCCGTCGCGAGTGCCTTCGCTTTCCAGCCGGTCCGCGCGATGTTCGGAAAGGCGTAGAACGCGCCCTTCGGGGTCGCGCAGGAAATTCCCGGCAGCTTGTCGAGTCCCGCTACCACGATCTGCCGCCGGCGGTCGAACTGCGCCACCATGTCGGCGATGCTGTCCTGCGGGCCGGTGAGCGCCGCAAGTCCGGCCCATTGCGCGGCGGCGTTGACGCACGAATAGGAATTGACCGCGAGCTTGCGGGCAAACTCGTAGAGCGCCTTCGGCCAGACCGAATAGCCCATGCGCCATCCGGTCATGGCGTAGGTCTTGGACCAGCCGTTGAGCAGGATCAGGCGCTCGCGGATCGACGGATAGGCGAGCAGACAGACGTGCTGCTCGCCGTCATAGAGCATCTGGTCGTAGATCTCGTCGGAGAGCAGCGCGACGTCGGGATGGCGCTCGAGCCCGGCCACGAGCTTGTCGATCTCCGGTTTCGGGGTGACGCCGCCGGTCGGATTGGCGGGCGAATTGAGGATCAGGAGGCGCGTTGCGGGCGTGATGAGGGAGAGCGTCTCCTCGGCCGAGAACGCAAAGCCGTTCGCCTCCCGGATCGGCACCGGGACCGGCCGCGCCCCGGTGAACTCGATCATCGAGCGGTAGATCGGAAAGCCGGGATCCGGGTAAAGGATGTCGGCGCCGTGCTCGCCGAACATCAGGATCGCCATGAACATCGTGACCTTGCCGCCCGGCACGATCATGATCAGGTCGGGCGAGACCGTCACGCGATAGCGCCGGGCCAGATCGGCGGCGACCGCCTCGCGCACCGCCAGAATGCCGGTTGCGGGCGTATAGCCGTGATGGCCGTCGCGCAGCGCCTTCACGGCGGCTTCGACGATATGCGGCGGGGTCAGGAAATCCGGCTGGCCGATGCCGAGATTGACGACGTCGCGGCCCTGCGCGGAAAGCGCGGTGGCGCGCGCCAGCACGGCGAAGGCGTTTTCCTCGCCGATGCGGTCGAAGGCGGCAATGGTTCGCAGCATAGGCTCCCCCGATGGCCTTGCGCTGCCGGAGGTGTGGCAGCGGGCCCATGATTGATTTCGGCCGGGAGTTCAGCGCATCCTCGCCGCGAAATCAAACCGATCCGGCAAGAACCGTCGTCCGGCGGCATCACGAGGAGGAACCGATGGCCAAAAAGTCCACGAGAAAACCGAAAAAGCACGCGCGCCGCCTGCGCTCGCAGGCCTGGTTCGACAATCCCGCCAATCCCAGCATGACGGCGATCTACCTCGAGCGCTACCTCAATTTCGGCCTCACCCGCGACGAATTGGCAGGCGGCAAGCCGATCATCGGTATCGCCCAGACCGGCTCCGACCTCTCGCCGTGCAACCGCCATCACATCGAGCTCGCCAAGCGCGTGCGCGAAGGCATCCGCTCGGCCGGCGGCATCGCCTTCGAGTTCCCGATGCACCCGATCCAGGAAACCGGGAAGCGCCCGACCGCCGCGCTCGACCGCAACCTCGCGTATCTGGGGCTCGTCGAGGTGCTCTACGGCTACCCGCTCGACGGCGTGGTGCTGATGACCGGATGCGACAAGACCACGCCCGCCTGCCTGATGGCGGCGGCGACCGTCAACCTGCCGGCGATCGTGCTCTCCGGCGGACCGATGCTCAACGGCTGGTGGAAGGGCGAGCGCTGCGGCTCGGGCACCGCGGTCTGGAACGCGCGCCAGGAGCATGCGGCCGGCAAGATCGATTATTCGGAGTTCATCGACCTCGTCGCCTCCTCGGCGCCCTCCGCCGGACATTGCAACACCATGGGCACGGCTTCGACCATGAACGCGCTCGCCGAGGCGCTCGGCATGTCGCTGCCGGGCTGCGCGGCCATCCCCGCGCCCTATCGCGAGCGCGCGCAGATCGCCTACCAGACCGGCGAGCGCATCGTCGAAATGGTGCATGAGGATCTCAAGCCGTCCGATATCCTCACCCGCAAGGCGTTCGAGAACACGATCGCGGCCTGCTCGGCGATCGGCGGATCGACCAACGGGCCGATCCACATCAACGCCATCGCCCGGCATATCGGAGTCAAGCTGACGATCGAGGATTGGGAGAAGATCGGCTACGACGTGCCGCTCCTGGTCAACATGCAGCCATCGGGAAAATACCTCGGTGAGGAATATCACCGCGCTGGCGGGCTGCCCGCCGTCATGCACGAGCTGCTCAAGGCCGGCCGCATCCACGCCGACGCGCTCACCGTCAACGGCAAGACCATGGGCGAGAACGTCAGGCGACGAGCGATCGCCGACGCCGACGTGATCCGCCCCTACCGCAAGCCGCTGATGCAGAAAGCCGGCTTCAAGGTGCTTCACGGCAACCTGTTCGATGCCGCCGTGATGAAGACCAGCGGCATCTCCGAGGAGTTCCGGCTGCGCTATCTTTCCAATCCGAAGGACCCGAATGCGTTCGAGGGCCGTGCCGTGGTGTTCGATGGGCCGGAGGATTATCACCGCCGCATCGACGATTCCGCGCTGAAAATCGACGAGAACACCATGCTGTTCATCCGCGGCACCGGGCCGATCGGCTATCCGGGCGGCGCTGAAGTCGTCAACATGCAGCCGCCCGCCGCGCTGATCAAGAAGGGCGTGCGGTCGCTGCCGTGCATCGGCGACGGCAGGCAGTCGGGAACGTCGGGATCGCCCTCGATCCTCAACGCCTCGCCGGAGGCGGCGATCGGCGGCGGCCTCGCCGTGCTCAGGACCGGCGACCCGGTGCGCATCGATCTCGACAAGGGCACCGCCAACATTCTGATCTCGAAGGCGGAGCTCGCGGAGCGGCGGATAGCGCTCGAGAAGCGCGGCGGCTACAAATATCCGGCGAGCCAGACGCCGTGGCAGGAGATCCAGCGCTCCATGGTCGAGCAATTCGCCGAAGGCATGGTGCTCAAGCCCGCGGTCAAGTATCAGAACATCGCCAAAGTGATGGGCATTCCGCGGGACAATCATTGACAGTGTGAGCGCCGCTTGCTCGCTTTATCTCCCCCCTGGAGGGAGGAGGTCGGCGCATGTCGTAAGACGCGAGCCGGGTGGGGGTGAAGCAATCACCCCACCCCGACAGCTCGCAAAATGCTCGCTGCCGACCCTCCCCTCCAGGGGAGGGTGAGGGCGCGTGGTGAGAGACGGGAGTTTGCATGCCCAGCATCGCGGAGAAGCGCCGCGCGTTTCGCGCGCTCCATGAGCGCGGCTGCTTCGTCATTCCCAATCCGTGGGACGTCGGCACCGCGCGCTATCTCCAGCACCTCGGATTTTCCGCGATCGCCACGACGAGCTCGGGCGCGGCCTGGTCGCTCGGCCTGCCGGACACCGCGGTGGGGCGCGACGGGATGCTGGCGCACATCACGACCATCGTGGGCGCGAGCGACCTGCCGGTGAATGCCGACTTCGAGTCGGGCTACGCGGCCTGGCCGCGCGAAGTCGGCGAGAGCGCGCGGATGTGCGTCGACACCGGGGTCGCGGGGCTGTCGATCGAGGATTCGACCGGCGATCCGAACAAGCCGCTGTTTTCGCTCGAGGAGGCGGTCGCCCGTATCCGCGCCGCGCGCGGCGCGATCGATGCCAGGGATCCGGAAGTCATGCTGGTCGGGCGAGCCGAATGTTTCCTCGTCGGCCGCACCGATCTCGACGAGACCATCGCCCGGCTGCAGGCGTATGCGTCCGCCGGCGCCGATTGTCTCTATGCGCCGGGGATCCGCATGCGCGAGCAGATCGCAAAAATCGTCGAGGCGGTGGCGCCGAAGCCCGTCAACGTGCTGATCGGCGGCGCGCTCGGCTTCACCGTGAAGGATCTCGCCGCGCTCGGGGTCCGGCGCATCAGCGTCGGCGGCGCGCTTGCTCGCGCGGCCTGGGGCGGCTTCATCCGCGCCGCCCGATCCATCGCGGAAGCGGGAACCTTCGACGCCCTGGCCGATGCCGTGTCATTTGCCGAGCTCAACGGCTTCTTCCGGCAGAATCTCGAGCGCAGGCGGCCGTGAACCGTGAGCCGGGTGAGCGCCACAGCGCCATTGCGGCGCGCCGGGCAAGCGGACGTTGCCGCGGTCAATGCGCTCCAGCACGCCGCCTATGCGCGCAACCGGACCATTCTCGGGCTCGAGCCGCTGCCGCTCACGGTGGACTATGCCACGATCGTCACCGACTACGATGGATGGCTGCTCGAGCAAGGCGATGCGCTCGAAGGCGTGCTGATTCTTGAGACGCGAGCCGACGACCTCCTGATCTGGAGCGTGGCGGTGGCGCCGGAGGTGCAGGGGCGCGGCATCGGCAATCGGCTGCTCAAGGTCGCCGAAGCGCGCGCCCGGGAGCTCGGCCGGCGAAAAATGCGGCTCTACACCGGCGAAAAGCTCATCGGCAACATCGCCTGGTATGAACGGCACGGCTTTGCGCGGGAAAGAATCGAGGACTTGGGCGACCGTCGATTGGTCCATATGATGAAAGCGCTCGATTGATGCGGAGGCGGCCATGGCCGGACGGCTGAAGGGAAAAATCGCGCTGGTCACCGCGGCCGGGCAGGGGATCGGACGGGCCATCGCCGAAGCATTTCTGGCCGAAGGCGCGAAGGTCGTCGCGACCGATCTCGATGCCGGCAAGCTCAAGGGACTGCGCGGCGCCGTGCGCCAGAAACTCGACGTGCGTTCGACCGAGGCGGTCGAGGCGCTCGCGAAGGACATCGGCCGCGACATCGGGCCGGTCGAAGTGCTGGTGAATTGCGCGGGATTCGTGCACCACGGCTCGGTGCTCGATTGCTCGGAACCGGACTGGGATTTCTCCTTCGACCTCAACGTCAAATCGATGCACCGCACGATCAGGACGTTCGTGCCCGCGATGCTCAAACGCAAGAAAGGCGCGATCGTCAACATCGCGTCCGGCGCTTCCTCGGTGCGCGGCCTGCCGAACCGCTATGTCTACGCCGCCACCAAGGCGGCGGTGATCGGGCTCACCAAGGCGGTGGCGGCGGATTTCATCAAGCGCGGCATTCGCGCCAACGCCATCTGCCCGGGCACGATCCAGTCGCCCTCGCTCGACGAGCGCATCGTCGTGCTCGCCAAATCGACGGAGCAGCCGGTCGCCGCGGTGCGGCGGGGCTTCGTCGATCGCCAGCCGATGGGCCGGCTCGGCACCCCGCAGGAAGTCGCCATGCTGGCGGTGTACCTGGCGTCCGACGAATCCAGCTTCACCACCGGGCACATTCATCTGGTCGACGGCGGCTTCGCGCTGTGAGGAATGAGGACACGAAAGCGGAATTGCGAAATCAGAAGATTTGAAGGGAGAACCGACGTGCAAATGTTGATCATCGGGGCGGCCGGCATGGTCGGTCGCAAGCTCGTCGAGCGACTGGTTCGCGACAAGGCGCTCAACGGCAAGGCGATCGACAAGCTGGTGCTGGTCGACGTCGTGGCGCCGGGGCAGCCGGCGGGATTTGCCGGAAAGATCGAGACCAGCGCCGCGGATCTCTCCGCCCCGGGCAAGGCCGAAGCGATGATCGCGGGCCGTCCCGACGTGATCTTCCACCTCGCCGCCGTGGTCTCCGGCGAAGCGGAGGCGGATTTCGACAAAGGCTACCGCATCAATCTCGACGGCACGCGGGCGCTGCTCGAAGCCGTCCGCAAGGCGGGCGAGGGCTATCATCCCAAGCTCGTGTTCACCTCCTCGGCCGCGGTGTTCGGCGCGCCGTTTCCGCAAGCGATCCACGACGAGTTCCATCTCACGCCGCTGACCTCGTATGGAACCCAGAAGGCGATCGGCGAGCTGCTGCTCGCCGATTATCACCGGCGCGGTTTTCTCGACGGCGTGGGCCTGCGGTTTCCCACGATCTGCGTGCGGCCGGGCCGGCCCAACAAGGCGGCGTCCGGCTTCTTCTCCTCGATCATCCGCGAGCCGCTGGCCGGCGAGGAAGCGGTGCTGCCGGTGCCGGAGAGCGTGCGCCACACCCATGCGAGCCCGCGCGCCGCGGTCGGCTTTCTGGTGCATGCGGCGTCGCTGTCGCGGGAGGCGCTCGGGAACCGGATCAATCTCACCATGCCGGGCGTGTCCTGCACGGTGGGCGAGGAGATCGCGGCGCTGCGAAGAATCGCCGGTGACAAGGTCGCTGCTCGCATCCGCCGGGAGAGCGATCCTTTGATCGAGCGCATCGTCAGCGGTTGGCCGCAGCGGCTCGAGGCCAAACGCGCGATCGAGCTCGGGTTTCGGGCCGAGATGAGCTTCGACGACATCGTCCGCGCACATATCGAGGACGAGCTCGCCGGCAAGATCGCCGCGTGACTACCTCCCCGGAGGGGAGGTCGCCGTGCGAAGCGCGGCGGGTGGGGTGAGTCAGCTCAGCCCCACCCGGCTCGACGCTGCCGCGTCTCCAAAGCCGACGCTTCGCGTCGGCGTCTTGACCATGACGGCGGCCGAAGGCCGCCTACGCCCTCCTCGTCGGGGAGGGAGAAGGTTAGCATGCAGTTCCTCTCTCCCCTGATCCCGGCCACCCTGATCCGCCGCTACAAGCGGTTTCTGGCGGACGTCGTGCTGCCATCCGGCGAGGAGACGACGGTCCATGTCGCCAATCCGGGCGCGATGACCGGATTGGCGGCGCCGGGCTCGCGCGTGCTGCTGTCGAGATCGGCCAACGCGGCCCGCAAGCTGGCCTTGAGCTGGGAGCTCGTCGAGGTCGATCTGGGCTCCGGCCGCGAGCTCGTCGGCATCAATACCGCCAATCCGAATTCGCTCGTCGCCGAGGCACTGCAGCGAGAGCTCATTCCCGAGCTTCGCAATTATCGTTCCGTCCGCCGCGAGGTCCGCTACGGCCGAAACTGTCGGGTCGACTTCCTGCTCGAAGCGCCGGGTCGCGCGCCCTGCTATCTCGAGATCAAGAACGTGCACCTGATGCGGCAAGCGGCATCGGCCGAGTTCCCGGATTGCGTGACCGCGCGCGGGGCGAAGCACCTCGACGAGCTCGCCGGGATGGCGGCGGCGGGAGCGCGGGCGATCCTGCTGTTCGTCGTCCAGATCGGCTCGGCGGCGCGATTCTCGCTCGCCCGCGACATCGACCCCGGCTACGCCGTCGCGTTCGATCGGGCCCGGGCGCGGGGCCTCGAGGCCCTGGCGTGGCGCTGCGAGCTCACCGAGCGCGCGATCGCGATCGAAGCCCCGGTCCCGATCGCCGACTGAGCCGATGCTTGCGCGCGGGGCGGGCTTGCCTACATTCGTCGCACGAGCGGCGGCGGTGCGGCCGCGGGGACGCGGCGACGCCCGCGAGCAAAAATGACCTATGTGGACGCGGCGCTCGCGCCGCTGCGCAAGACCGGACAGATCAAGCTTTACGGCCCGGAGGCCTTTGCCGGCATGCGCAAGGCCGGCCGTCTGGTTGCCGTATGCCTCGACATGCTGGCCGGCGAGGTCAAGCCCGGCGTGCCGACCGGGCGGCTCGACCGCCTGGTGTTCGAGTTCGCCATGGATCACGGCGCGCTGCCCGCCACCCTGATGTACCGCGGCTACGCCAGATCCACCTGCACGTCGATCAATCACGTGGTGTGCCACGGCATCCCGAACGACAAGCCGCTCAAATCCGGGGACGTCGTCAACATCGACGTGACGCTGATCCTCGAGGGCTGGCACGGCGATTCGAGCCGGATGTTCCCGGTCGGCGAGGTTCCCCGTCGCGCCGAGCGGCTGATCGAGGTCACCTACGAGGCGATGATGCGCGGCATCGCCGCGGTCAGGCCGGGCGGCACCACCGGCGATATCGGGGCGGCGATCCAGGGCTACGTCGAGCCGCAGCACATGAGCGTGGTCCGCGACTTCTGCGGCCACGGGCTCGGCCGCCTGTTCCACGACGAGCCGAACATCGTCCACGTCGGCCGGCCCGGCGAAGGCCTCGAGCTCAAGCCCGGCATGTTCTTCACCATCGAGCCGATGATCAATCTCGGCCGTCCGCACGTGAAAGTGCTGTCCGACGGCTGGACCGCGGTCACCCGCGACCGCTCGCTCTCCGCGCAATTCGAGCACACGATCGGCGTGACCGAGAAGGGCGCCGAGATTTTCACCCTGTCGCCGCAAGGGCTCGACAAGCCGCCCTACCGGGTGTGACCCGCCGTCGGATTTGCAAAACTCCGCGATCCCGGCATGCTGATGCGGGCCACGCGGCCCGGAGCCAGGCGATGCGGGGAAAGCCGGACCTTCAGGAAAACGCCGCCCTGTCCGCGATCGCGGAGGCGCCGCCGCATTATCATGGCCATCGCAAGCGCCTGCGCGCGCGGTTCCGCCAGGCCGGTGCGCAGGGCCTCGCCGAGTACGAGCTCCTGGAGCTGGTGCTGTTCCGGGCATTGCCCCGCCGCGACGTCAAGCCGATCGCCAAGAAGCTGCTGGAGAAATTCGGCTCGTTCGCCGAAGTG
>DASWCW010000133.1:0-14459 GCA_036395835.1 Xanthobacteraceae bacterium
TCAATGGCGATGCCGACATACACACGGGCCTTGTCGGGAACGGCCTTGTTCTCGGCTATCCGTTTCCATTGTTCATCGGAGATAAAAAAAACATCAGGAAGGCGTGTCTTGGACTCAAGCCCCACCTTTAGCCACCTCTCAAGTGATTGCCGACGTCCCAGTAATGCCGCTATGCTCACAATGTGTTCACGCAGGCGTTTGTCTTGCGGGGTTAGTTTGTGGGCGGTCATTATGGTCGATTCCTCATCAGCACCTTGCGCACCCCTTCGGCACTCAGATTGATGCGCTGCTTCTTCATCTCTGTGACCACCGCCCTGAGCGACATCGTCTTGGCCAGCTGCCGCATCGTCCTGATGGCGGACTGCTCCCTTGGATCAGCGATCACCTTGCCGTCCTCGACCCTCCAGCCGAATGGCACCTTTCCGCCCAGATACCGACCCTGCTCCCGTTGACTCGCCTTCACATCCCGAATGCGCTCAGCAGTCCTGGAAACTTCCCACTCGGCTAGAGCAGCAAGAACGGTCAAAATGACACGAGCGATCGGATTGTCTCCATTGCCCGAGACATTGCCGCCGATGTCCAGCAGGTAGAGCGACACATTCATCCCCCGCAGGGTCTCCACGGTGTTCAGCGCATCCCGTGCGTTGCGGAAGCAACGGTCAAGTTTCGGGCTGACGATGCGATCGCCGGGCTTGAGCAACGCCATCATCTTGCTGCTCTCGGGGCGGTCGAGGAAAGGCTTTGACCCCGACACTCCCCGCTCCACGAACACCCCGCTCACTGACCAGCCGTTGGCGACGGCGTAGGCCTCGGCACGGGACTGCTGAACATTCAGGCTCTCCCCGTGCTCGGCCTGATCCCGGTGGGAGACCCGGACATAGACATGGGTGGCGGCGGGCATAGGCGGTCTCGTTGTGTCAACGGTGTGTCAACACCGTATGCCTACTCCGAAATAATGTCAATGTGCAAGTGCAAGCGGTTGACCGGGGCTTGGAAATGACGGGGGCGAGGCGAGAAACCTGCCGTAAGTCCTGAGATTTCAAGGCTTTTTAGGCTAAGTGTGCAACTATCAGGAGAATATAAAGCGGATTAAACCGATAACGATAGTAATCGTATCATTGGCGATTTCATTGACGGATAGGGAATGAGCCTCAATAAATAGTTGTCCCACCGCATCACCAGATCGTTTCTGCTCACTCGCTGCCTACGAACGCAGGTAAGCGTCAAACTGCATATAATCGCTTTCATGCCTGTGCAAACCGGGCTTTGCGGTCGCGTCCGGTTCACGGGATTTACTGGCCGACCATTGGGGGTGCCGGTAGGGGCGTTTTTGGCTGGCGTCAAGTGCGCGGGACGATGATGACCATAGACGGTTTCGAGCGTCCGTACCGTCACCCAAGGATTTGCTCGCCTGGAAAATATGGGTTCCAGCCCGCATCCGCTCGCCGCGGCTACAGATGCGAGTACATCGTCCTTCCTGCGACCGGAAGCTCCGCGACCAGAATGGTGCCCGTCTCGGACTCAGTGATGTACAAGCGCTTTCGGTCGGGGCCGCCATACGCGAGGTTCGTCGTCGCCAGTCCGGTGCACGAGCGAACGCGATACAGCGGCTCGCCGAGCCGGCTGAAGATCCAAACCGCGCCGAGACCGGCGTGCGCGACGGCGAGATTGTCGGCTTCGTCCATCGCCAGCCCGTCAGGGCCGCCCAGGCTTCCCGAAAGCTGCACGAACAGCCCGACCTTCGAGGCGGTGCCGTCCGGCATCAGCGGCACGCGCCAGACGCAATTGCCGCGCGTGACCGCGACGTAGAGGATGTGCTCCGCGCGGTTGAGCACGATGCCGTTGGGACTTGGCACGGTGTCGATGATCAGCTCGAGCCGGCCGTCGGTGCGCAGCCGATAGACGCGGCCGGTAGGGTCGTGCAGACCGGTTTGTCCCTGGTCGGTGAAATAAAGATCGCCGTTGCTGGCGAAAACCAGATCGTTGACGCCCTTGAAGCGCTCGGACCAGCGTCGCTCGAGCACGGTCGAGACACGGCCGCTGACCGGATCGAGCAGCATGATGCCGTGTCGGTAATCCGTGATGAAGATCCTGCCGTCCTTGGCGATCTTCAACCCGTTCGGTTCGCCGTCATACTCGGCGATGAGCGCGAACTCGCCGATCGGCGAGACTCGGAACACGCGGCCATAAGGGATGTCGACGACGTAGAGATTGCCGTCGCGATCGAATGAGGGCCCTTCGAGAAACGAATCGGCGGCGATGCCCCGACGGTTCGTCATGGCCCAGACGTTCGCCGGGTCCTTCCTGCGGAAGGAATCGGGCAAGCGGGCGAACACCTGAGTCTCGATCGACTGCGGCGGCGCGAACATCGATCGCTTCCATTCGCTATGGCGAGGACGACATGCGGGCCGGCAGCCACAAAGCGACGTCCGGCCAAGCCACCAGTAGGATCAGCAGCAGAAACATGATCAGGTGAAACGGGATCGTGCCGATCGCCACATCGCTTAGCTTGCCATCCCAGATGCTTTGGATCACGAAAAGATTGATTCCGATCGGCGGCGAGATCTGCCCCAGCTCGATGAACACCACGAGGATGACGCCGAACCAGATCGGGTCGATGCCGTATTGCAGCAGCACCGGATAAAGCAGCGGAACCGTGACCACGATCATGCCTAGGCTTTCGACCAGGCAGCCGAGGGCCGTGTACAGCAAAAACAGCGCCACGAAGAACTCCAACCTGTTCAGCTTGAGGTCGACCAGGAAGGCGGTGATCTGCTCTCCTACGCCGGCGTAACTGATCGCGTAGGAAAAAATATAGGCCGCGTAGATGATGAACAGCACATTGCCGCTGACCCTGATCGTGGTCTGGAACGCGGTGACGAAAGTGCGCCGTCCGAAATCGCCCCAGATCATGGCGATGACGATCGCAAGGAAGCAACCGACGGCGGCTGCCTCGGTCGGCGTCACCAAGCCGGTGTAAATGGTTCCGATCGTCCCCCCGATCAGGACCACGAAAGGCAGCACGTCGGCGAGTGCGCCGGCCAGTTCTGCCAGCGAGCGCGCCCCGTGCTCGACCGGCGCAATGTCCGGCCGCAGCATGGCGTGGGCGGCGATATAGACCATGAACATGCCGGTGAGGACGAGCCCCGGCATCACCCCGGCCATGAAGAGCTTGGCGACGGACGTCTCGGTGAACGTGCCATAGACGATCATCGCGATGCTCGGCGGGATCAGGATGCTGAGCGTGCCGCCCGCGGCGAGAGATCCGGCGGCGAGGCGCCGGCTGTAGTTGCGCTTCAGCAGCTCGGGCAAGGCTACGCGGCCGATGGAGGCGGCGGTGACGACGCTCGATCCGCTGATAGCGGCGAAAATGGCGCAGCCGGCGATGTTGGTCTGCAGCAGTCCTCCGGGGATCCCGGAGACCAGCTTCGACAGCCCGCGATAGACCCGAAGGCTGAGACGGCTTTCCTGCAGAATCTCCGCCATCAGGATGAACAGCGGAATTGCCGTCAGCGTGAAGCTGTTCATGCTGCCCCAGCTCACCAGTCCGAGGCCCTTGAGGGCGTTCACGCCGCCGTGCAGAACGAGATACAGCAGCGCCGGCACGGTGATCGCGAACGGGATCGTCATCCCGGCCACGAGCAGTGCAAGGAACGCCATCATGACGAGGAACAGCTCGGGACCGGGGGTCAAAGCCTCGCCTCCGGTTGCAGTCGGCGGGCCTTCACCAGGATCGTCCTGACCAGCGCGGCACACAGGATCGCCATTCCGATCGGCATGCTCAGCTGGGGCAGCCAGAGCAGCGTCAGCAGCGGAGTCGGAGCTACGTCCTCCGACCGCCACGAGTTCAGGACCAGCCGGCCCAGCTGCCAGGTCAGAATCACGGAGGCGGCCAGCGCAATCAGATCGAAGCCGATCTGCGATATCAGGCGCACCCGCGGCGACAGCCGCGCTTGGACCAGCTCCACTCTATGGAAGGCGCCGTGCGCCTCGGCGACGGAAAGGCTTAGAAACGATACCGCGACGAACAGATAGCCGCCGATCTCGTCGGTTATCTGCAACGAAATGTTGAACAAGTTCCGCGCAAATGCTTCGGCCCCGATCAGCGCGATCATCCCGATCAGCGCCAGCCCGCACAGCAGCTCACACAGTTGTTCGATCTTGCTGGCGCCCGGCGTGACCTCTTCCAGCAACTGAACGACGGCGTCGTCGACCTCCGGCACCGGGTTCATAGGTCGATTATCGGCCGAGCACGGCGCGGACTTGCTTCAACGCCTCGATCGCATCGGGGCCTTTCGTCTTCGCCCACTCGTCCCAGTACGAGACAAGAATCCTCTCCGCCTCGGCGACCTCTTCGGGCTTCGGCCGCGTCACGATCATGCCGCCCGCGGCCATCTTCTGGGTCACATCCTCTTCTTCGGACTCCATGGTCGCGGTGATCCACGGCATGGCGTCTGTGACGGCCTTGCGAAGCTTGCCTTGCACGTCCGGCGCAAGCTTGTCGAAGACCTCCTTGTTCACGATCACGATCGAGTTGAAGTAGTTCACGCCGATCCGGTAATTGTACTTCAGCAGGTCCTTCCAGATGTTGCCACCGCCCGTACTCGCCGTGAACACTCCGTCTACCACCCCGCGGTCGAGTGCGGAGGGCACTTCGGGCGCGCCGATGGTGACGGCCGCCCCGCCCAGTCGCTTCACGAACTCGCCCTGCTCGGGGGAAGTCACGCGCAGCTTCTGTCCCTTGATGTCGGCGAGCTTGGTCAGCTCCCGCCGCGAGAAGGCGACCTGGAACGGGTAGAGATACTGCCCCAGTACGATGATGCCTTTTTTCTCGAACGCCCGGTTGATGTAGGGGTCCAAGACGACCGCCGCCTTTTGATATTCCTCCCTGGTGCGGATCAACATCGGCAGACGCAGGACACCGCCGATCGGCACGTTCCCGAGAAAGTAGCCGTCGTCGCCCATATGTACGACGCCATCGCCGACTGCCTGCGTAATCGTCGTCGTGTTGATCGGAAGGGATCCACCCAGATGCAGCCTGATCGTCACGGCGCCGTCGGTGTCCTTCTCAATGGCCTCGATCATCCTGTTGAGGCCCCTTACGGCGCCCACCGTGGAGACGGCGTTGTAAATATAGAGGTCCCACTTTTCTGCTGCCGTTGCCGGGTGACAAAACGAAGCCAAGAGCGTCATGAAGGCGACGCCCGTGATCGCCCAACGAAGTTTCGTTTGCCTGATCAGCGCGATCATTTTGTGCTCTCTGTTTGAGCCTTTGTCGGCAGTTGTACGTTGCGGATGGTCCCGGGCCCCAGGTCGAAAGCTTCAAGCGAGAACCGCCGCGTGTCGCCGGCAGGCGAGGGATGCTCAGGGCCGGTCAGCCGCAAGCGCATTGGTGCCGCGCCAGCGGCCGTAGCGCCATGGCATATACCAGCGGGATTTTGCGGGCAACGCGGCCGGCACGAGGTCGAGCCCGGAGCTGCCGAAGGGATGACAGCGCAAGAGCCGCGCCAGCGCCATCCAGCCGCCGGCCCACAGGCCGAACCGGCCGATCGCCTCGTCGGCGTATTCGGAGCAGGTCGGCAGGTGGCGGCAATGCAAGCCGACCAGCGGCGAGAGCGTATGGCGATAGACCTGGATCAGCCCGCGTCCCGCCAGCCGAGGGGCACGGGTCAGGGCATCGACGAGGGGAGGGCGCATTCTCCTATTCCGCGGCCACCGAGCCCCGGCGCTTGGCCTCGATCTGGTCGATCGCGGAAACCACCGCATCGAAGGTGAGCAGGGTCGAGGCGTGGCGCGCCTTGTAATCCCGCACCGGCTCCAGCACGGCGATGTCGGCCCATTTGCCCGCCGGCGGCGCGCCGTTCTCCTTGAGCATGCGGCGCACCGTCTCGCGCAGCTCGCGCAATTCCTGGGCACGGGAGCCGACGACGTTGCGAGCCATGATGGAGGAGGACGCCTGGCCGAGCGCGCAAGCCTTCACCTCGTGGGCAAAGTCGGTCACGACGTCGCCGTCCATCCTCAAGTCGGCGGTGACGGTCGAGCCGCACAGCTTGGAATGCGCCGTCGCGGTCGCGTCCGGACCGTCCAGTCGACCCAGGTGCGGAATCGAGGCCGCGAGCTCCAGAATCCGGCGGTTGTAGACCTCGTTCAGCATGCTTCTCGCCAAAATTTGACCAACAGCGTCGTTTGCACGATCTCTCGAGCCGAATATATAGGGACGGATCGGGCCAGGCGATATGCGTCGGATTCTATCATTGCCTCTATCGCTGCTTGGCCCGCCCGTGCCGATCCCGTGAACAATCGACATCATCGGAATCGGAATGCAGCGGCCGGTCGCCGCATGCTCTACTGCGGGGCCGCTTGCGCGGGGCGGCCTCCCGGTGACACTCCCGGCGCGCGGCTTTCCCCGCGGCGGCGGTCGAACGGAGAGAGTTCATGGACGCGATTCTGAAACCGTTTCCCAGGCCGCAGCTATCGGATCATGTCCGCGCGGCACCGCAGCCGGTGAGCCCGCGGCCTTCCCACGAGGAGGCCGAAGCCGCGGTCCGGACGCTCATCGCGTTCGCCGGCGACGATCCGGCTCGCGAGGGCTTGCGCGACACGCCGGCACGGGTCGTGGGCGCCTATGAGGAGCTGTTCCGGGGCTACCGCGAGTGTCCGCTCGACGTGCTCGACCGCACGTTCTCCGAGATCGGCCGCTATGACGATCTGGTGCTGATCCGGGACGTTCCCTTCTCCTCGCATTGCGAGCACCACATGGCGCCCTTCCTCGGCAAGGCGCACGTGGCCTATATCCCGGTCGAGCGGGTGGTGGGGCTCTCCAAGCTCGCGCGGCTGATCGACGTCTATGCGCGCAGGCTGCAGACCCAGGAGCACCTGACCTCGCAGGTGGCGACCGCGATCGAGGAGATCCTCAAGCCGCGCGGCGTGGCGGTGATGCTCGAAGCCGAGCATTTGTGCATGTCGATGCGCGGAGTGCAGAAGCCCGGAGTGTCGACCGTCACCACGCAGTTCATCGGAAGCTTCCGCGAGGCGACCGAGCAGGTGCGCTTCATCACGCTGGTGCGCGGCGCGGCCGCCTGAGCTGGATTGGCGGCCGGCTCGGAACATCTCCACCACAAGGGGAGGTAACCGGAGCGAGCTGCTAGTCATATGCGATCGCCCTGCTTGAAAAGGGGAGTCGCCCGCGCAGCAGGATGTTCTCTCTGATCACGCGAGGTGGCCCGTGTCCGGAAACAGCGATTATTTTGCGCCGCGCGGCTCTTCCGCCGAGGTGGAGGAGGGGAGCGCGCTTTCGCCGAAATTCGACGCGGACGGGCTTCTCACCTGCGTCGCCACGGATGCGGCTACGGGCGAAGTCTTGATGGTCGCGCACATGAACGCGGAGGCGCTGATCAAGACGATTGCGACCGGCGAGGCCTGGTATTTCAGCCGCTCGCGCAAAGCCCTGTGGCGCAAAGGAGAAACTTCAGGGCACTCCCAGCGCGTCGTCGAGCTGCGGGTCGACTGCGATCAGGACGCGATCCTGATCAAGGTCGAGCAGACCGGCGGGGGGGCCTGCCACACCGGACGGCGATCCTGCTTCTATCGCGCCGTGCCGCTCGGACCGAAATCCAGCGGACCGATCGCGCTCGAGTTTCGCGACGCCGCGAAGGTGTTCGATCCGCGCGCTGTGTATGGCGCTCGGAAGAAACGCTGACAGATACTCTTATTTGCGATCCTCATCCGAGCCCCGCCGCCGCGGCCCGCGCCAGCAAGCGCTTGGCGCGCTCGAGGTGCGGCCGGTCGTACATGATGCCGTCGATGCCGACGACGCCGGCGCCGGCATGTTCCGCAAAGGCGGCGATCACCGCGCGCGCCCTGGCGATCGCGGCGGGCGAGGGCGTGAACACCTCGTTGATGGTCGCGACCTGGGCGGGATGGATCGCGAGCTTGGCGGTGAATCCGTCGCGGCGCGCCTCCTCGGCTTCGCGCTGGAGCCCCTCGGGATTGCGAAAATCGACGAACACCGTGTCGATGGCCTGCACCTTGGCGGCCGCGGCCGCGGCGAGGCAGAGATTGCGGGCGAAGCGGAACGGCTCGGTGAAGCGCCCCTCGGCGTCGCGATTGGTCTCCGCGCCGAGATCGGCGGAGAGATCCTCCGCGCCCCAGCTCAAGCCCATGAGCCGTGCGCTGACGCCCCCATAGGTGCCGGCGACGAACAGCGCGCTCGCAGTCTCGGTCGCGATGGGCAGGATGCGGATCTCGCCGTCCGGGAGGCCGTGGATCGCCTCGCGCGCGGCGAGCTTGGCATCGAGGTGCGCGATGGCGGCGCCGCCCTCGGCCTTGGGCAGAATAATGGCGTCGGGCGATCCGGCGACGACGGCGTCGAGGTCGGCATCGGCAAGGGAGGTCTCGAGCGCATTGATGCGCACCATGAGGAGCGGCCGGGCTTGGCTTTTTCGCGCGTCCGCGAGGAAGGCGAGCGTGGTCTCGCGCGCGCCCGCCTTGCGCTCGGCGGCGACCGAGTCCTCGAGATCGAGGATCACGGCATCGGCGCCGGCGGAAAGCGATTTGGCGAGCTTGGCCGTGCTGTCGCCGGGCACGAACAGCGCGGAGCGTATCGCCGCGATCATCGCGGCCGCATGCGCATGAAAGCCTGACGATGACATTCGGCGACGAGCTTGCCGTCCTGATTGTAGGCGCGGTGATGAAACTCGACGATGCCGGATCCCGGACGCGAGTTCGACTCCCGCTTGCCCAGCACTTCGGTGGTGCAGTGAACCGTGTCGCCCTCGTACAGCGGATGCGGGAACTTGACCTCGGTCATGCCGAGGTTGGCGATCGTGGTGCCGACCGTGAGGTCGTTGACCGAGATGCCGATCATGAGGCCAAGCGTGAACAGCGAGTTCATGATCGGCTGGCCCCATTCGGTCTCCCGCTCGCAGAAATGCCGATCGATGTGCAACGGCTGCGGGTTGAGCGTCATGTTGGAGAACAGCATGTTGTCCATCTGCGTCACCGTGCGGGTGAGGCGATGCTCGAACACCTGGCCGAGCGGGAAATCCTCGAAATAAAGCCCGCCGCGGGGATGGCGGGTCGGCGAGAGCGCAGCCTGTTCCATGGGTTTTCCTCCTGGCAAAGAGTTCTCGGCGCAATTTCACCGGCGGGACCGCAGAATAGCAAGAGCAGGCGCGTGCCGCGGTTGCGGGCGCCGCCCCAAATCGGTCGCTCAATCCTTGTACGGATCGAATTCCTTCTCGCCGGCCATGACCACTGCGAACGGCCGCAGCGTGTGCAGCACGCGCACGGTGCCCGCGTGCTCGGCGAGCACGTCGGGCAGGCGGCGGTAGGCTTGCGGCGCCTCGTCGAGCCCGCCGCCGAGGAGGAGCACGCCTTTTTCCCGCAGCCACGCCAGCATCTCGTCGTGGCGGACGCGGCCGGGCATGCGCATCTTCTTGCCGGTAGAGGGATCGCGCTGAAAGCGGCCGCGCGCCTCGGTGCGCGACATCACCCGGCCGGCACCGTGGATCGTGCTGTAGAGCGCGTCGCGCGCCTGTTCGCTGTTGACGCCTTCGAGGATCACCGCGTCGTCGCCCATCGAACCACCGACGAAGCCGCGCTGCCCCGGGAACGCCGGGGTTGCGCCCTTGCGCACGACCCACAGCTTTCGGCCCGCATGCTCCTCGCGCCAGGCGTAATTGTGATGGTTGTGAACCGCCTCGGTAATGTTGGCGCCCAGGATCGAGCGCACCTTGTCGACCACCCATTCGCGCCCGGCGTAAGCATAGGATCCGGCGAGCTCCATGGCGGCGAGATAGCGCTGCCCGAGTTCGGAATCCGCCCGCACCAGGGCGGGCTCGACGTCCATGCCGTCGCGGCCGCCCGCTTCCTTGAGATATTTGCTCGCGCTCTTGTGGCCGAGCCCGCGCGAGCCGAAATGCACGCCGATCCACACGAAGCCGTCCTCGTCTTCGAACAGATCGACGTAATGGTTGCCGGAGCCCACCGTGCCCAGCTGGTTGCGCGCCATGCTCTTGAGGTCCTCGACCGCGGCAGATTTCCACCGCGCGTCGTCGAACAGCGGATGCTCGACCTTTTCGGCATTGGCGCGCCCGAGCCCGAAGCTGACGTTGCGGGCGATATCGCGGGCGATCGTCCCGACGCGGTCCTCGATCGCGGATTTTCGGATATCCAGGCGTGCCGCCAGGTTGCCGCAGCCGATGTCGAAGCCGACGCCGGAAATCGAGACGTGGTCCTCATAGGCGATGACGCCGCCGATCGGATGCGCGTAACCGAGATGGCCGTCCGCGCACAGCACTCCGCCGGCCACGCTGCCGGCCTGCATGCAGCGCTGCATTTGCGCGAGCGTGCGCTCGTCGTGTCGGCCGAAAATACGCGCCTGGGGCATGGCGGTCGTGCCGCGTTGGGGTTGTGACGTAGTCCCGATGGAGCCGCGCGAAACGCCGCGCAATCCCGGCTCATCCCCGGATCACGCTTTGCTCCACCCGGGCTACGGATAGATGGATTTATGCATTAATCGGGCGTTTACCAACACGGATTCGCGGCAAATTCGTTCCGCAAGCGGGCGCCGGGTCGCAGACAATGCAAGGGGCGGCAACGGGTTTTATGGTGAACGGTTTGTTAAGCGGCTGGCGTTATGTTGCTGCTCGCCGGCTAAGAGTCCGGTGCTCCTGTCGCGTCGGCACGATGATCGTTCGTCATTTCCTCCAGTGGGTGCGTACGGCCCCGGCCGCGGACCGGGCCGATGCCACGGCCGCATTGGCCCGCGCCTATCTTCACTCGGATCTCTCGCCGGACGACCGCCTCGCCGCCGAAGGCGCGATGGTCATGTCGCTCGACGATCCTTCGCCCATGGTGCGGCGGGCGCTTGCCGAAGCTTTGGCCGCATCGCCGGAAGCGCCGCCGGCCGTCATTTTCGCGCTTGCCGGCGACCAACCCGAAATCGCCGATCTCGTGCTCGAACGCTCGCCGCTCTTGCTCGACGCCGATCTCGTGGAGCTGGTGGCGGCGGGCGATGAGGCGAACCAGGCGCCGATCGCACGCCGGGCCGGGTTGCCGCGTTCGGTCGCGGCCGCCATCGCCGAAATAGCCTCGGCCGAAGTGTGTCAGGCCCTCATCGAGAATCCCGCGGCCGAGATCGCCGCGTTTTCGCTCAGACGCATCGCCGAGCGGTTCGGGCACTTGCCGGTACTCCGCGAGGCCTTGTTCGCGCGCGAGGATTTGCCGGCGACGACCCGGCAAGCCTTGATGATCCAACTATCGCAGACGCTGATCTCGTTCGTCGCGGAGCGGCGCTGGCTCGACGAGACGCGCGCCCGGCGCATCAGCCGCGAGGCCTGCGAGAAGGGGACGGTCACGCTCGCCGCCGCATCCCCGGTCCGCGAGCTCGGGCCCTTGGTGCGGCACCTGCGCGAAAGCGGTCAACTCAACGCCGGGCTGATGCTGCGCACGCTCCTGTGTGGCAATCTCGCCTTGTTCGAGCAGGCACTCGCCGAGCTTTCCGACCTGCCGCCCGCGCGGGTCGCCGTGCTGTTGCACGATCGGCGCGGCGCAGGCGCGCGGGCGCTGTGCGAGCGGGCGGGCTTGCCGGAATCGACGTTGCCGGCGTTCGCGGCCGCGATCGAGGCGCTGCATGAGCACGGGTTCATCGGCGATGTCGGCGGACCGGCGCAGCTCAAGCGCCGCATGATCGAACGCGTGCTCACGCGCTACGCCGACGCGGCTGCAACCGAGATCGACCCGATCCTCACGCTGTTGCGGCGCTTTGCGACCGAAGCCGCCCGTGAAGAGGCGCGGCTGTTCTGCCAGGAACTCGCCGCGGCGTGATACCAGGCAGCGTTCCCCGGACAAGGCGCAGCGCGAAGCGATGCGCCGCAGATCCGGGGTCCAGCTCCAAATACTGCACAAATGGGTCCCGGTTCAGCGGCGCAGCACTTTCGTGCTGCGCCGCGCCCGGGACACGAGTCATGACTTTGGCCGCGCTGAGCCGCTCAATAGCCGAACTGCTCGCGCAAAATGCGCTCGTCGAGGCTGTGGCCGGGGTCGAACAGCATGTGGATGGCGACGCCGTGGTCCATCGAGATCTCGACGGTTCGCACCGAGCGAACCTCGTCGTGATCGGCGACGGCAGCGGCCGGGCGCTTGTCGGGCTCCAGCACCTCGATGGTCACGCGGGCGCGGTCGGGCAGCAAGGCGCCGCGCCAGCGCCGGGGACGGAACGGGCTGATCGGGGTGAGCGCCAACAGCGGCGCATTGATGGGGATCACCGGACCCTGGACCGACAGATTGTACGCGGTCGAGCCGGCCGGGGTGGCGACCAGGAGCCCGTCGGCGACAAGCTCCTCGAGCCGCTCCTTGCCGTCGATGAGGATGCGCAGCCGCGCAGCCTGATAGTATTGGCGATAGACCGAAACTTCGTTGATCGCGTGGGCCTGATGCTCGACGCCGGCCATGTCGCGGGCGAGCATGCGCAGCGGATGGATCACGGTCGGCTCCGCCGCGGCGATGCGCTCCTTCAGGCCTTCTTCCTGATATTCGTTCATGAGAAAGCCGACGGTGCCGCGGTGCATGCCGTAGATCGGCTTGCCCGAGCTCATCAGCCGGTGCAGGGTCTGCAGCATGAAGCCGTCGCCGCCGAGCGGCACGATGACGTCGGCGCTCTCCGGCTCGACCTCGCCGTAGCGCGCGGCGAGCCGGGCGCGGGCACTCTGCGCCTCCGGGCTCGGGCCCGCGACAAAGGCCAGCTTCTCGGTTCGGGCGGCGGTGCGGTTCATCGGTCCAAGTGCTCGGAGCGGCGCGGATCGGAATTCGCGCAAAACCGGGAGTGACGAACATGGATCGCGCGGTCTTCGTCTATACGACCTATCCATCCGTTGTCGAGGCGGAGCAGGCCGGACGCGCCATCGTGGAGCGGCGGCTTGCGGCCTGCGTCAACATCCTGCCGGGCATGATCTCGCATTATTGGTGGCAGGACGCGATCGAGCGCGCCGAGGAAGTGGTGATGATCATCAAGACGCGCGCCTCGCTTGCCGAGGCGGTGCGCGAGGCGGTCAAAGGGATGCATTCGTATACGACGCCGGCGGTGCTGTTCCTGCCGCTCGAGGGCGGCGATCCGGCCTATGTCGGCTGGCTCATGCACGAGACCCGAGATGCCGGTCGGGAGTCTCAGCCGGAAGATTAGCTCGTGTCGCGCCGGGATGTTGTGCCGCGCAAAACGGGATCGCGATCTCAGTAGCTCGCGATCTCAGTAGCTGATGTTGCCCTCGATCGCGGCCTTGAGGTCGGCGTATTCCTTGCACGCGCTGCCGCCGCAGATCGAGCGGATCTTTTCCAGAAAATCCTGGGCCTTGAGCACGTTGCCCTGCTCGACGTGCCACATCCCGTAATACTGCCAGGTGCGCACGTGGTTCGGGTCCGCCGCGAGCGCCTTCTCGTACCAGAGCCTGGCGGCTTCGTAATTACCGAGCTTGCGATTGGCATAGCCGATGTAATTGGCGACTTCGGCGCTGTCGTCGTGGCCGAGCGCCCGGAACGCGGCGATCGCCTCCTCGTACTTGCCCCCGAGCGCCAGCGCGCGGGCGGCGCGGTAGCCGTCGATGAACTCCTGCTCGGATTTCTTCTCCTGCTTCTTCTTTTGCGACGCCTTGGGATCCTGCTTCCCGGTCGAGGCCGGCGGCGGGGGCGGCTGTGTCCCGCGCGGCTCAGGATCGCCCGCGGCCAACACGGGCCCGGCAGAAACCGAGAGCCCGAACAGCAGCGCCGCTGCCAACATTCCGAGTCGATGCGCATCTTTCCGCATGGCGGTTCCCTCCACGTGCGTCATTGCATGAGACGATACTACGACCTCGCGATCCGATCGGCAAACGTGCTGAGCTTTCACGCGACCGTGATGGTTGGAAATCGGGTCCGGCGGCTCCGAATCTGAACATTGACCGACCGGCTTCCTCATGCCGCCTTCATCTAGCTGAACGGCACCGCGCGATCGGCTTCAGCACGGGTTCAGCGCGGCTTGCGCATAGTGCCGGCAACGATCGGCCGGGCCGACCGACGTCACCCGAACAACCGGCCCTGAAAGGAATACTCCCATGTTGAAGCAAATCGCTGCAGCGCTGCTCGCCGCTTCCGTTGTCGCCACCCCGGCGTTCGCGGCCGAGACCGGCGCATCCAAGCCGGCGGTCGAGACCAGCAAGCCGGCCGTGGATGCCAAGGTCAAGCATCCGCGCCATGCGAGGCATCACGTGCGCCATCACCGGCATGTCACGCATGTCCGCGTGAAGCATGTGAAACAGGTGAAGCACGCCAAACCCGACACGGCTGCGATGAAAGCCGAGAAGAAGCCTGCGCCCAAGACCCCGGGCCAGGCCGCGACCCCGCCGGCGACCAAGTAGCGGGTGAGGGAGCCGACCGTCCTTCGGGGGCCGCGCTAGGCGCGGCCACCTCGGGAGGACGGCCGGCGC
>DASWCW010000134.1:0-18454 GCA_036395835.1 Xanthobacteraceae bacterium
AACCCTTGTTCCAGTCGGACTCGACCGAACGCCCGAAGAAATATTGCATGGTGAATTGGCTGGAGGTGAGCGCGGCCCACACCCTGTCCGGCGCCGCGGCGATGTAGATGACGTACACCGTGCTTGCGGTGGTTTCAGCCACCGATCTTCCCTTCCAGATTTCTCTTGAGCTCGCGGAGCGCGAGCAGGCGCGAGCGTTCGTATTTGCCGATCCAGCGGTCGGCGATCTCGTGGATGGGGACGGGATTGAGGTAGTGCAGCTTCTCGCGCCCGCGCCTGAGTGTCGCCACGAGATTCGCTTCCTCCAGAATTCCGAGATGCTTGGTGATCGCCTGGCGGTCATGTCGCGGCCTTTGCAAAGCTCGGTCAATGTCTGCCGGTTGCGGGCACGCACGCTGTCCAGCAATTGCCGCCTGACCGGATCGGCAAGCGCCCGGAAAACCGCATCCATGCCCATGCAGGCCAACATGCAACCTTTCGGTTGCCTTTTTAGGCGTGAAATGGCGGCACTCCGCCGGTCGGGGTTGCTTGCTTGCGATCCTGGAGGATTCGAGTATCGCACCGACAGCGCGGCGTCCGTCGGCTGGCGTCCGGCCTCAGTCCTCGAGCAGGAGCCGGCCGTCGCGATATTCGAAGCGATGCAGGCGGGAGAGGAACGAGAGCCCGAGCAGGTTCTCGCTCAGCGTCTCGTCGGGAAGCACGACCGCCGTGACGTTGCGCAACATCAGGCCGCCGATCTCCACCATGCCGAGCCGCACCGGCGCGCCGCGCACCGTGCCGTTGGCGGTCTTGAGCTGCGCGACATAATCGCGCGGCGCGGGATGAAAGCCCAAGCGCGCCGCATCGCTCTCGGTCAAGGTGACGACCGAAGCGCCGGTGTCGACGAGGAAGTCGAGCCGGCGCCCGTCGATCGCGCCCTCGACCCGGAAATGACCGCGACGGTCGGGCTGGATGACGACCCGCGAGCCGCTGGAAACCGCTTCGGCCATCGCGACCTCGGCCGCGGGCGCGGCCGGTGCCGCGGGCTGCGGAACCGCCGCGGCGCCGCCGATCTGGCCCGTGTAGCGAGGCAAGATCGCAGCGGCGATCAGCGCCAAGAGCGCGAAGAAGAAGATGGGTCGCATGTCCGCCGCCGCTCGAGAGATCCGCCGCAATCCCAGCACGGCCGCGGCCAGTGCCGGCCTAACGGAAGGCGGTCGCGACCCGCATTTTGTCCGCCTTGGCAAACCATCCGTGAAGGAATGAGGAACAATTGGAGCGATCTTTGCTCATCGCGGCCCGCGCGATTTCGCCCGGCGCGACGGCTGCGCCGAGATCGGATCGTCGGGCCAGGCATGTTTGGGATAGCGCCCCTTCATCTCGGCCTTCACGGCCCGATAGCTGCCGCGCCAGAAGCTCGGCAGGTCGCGGGTGATTTGGACAGGGCGATGCGCCGGAGAGAGCAATTCGACGACGAGCGGCACGCGGCCGCCGGCAATCGCCGGGTGGCGATCGAGCCCGAACAGCTCCTGGACGCGGATCGAGGCTTTGGGCCCGCCCTCGGCCGCGTAGTCGATCGCAACGCGCGATCCCGAGGGCACGGAAAGGTGCGTCGGGGCTTCGACGTCGAGCCTGCCGCGCAAATCCCATGGGAGAAGCCCGAGCAGGGCGTCGGCCAGTTCCCGCTCCGATAGATCGGCAAGCGCCGTCTTGGCTTCGAGCGCCGGCGCGAGCCAGTCGAGCGCAGCCGACGAAAGCGCGGTATCGGAAAGGTCGGGCCAGCGGTCGCCTTCGAGCCGACGCAAGAAGCCCACGCGATCCCGGAGCTGTTGCAGGGTAGGCGTCCACGGCAAACGAGCGAGGCCGGTCCGGGCGAGCCCTTCGGCGAGCGCGCGGGCCGCATGCGGACCCGGCTCGACCGGAATCGGCTGGTCGGAGAGTAAAAGCGCGCCCAAGCGCCGGATCGCTCGGCCGCGCAGGGCCGCGGTCGCCGGATCGAACGTCACCTCCTCGCGCGCTTCGATGCGATCGCCGCAGATCCGTTCGATCTCGACGAGCGTGATCGGCGCCGCCAGGAGAATGCGGCTCTGCGCGGCGCCGCCGGCGAGTTCGCCCAGCGCCAGGAACGGCTCGCGCGCGAGCGGCAGGGCCGGGTCGAGCTGCGCGCCGCGGCCGTTGGCGAGCAGGAACGCGCCGCCGCCCGCGGCACGACGCTTGGCGATCCGATCCGGATACGCGATCGCCAGAATGGCGCCGGGCGAGCGATCTCCATGCGGTGCCTCTGGGAGAGCGCTGGCGGACCGCTGCGGCCCCGCGCCGGCCATTGCCGCCCAGCGCCGCGCCAGCTCGCGCGCATCGGCGGCCCGGCGCGAGCGCTCGCGGCGGAACGCCTCGAGCCGATGCGAGAGGTCGACCGCATCGCCGCCGAGGCCGCGCTCGGTCAGCACGATGGCGATTTCGGCGCCGAGCTGGCCCGCGCCCTGATCCGCGGCGACCGCCAGCATGCGCGCGAGGCGCGGAGCCAGCGGCAGCTTGCGCAGCCGCCGGCCCCATTCGGTGATGCGGTTTTCGCCGTCGAGCGCGCCAAGTTCTCGGAGCAGCTCGCGGGCCTGATCGAGCGCCGGCTTCGGCGGCGCATCGAGCAGCGCCAGCCGGTCGGCATCGGTGCCCCAGGCCGCGAGATCGAGCGCGAACCCGCTGAGGTCCGCAACCAGGATCTCGGGCTTGTCGTGCGGCTCGAGCGATGCCGTCTGCGGCTCGGCCCAGAGCCGCAGGCAGACGCCCGGCTGCTCGCGCCCGGCGCGGCCGCGGCGCTGATCGGCGCTCGCCCGCGAGACCCGCACCGTTTCCAGGCGCGTGAGCCCGACGCCCGGCTCGTAGCGCGGCACCCGGGCGAGCCCGCTGTCCACGACGATGCGCACACCCTCGATCGTGAGCGAGCTTTCGGCGATCGAAGTCGCGAGCACGATTTTCCGGCGGCCCGGCGGCGCCGGCGCGATCGCCCGGTCCTGGGTGTCCGCGTCGAGCGCGCCATAGAGCGGCACGATGCCGACGGCCGGATCGCGCACGCGCTCCCGGAGCAGCGCCTCGGCGCGGCGGATCTCGCCGGCGCCCGGCAGGAAAGCCAGCACCGAGCCGTGCTCGGCCCGCAAGGCGGACGCGATCGCATCGGCCATTTGCGGCTCGACGGCAGCACGAGTGTTGCGGCCGAGATAGCG
The DNA here is from genome assembly GCA_036395835.1 of Xanthobacteraceae bacterium. Taxonomy (GTDB): domain Bacteria; phylum Pseudomonadota; class Alphaproteobacteria; order Rhizobiales; family Xanthobacteraceae; genus AP-16. The sequence goes on from DASWCW010000134.1 coordinate 3,198, forward strand.
GGTGTCGACCGGGAATGCCCGCCCGCGGCTCTCGATGATCGTTGCGCCGCCCAGCAATTCGGCGACGCGGCCGCCGTCGAGCGTTGCCGACATGATCGCGAGCTTGAGATCGGGGCGCAGCTCGCGCTGCACCTCGATCGCGAGCGCAAGTCCGAGATCGGCGTCGAGCGAGCGCTCGTGGAACTCGTCGAACAGGACCGCGGCGACGCCTTCGAGCGAGGGATCCTCGAGGATCAGCCGCGTGAACACGCCCTCGGTGACGACCTCGATCCGCGTCCGGCGGGAAATCTTCGAGCCGAACCGCAGCCGAACGCCGACAGTCGCGCCGACCTCTTCGCCCAAAGTTGCGGCCATGCGCGCGGCTGCGGCACGCGCCGCAAGCCGGCGCGGCTCGAGCAGCAGGATCTTTTTCGCTGCGGCCCAGCCCTCGCCGGCAAGCACCAGCGGAACGCGCGTCGTTTTCCCGGCGCCGGGCGGCGCGATCAGCACCGCGCTCCATCTCTCACTCAAGGCCCCAAGAAGATCCGGCAGCGCGGGGTCGATGGGGAGCGGCGGGTCGAACGAGGGCATCGGCAGGTGCGCCGCGAGATAGGAAACGCCGAGCCGCGGCCTAGGCGCGCCGGGAGCGGCCGACGCTGTGATAGGCGAAGCCGTGCCTCACCATGTCTTCGGGCCGGTAGACGTTGCGCAGGTCGACCACGACCGGCCGGGCCATGATCGTCTTGAGCCGCGCCAGATCCAGCGCCCGGAACTGCTCCCATTCGGTGACGATGACGAGCGCTTCGGCGCCTTCCGCGCACGCATAGGCGCTGTCCGCATAGGCGATGTCCGGCAGCAGCAGTTTCGCCTGCTCCATGCCGGCCGGATCGTAGGCGCGCACCGCGGCGCCCAGGTCCTGCAGAGCGGTGATCAACGCGATCGACGGCGCCTCGCGCATGTCGTCGGTGTTCGGCTTGAAGGTGAGCCCGAGCACCGCGACGGTCTTGCCGCGCAGATTGCCGCCGAGCGCGGCCGCGACCTTGCGGGCCATGGCGCGCTTGCGCTGGTCGTTCACCGCCATGATGGTCTCGACGATGCGAACCGGCGCGTCGTGATCCTGCCCGGTCTTGATCAGCGCGAGCGCGTCCTTGGGAAAGCAGGAGCCGCCGAACCCGGGACCGGCGTGCAGGAATTTGGTGCCGATCCGATTGTCGAGGCCGATGCCGCGCGCGACCTCCTGCACGTCGACGTCGACCTTTTCGCACAGCTCGGCGATCTCGTTGATGAACGTGATCTTCGTGGCCAGAAAGGCGTTGGCCGCATATTTGATCAGCTCGGCGGTGCGCCGGCCGGTGAACAGGATCGGCGCCGCGTTGAGATAGAGCGGCCGGTAAAGCTCGGCCATGATCTCCTTGGCACGCTCGTCCTCGGCACCGACCACGATGCGATCGGGATGCTTGAAGTCGCGGATGGCGGCGCCTTCCCGCAGGAACTCCGGATTGGACACCACGCTGAAATCCGCCTGCGGCCGCGCCTCGCGAATGATGCGCTCGACCTCGTCCCCGGTACCGACCGGCACCGTCGACTTGGTGACCACGACGGTGAAGCCGTCGAGCGCGGCGGCGATCTCGCGGGCCGCGGCATAGACATAGGAGAGGTCGGCGTGGCCGTCGCCGCGCCGCGAAGGCGTGCCGACCGCGACGAACACCGCGTCGGCCTCGCGGACCGGACCGGCAATGCCAGTCGAAAACTTGAGCCGCCCCTCCCGCACGTTCGACTGCACCAGCGCTTGCAGTCCCGGCTCGTAGATCGGCAGATCGCCGCGGGAAAGCGCCGCGATCTTGTCCGCATCCTTGTCGACGCAGACCACGGGATGACCGAAATCGGCGAAGCAGGCTCCGGAGACGAGCCCGACATAGCCGGTGCCGATCATTGCGACGTGCATGGCCGATCCAAAGAGAGGCGGCAAGATCCGGGTGAGATGAGCCCGAGCGCCTCATAGCAGAGGCGACTTCCTGTGGCGAGGGCGGCGCACCGGCTTGGCGGGCCGCGGGTAGCGCTCCAGCCTTGGAGAATGTTATGGGCAAGACTAGATCAGGTCCGACCATGCCCTCAGCACCCAAGCCGCGTCCGCCGCAGCCCGGCGACCACGTATTTTTGGTCGACGGCTCCTCCTACATTTTTCGCGCCTATCACGCACTGCCGCCGCTCAACCGCAAATCCGACGGGCTGCAGGTCAATGCCGTGCTCGGTTTCTGCAACATGCTCTGGAAGCTCCTGCGCGACATGAAGCCGGAGGAGAAGCCGACACATCTCGCGGTGATATTCGACAAGTCCGAGCACACGTTCCGCAACGAGTTCTACCCCGCCTACAAGGCGCATCGTCCCGACGCGCCGGACGACCTCGTGCCGCAATTCAAATATATCCGCGAGGCGGTCCGCGCCTTCGACATTCCGTGCCTCGAGCAGGCGGGGTTCGAAGCCGACGACCTCATCGCAACCTATGCGCGCGAGGCCTGCGAGGTCGGCGCGACCACCACCATCGTGTCGTCCGACAAGGACCTGATGCAGCTCGTCGGCGATACCGTGGTGATGTACGACACCATGAAGGATCGCCGGATCGGCCGCGAGGAGGTGATCGAGCGGTTCGGGGTGGGACCCGAGAAGATCATCGAGGTGCAGTCGCTGATCGGGGATTCGACCGACAACGTGCCGGGCGTGCCGGGGATCGGGGTCAAGACCGCCGCCCAGCTGATTTCCGAATACGGCGACCTCGAAACGCTGCTCAAGCGCGCCGGAGAGATCAAGCAGGAGAAGCGCCGCCAGTCGCTGATCGACTTCGCCGAGCAGGCGCGCATCTCCAAGAGGCTCGTCACGCTCGATCCCAACGTGCCGCTCGAAACGCCGCTCGCGGAGCTCGCGGTGCACGAGCCGGATTACCGGCGGCTGATCGCCTTTCTCAAGGCGATGGAATTCAGCGGGCTCTCCCGGCGCGTGGCCGACGCCAGCGACATCGACCCCGGAAAGATCGATCCGGATCCGCGGCTGCGGGCCGAGAGCGCGTTCGCGCCCGCCGAGGAAGAGCGCGGCGAAGCGCCGGCGGCACCGGGCGGGGCGGCCACCCCCACCCGCACGCCCGGCTTCGCCGGCCGCGCACCCTCCCCCGTTGGGGGAGGGAAGGAGTTCGCCGCCACCCCGAAGGCGCTCGCCGCCGCGCGCGCCGAAGCCGCGCGCAACACCAGGGTCGATCGCACGCAATACGAGACGGTGCGCAGCCTCGATCGCCTCCAAGGCTGGATCGAGCGCGCTGCCGCGACCGGGCTCGCGGCCATCAAGGTCGAGACCACGAGCTTCGATCCGATGCAGAGCGAGCTCGTGGGTCTCGCGCTCGCGGTGCAGCCCAACGAGGCCTGCTACGTGCCGCTCACGCACCGGCAGGCCGGAGGCGACGGCGCGCTGTTCCGTCCCGATCCCCTGCCCGATCAGATTCCGGTCGACGCCGCGCTCGACGCACTGCGGCCGCTGCTCGAAGACCCCTCCGTCCTCAAGATCGGCTACGACCTGAAATTCGCCTGGCTGGTGCTTGCGCTCCACGACATCGAGATCACGCCTGCCGACGACGTTCTGCTGCTCTCCTATGTGCTCGACGCCGGCAAGGGCTCGCACGAGATGGACCGGCTGGCGGAGAGCTGGCTCGAATATCGGACCATCCGCTACGACGACGTCACCGGAACCGGCAAGGGCCGCATCGCCTTCGATTGCGTCGGCATCGACAAGGCGGCCGAATGCGCGGCCGAGCACGCCGATATCACGCTGCGGCTGTGGCAGGTGCTCAAGCTGCGGCTTGCGGCCGAAGGCGTGACCCGGGTCTACGAGACGCTCGAGCGTCCGCTGCTGCCGGTGCTTGCCCGCATGGAGCGGCGCGGCATCTCGATCGACCGGGACGTGCTGTCGCGCCTGTCGGGCGAGTTCGCGCAAAAGGCCGCGGGGCTCGAGGCCGAGATCCGCTCGATCGCCGGCGAGGAATTCAATCCGGGCAGCCCCAAGCAGCTCGGCGACGTCCTGTTCGGCAAGATGGGGCTACCGGGCGGCAAGAAGACCAAGACCGGCGCGTGGTCGACCTCGGCCTCCGTGCTGGAAGAGCTCGCCGAGGAAGGTCACGAGCTGCCGCAGAAGATTCTGGGCTGGCGCGAGGTGTCCAAGCTGAAATCGACCTACACCGACGCACTCCCCGGCTTCGTCAACCCCAACACCCGGCGCGTGCACACCTCGTTTGCGCTGGCGTCGACCAGCACCGGGCGCCTCGCCTCGTTCGACCCCAACCTGCAGAACATCCCGATCCGCACCGAGGAGGGGCGCCGAATCCGGCGCGCCTTCATCGCGGACGATGGCTTCAAGCTGGTGTCGGCCGATTATTCGCAGATCGAACTGCGCCTGCTCGCGGAGATCGCCGAGATCCCGGCGCTCAGCCGGGCGTTCCGCGACGGCCTCGACATCCACGCCATGACCGCGTCGGAAATGTTCGGCGTGCCGATCAAGGGCATGCCGGCGGAAGTGCGCCGGCGCGCCAAGGCCATCAATTTCGGCATCATCTACGGCATCTCGGCGTTCGGGCTCGCCAACCAGCTCGGCATTCCCCGCGAGGAGGCCGGCGCCTACATCCGCAAATATTTCGAGCGCTTCCCGGGCATCCGCGACTACATGGAGGAGACCAAGGCGTTCTGCCGCAAGCACGGCTACGTGCTCACGTTGTTCGGCCGCAAGTGCCATTATCCGGAGATCGCGGCGAGCAACGCGTCGGTGCGCGCCTTCAACGAGCGCGCCGCCGTGAATGCGCGATTGCAGGGCTCGGCCGCCGACATCATCCGCCGCGCCATGATCCGCATCGAGCCGGCGCTGGCGCACGCGAAGCTCTCAGCCCAGATGCTGCTGCAGGTCCACGACGAGCTCGTGTTCGAAGTGCCCGCTCATGAAGTCGAGCGCACGCTCCCGGTCATCATCAAGGTGATGGCGGAGGCCCCGCACCCGGCGATCCATCTCTCGGTGCCGCTGCACGTCGACGCCCGCGCGGCCGAGAATTGGGACGAGGCGCATTGAATTCTCTGACGTTGGGAGCGATCTCGATGGGCGCCGTCTATAGGAGCGCGCCTACCTAACACAGCGAACTTCATGATCCATGCCGTCACCTATGAGCGCGGGCTGAAGATGCTGAGCTTCCTCGGTTCCATGGCATGGGCCGTCGCCGTGCTCATTCCGTCTTCGTGATCCCGGGCCTCGTCTCGATGCGGTGAGCCGAAACCTTTTCGGCGTTTCCACGTTGACCGGCCTTGAGGATCCGGCATGGCTTTCACGCGACCACTCAAGTTCTTGCTGGCGGCAGGTTTGCTTGCGGCGGCCGCTGTCGTGCCGGCCGCCACCGGCGCTTCCGCGCAAGGGCTGTTCGATTTCCTGTTCGGCGGCTTTCGTCATTACCGCAACGCACCGCGGCCGCCGGGCTTCGGCTTCGGCCGGCCGGAAGACATGCCGTTTTGGGAACGCGGCAATCGGAGCGCGGCGCGCGAGGGCGCCTATTGCGTGCGCCTGTGCGACGGCGGCTATTTTCCGGTCCAGGCCCGGGCGGAGACCACGCCCGGCGAACTGTGCCGGGCGCTCTGTCCGGGCAGCAAGACCGCGATCTTTTTCGGCGGCGAAATCGCCGATGCGGCCGGTTCCGACGGGAAACGTTATTCCGAGCTCGAGAACGCGTTCCTCTATCGCCAGCGGCTAGTGCCGCAATGCACCTGCAACGGCAAGGACCCGTTCGGTCTCGCGGCGATCGGCATCGAGAACGATCCGACGCTGCGGCCCGGCGACATGGTCGCGACGCAGCGCGGGGTGATGGCCTACACGGAAACGCGGTCGCGCGAGGGCGAGGCGCGCAATTTCACGCCGGTCGAGCATTATGCGGCACTGCCTTCCGATCTCCGCCGCCGCCTGGCGAACATGACGGTCAAGCGCGGCGATTAGATTGCATCGCTACGGTGCGAGCTGGGCGACGACTTCCTCGGCACCCACGCGACTCGGGCGTACCGACGAGGTGATTGAATAAACCAATCGATGTCAGCAGTGGCACATCCGAAATCTGAATAGGTCGGGATAGGACGTCGGCCCTCCGCGGAATAGCGCAAGTTCGCTGGACGCCCTGAATGGACCGAAACTGACCCCAAGGCGGACATCAATTCATCGCTCGCATGCGACTTAGGTCTTCTTGGACCATGCGCAGGTGGATGCTGAGTCGCTGCAGATAGACTTCGATCGGCGCGCAACCTTGAGTTCCCTTCGCGACGGGAGGTCCGGGCACGAGCTCGCCCTTCGAGGCGCGAGTTTGACTTCAGGTGGACGGGTCGATTTCCGAGGGCACAACCGAAAGATTTGCTCCGACCGCGCTCATGATCGACAGCAACAATGTCCGCGGAAGAAACCGCGGAGCAGCGGCGGCGATTTTGTTGATGGCGCTCGGAACAATCACGGCTCGGCCCTGAACGAAACCGTCATAGGCCCTTTGTGCTGCGCGCTCGGCCGAGCGCGTGAACATTCGGGGCAGCCGGTCCCTAGCGATCCCGGCGTGAGCGAAAAATTCGGTCCTGAGCGGCCCCGGACAGAATGCCGTGACCTTGATGCCCCGAGGTCCGAGCTCGCAGTGCAGCGCTTGAGTAAGCGAAAGTACATACGCCTTGGTCGCGAAATAGACCGCCATCCTCGGCCCAGGAAAGAATGCTGCGAGGGATGCGACATTGAGCAAGCCGCCACGGTGGCGCGCCATTGCCTCGACGAAGCGCAACGAGAGATCCGTCAGCACGCGAACGTTCAGATCGATCATGGCGAGTTGCCGTTCGAAGTCGAGCTGCGGCGCGTACCCGAACAGGCCGAATCCGGCATTATTGACGACGATCGCCGGCTCTAACTCTCGTTTTGTCAACTCATGGGCGATCTCCGCGGCTGCGCCGCTACGGCCAAGGTCGAGGGACAGCACGTGAGGCCGCGGCCGGTCGCTCGCCGCAATAGCATCGGCGATGGCGTCGAGCTCCGCTTGTCGCCTAGCTACCAAGACGAGCTCATGGCCCTGCTGCGCGAAGACACGGGCGAATGCCGCGCCGATGCCGGAGGACGCGCCGGTAATCAGCGCCACGGGCTTGAGAAACGGGGTCACTCCGGCCAATAAATGTTCCGTAGCTCCGGATCTGGAATATGCGGCGACACTTCCTTGCAGTTCGGCCGCGACCGCCTTTTGCAGAATTTTGCCGTCGCGCCACCGGACTGCTATCCGCCAGGTACGCTAGCGCCAGTCGGCAACCTTCTCACTGCGGCCGTCACCGCCGCAAATGAGAAAATCCCTTCTTTAAGGAGATTTTGCGTCCTCTTTTCCGGGCGCCCGACATTGGGTTGAAAAACCTTTTCGATCGAGTGTTGCTTTTCAGCACTAGCGAATGGCTCTCCCTTGGGTAAATCTGGCGTACCGCACGGGGCGAAGATGGACCCCCTGTCTGCGGTGGGTTGGTGCTGACGGTGCAGAACAGTCCAAAGACTTGGCGCCGTCGCGTCTTGGCGGCGGGGTTGTGCGCATTTGGCATCCTGGCGGGGTGTCATGCCCCACCGGCCGCCGCGCAACGTGCCGCGATCGCCTCGGTCAACACCAAACCGGACACACCCGCTCCGCCGGTGAATGCTGTACGACAGGCCACCCGCAGCGCGGCGCCCGTTAAACCAGCTACGCGCTATTTCATCGAGTTTCGCGCGCGCACCGCACTGAGCTACGGGCACGCTTACGCCGTGTATGGAAGCCTCGATGTGAACGGTCGCATGATGGACCCGCACGTCGGAGCTATTCATCCTGCAAGCAACAGCGTGGTGCCGTACATGCTCGGACATTGGATCCCCGTCCCCGCTGAGCACGGGGCGAGCGACGGCGATCTGGAAGAGCAGTACGTCTCCGCTCGATATCGGATCATACTCAGCGAGGCCGAGTACAACCGAGTCGTCGCCTACATCAAGGAGCTTGAGGCCAGTACGCCGGTATGGCACGCGTTCCTGTACAGCTGCACTTCGTTCGTGGGCGACGTCGCCAAGTACATGGGGCTGCGGACGCCGCCAGCCACCATGTATCCAGAAGTGTTCATCAATAATTTGCGGGCCATGAACAACGGGCGCGACGAAGAAATCACCATCATGCCGCGGGTGCAATGGGGCCTCGCGCCACCGCCGCCGCCGGAGCAGTAACCCCCTGCTGCTGTGTGGAGCAATGCCTGCAGGGCGACGCGTACCCTCCGTTCTGCCACGACGTCAAGCGGCGCGCAGCAGCATCGCCTGAGCACGGCGGCCATTTTTGCTCAGCGCCACCTACCGGATCATCGCCACGACTTACTCTCAAGGGCTACGATGTCCGTTGGAGTAGCCATGGCGCTGCCCTCTGGGCGGGCATTCTATACACAACAGACGACGGCACCCTGAAAGTGCCTGGAGGTGCCGTCTCATGGCTGAGGGCGAAGTCCGGTTATGGCACGCTTCCGAAGAGCCGATCAGCGTCGGAAAGGTCCGCTCCAGAGGGGTGGACCGGACGGAGTAATCGCGTGCTCGAATCGACGCGGGTGACCGATGCTGTCGAAAAAGTGGTATTTTCGGTTGGAATTGCCCCCTTCGGCACGAGCTGGTTGCCCCCTGATTCAAGCGGTTATTTCGTTTATCGCCTGATCGATTGCAGTCCTCACGCTAGCGATGCGGGACTTGGGGCGGTTGGCGGCCCGAGAGCCCGCAGTGCCAAGGTTTTGAGGTTCTGGACGATGGCGGCGAGATGGAACTCATCGCGCGCACCGGAAAGACCTCTGAGTCGCATGCGTTCAAAGCCATGGTGACTCTTGAGATGGGCGAAGCGCATCTCGACGCGCTTGCGCTCGTCGCGCGACCTGAGGAAGCCCTTTGTCCCCATCAGCCGGCGCGCCGCGTCGCGGGCTTCCTCATGAACGTCGCGCGGAACCTGTCGCGCAGACATGTTAGGACAGCACTTCATTTTGAGCATGCAGACGTCACAGTCTGCTTTTGAGGCACGATAGCGAAGCATGTTGCCGTCGTGCACAGTCCCGGTGGTATGCAGCACCTTATTGTTCGGACAGATGTAAACACCTCGCCGCTTGTCCCAGCGAAAGTCGCTGCGTGAGAAAGTGCCGTCATAGCGCTCACTGGCATCACGAACTGGGATATGAGGTGCGATCCCGCGGCGGACCAGCCAGCCGATGAAACGTCCAGTCCCATAAGCGGTGTCGGCCGCAAGCCGCTTCGGCTTCAGGTTAAATCTCCTCTCGGCGCGATCGATCATCGTTTTTGTGGACTCAACTTCGTCATAGGTCCGCGCTGGCGTTGGCTCAACGTCGACAATTACCGCGTTCTCGATGTCGATGAGATAATTGAGCCCATAGCCAAACTGCACGCGCTTGTTGGCTTTCGCCGTCCACGCCGATGAAGGATCGGAAGGCGAGATCACCTTCGGTGGCTTGCGATCGGGCTTTGGGGTCGGCGTCCCGTCAGAACCACCAGCGCTGTTGTCCCCGCCTTCCTCCGCCTCGGACTCAGCGTCAAGTGCAGCAAGGTACTCGGCCACCGCGCGCTTCTGACGCTGCGCGTCGGTCCAGTCTAGTTCGTCCGGCGCTTTGCCGTGATAGCGGCTGGCGTTCGCTTCGATCACGCTCGCATCCACCGCGAACCCCTCGCCCTTGACAAGGCCCGCTGCCATGCACCCGGCAACCACGCGCTCGAAGATATGGCGCAAGATATCGCTCTCACGGAAGCGACCAAGACGATTCACTGAGAACGTCGAATGGTGCGGAACCTTGTCGTCGAGATCGAGCTTGCAGAACCACCGGTAGGCAAGGTGCAAAGCTACTTCCTGGCATAGCCGGCGCTCATAACGGATGCCGTAGCAGTATCCAACCAGAAGCATCCGGATCATCAGCTCGGGATCAATCGAGGGCCGACCGATATCGCTGTAAAACGGCTTCAGCTGCCCGTGCAAATCCGCCAGAACGGCCGTCGCGAACACGTTCATCCGTCGCAACAGGTGATCCGTTGGGATTACCTCGTCGAGGCTGAACTCGTAGAACAGTTGCCGCTGGTCCCGATCCTGCCACCCCATCATCGCCGAATCTCCCGCTGCCCACCCTCAGCAGGAATCACTGTTCGCTCGGCTCCTCAACCCTTTTTCGACAGCATCGACCCAAGGCAGACATCGGCGCGATTGATTCTCGGCATCGCCGCCTCATTCGATCACCTCGTCAGCCCGGGCGAGGAGCGTGGGCGGAATGGCGAGCCCGAGCGCCTTCGCGGTTTTCAAGTTGATGACCAAATCGAATTTGCTTGGCTGTTCCACAGGTAGATCGCCAGGCTTGGCCCCCTTGAGAATTCGGCCAGTGTAAATGGCGACATGGTGATACGTATCAGCCACGCTGGCGCCGTAGCTGAGCAGGCCGCCCGCCAGCACGAATTCGCGGTATTCGTAGGTTGCTGGCACCGCATGCCGCGTTGCGAGCGCCACAAGCCGTTCGCGCCCATTGGTGAACAACGGATCATTTTGCACCACGAGCGCGCCGATTCCTTCTTGCACCAGTGTTGCAAACGCGGTGTCAAATTGTTGTTCGCTGCCAGCATACAAGATACGCAGCTGCTGCCCGATGGTGTGAGCGGCCTCCTGCACATCTCTCACCCGGATCTCGGCATTCGGATTGTTCGGGTTGAGAAGAAAGGCAATGACCGCCGCTTTGGGCACCAGTTCGTGTGCCAGTTCGAGTCGCTTGGTGATCAGGACCTGGCTGAGTTGGGCCACCCCGGTGACATTGGCGCCCGGCCGGCCGAGGCTCGCGACTAGGCCGGCCTGGACGGGATCGCCGCCGATCGCGAAGACGATTGGGATTGTCGTCGTTGCCGCCTTGGCCGCAAGCGCGGTCGAGGTGCCGCCGGCCACGACGATTACGGCCACCCGACGGCGCACCAAATCGGCAGCCAAAGTCGGCAGCCGATCGAGTTGATCCTCCGCCCAGCGATATTCGATCGTTACGTTCTGGCCCTCGCTGTAGCCCTCCTCACGCAGGCCCAGTCGAAATGCTGCCAACGGTGCGGCGTATCCCTGCGCCGATGCAGCGCTTAGGAACCCGATCACCGGCATCGCGGGCTGCTGCGCGCGTCCAGCCAGCGGAAAAGTGACCGCCGCGCCGCCAAGAAACGTAATGAACTGCCGCCGCCTCATGCCAACTACCTCACCAGCTGAGGCCCATATTTTTCAATACTCAAACGATAGCATATCGGGGACGCGGCGTTCGACTCCCGCCGTCCGGACCACTGGCCGAATGACCCTGTTGGCACTTCCGCGACATGCGGTGGTTGTGAATTCAGGTCAGCTTACGAGGCAAGAGCGGTCGCCCGCCCGATGCCGCCGAAGGGCCGAGTCTGACCCCAAGGCAGACATCGGCGCGGTTGAATCTCGGCATCACCGCCTCATTCGATCACCTCGTCAGCGCGGGCGAGGAGCGTGGGCGGAATGCTAAGGCCGAGCGCCTTGGCGGTCTTCATATTGATGACCAACTCGACCTCCGTCGGAAACTCGACTGGCAGATCACCGGGCGCGGCGCCCTTCAAAATCTTTTGCACGAAAACAGCGGCATGGCGAAAGCACCATCTCAGATTGACCCCATAGCTGATCAGCCCACCGGCTTCCACGTGTTCGCGATATCCATAGATGGCTGGAAGCCGTTTCGCTGCGGCCAGCACCGCAATTTGTGGGCGCTCATTTACGAGCATTGAGGTCTGAAGGACAATGATCACATCAACCCTCTCGGTCCCCAGCCTCTGAAATGCACCGTCTAGATCGTCGGGGGTGTTAGCCTCTGCGGCGATGACCTTGATTTCGAGCGCCGACCCTGCAGCCTCCAGCTCCTGGAACTGAGGCGGAGCCTTTGGATCGTCGAGGTTGGCAAGGATCCCGATCCTGCTTGCGCCAGGGACGACTTCACGTGCGAGTTCCATTTGTTTGGCCGGCAGTCCCGCCACGTATGGCGTTATCCCCGTTACGTTACCTCCTGGCCGCGCTTCGCTCGCGACCAAGCCCAAATGCAACGCGTCGGCGAGTGCCGGCACCACAATCGGAATGGTCGTTGTCGCCTTCTTAGCCGCCACAGCAGGGCCGCTGGCTGGGGCTAGGATGATGCTCGGCTTGAGACGAACCACCTCTTCCGCAAGCGCGGGCAACCGCTGCATATAACCGCCGGCAAAACGGTACACGATATCGAAGTCGCGGCTTTCGATATAACCGAGTTCTCGCATGCCTTGCAGAAAGGGGCCGGTGAATGCCGAGGAGCCTGTCTCCGCACCCAATGAAAGCCAGGCGATGAGAGGCCGCTTTGACGATTGGGCGAGCACTCCGATCGGCCATGCGATCGCCGCACCGCCAAGGAGCGTGATGAACCCCCGCCGTCTCATTCGATCACCTCGTCGGTGCCTACGCCAAGTCTCGCGACCGCCAGTGTATGCCTCCCTTCGGATGGGCCAAGAGGAAAGGTTGTGTGACCGGGACCTCCGCCGCTCGGTGTCGACCAGAGCGGGACATGGATGCCTTCTTTCGGGTACCCGTTCCCGCACGTCCGCGACATGCGGTGATTGCGAATTCAGGTCAGCTTACGAAGCTAGAGCGGTCACTCGGTCGATGCTTCCGAAGGACCGAATCTGACCCCATAGGCGACATTGGCGGCCAAATGTGCTTTGACGCGGGCCACGCGACCATTCAACGATGTGGTAGGTGCGGTTCTTGGTCCGAGGGAAGCTCATGAAGCGGCACGAGTTTATCGCAGCAGCACTCATTGGCGCGGCGGCAGCATGGCCGCTGGGGCCGTGTGCGCAGCAATCTCCCACGCCAGTGATCGGGCTTCTCGGCAGCGGTTCGCAATCTCCGCACGTGAATGGATTTAGAAAGGGACTCAGCGACACCGGCTTTGTGGAAGGCCGGAATGTTGGAATTCAATATCGCTTTGCAGAGGGGCATTATGATCGACTGCCAGCGATGGTCGCTGAACTCGTAAACCGAGAGGTCGCTGTACTCGCGGCAACTGGTGGGGTGCAGGCGGCACTTGCAGCGAAGGCCGCTAGCATCACTATTCCCGTGGTCTTCGCAAACGGCAGCGACCCCGTGCAATTCGGCTTGGTAGAAAGCCTCAATCGACCAGGGGGCAACATAACAGGGGTGAGCTTCTTTACGGCAACATTGGAAGCGAAGCGGCTCGGTTTGCTTTCCGAGCTTGTCCCCGCCGCCCGTATCTTCGGTATTTTGATCAATCCAAAAAACGACAATGCCGAAAATCAAATGAAAGATATCGCGCAAGGCGGGCTCATGCTGAGCCGGCCGATCATCATGTTGAAAGCCAGCAATGAGCAAGAGATCGAGACAGCGTTCGAGGCATTTGCGCAGCAAGGGGTCAACGGGCTGCTCGTGGGCTCCGATCCATATTTCTATAGCCAACGGCAAAAAATCGTGGCCCTAGCGGCGCGTTACCGTTTGCCAGCCATTTATGAGTGGCGGGAGTTTGTACAAGCAGGTGGACTTGCGAGTTACGGAACCAATCTGGTGGACGACTATCGTTTGGCCGGGATCTACGTCGGACGTATTCTCAAGGGCGAAAAACCAGCAGATCTACCAGTCGTGCAGGCAACCAAATTCGAATTCATCATCAATTTAAAGACTGCCGAATCGCTCGGTCTCACATTGCCGTCAGGCCCGCTTTCCACCGCCGACGAGGTGGTCGAATAGCCGGGCGCTACTTCCGAGTTTGGCACGACCCGGACCTGCCAACATGCCTGGTACCCGGTCGCTATCCGGTGGTAAGCGGACCCGGAGCAAGCCTGCACTTCAGCAGTTCGTTTTATTGGTACGCGCCTCAGCTCCTCGCGTTACACCCCGAGCTGGGCGACGACTTCCTCGGCGAGCGAGAGCGCGCTGGTGAGCCCCGGCGATTCGATTCCGAACAAATGCACGAGCCTGGGCAAGCCATGGCCGGCCGGACCGTCGATGACGAAATCGGCGGCTTTCTCGCCGGGACCGGTCAGCTTGGGGCGAATGCCGGAATAATCCGGCACCAGCGAGTCGTCCGGCAGCTGCGGCCAATAACCGCGAATGCGAGCGTAGAACAGCCCGGCCCGGCGCGGATCCACGTCGTAGAACTCGCGGTCGACCCACTCGACGTCGGGCCCGAAGCGCATGCGCCCGGACAAATCGAGCGTCACATGGATGCCGAGCCCGCCGTCGACCGGCGTGGGATAGATCAGGCGCGAGAACGCCGGACGGCCGGAATAGGTGAAATAATTGCCTTTGGCGAACACGAGGCGCGGGACGCGATCTTCCGGATGGCCCTCGGTCGCCCGCGCCAGCGCCTGCGCAGAAAGCCCCGCCGCATTCACCACCGCGTCGATCTCGAGCAGGCCCGGCTCCTGCCCGCCGAACTGGGCGGCCCAGCCGCGCGGGATCGGATGCAACTTTTCGATCCGCGTCCGGAACGCGATCATGCCGCCGCGATCCTCGAGATCGCCTTCGAGCGCCAGCATGAAAGCATGACCGTCGATGATGCCGGTTTGCGCCGAGTGCAGCGCGGCGATGCAGGAGAGCGCCGGCTCGAGCCGCCGCGCCGCGGGCGCATCGAGCATCGTGAGCCCCTCGATGCCGTTCGCCTCGCCCTGCCGCTCGATCGCGGCGAGTTGCATCTCTTCGGCCGCGTTCGTCGCGACGATCAGCTTGCCGCACTTGCGGTGCGGCACGCCGTGCGCGGCGCAATAGGCGTAAAGCATGCGCCGCCCGCGCGCGCAGTGGATCGCGCGCAGCGAGCCGGTCGGGTAGTACATGCCGGCGTGAATGACCTCGCTGTTGCGCGAGGATACGCCGTTGCCGATGCCGGAGGTTTTCTCGGCCACCACGACGTCGTGGCCGGCGAGCGCCGCCGCCCGCGCGACCGCGAGCCCGACCACGCCGGCGCCGATGACGAGGACCTGCATGCGCTTGCTTACCCGCGCTCGCTGTCGAGATGGGTCATCAGCGCGGCGCCGTAGCGCTCGCCGGCGACCGCGCCGGGCGGCACCGCGGCCTCGATGCGCGCAAGATCGGCCGGCGTCAGCGTCACCTCGAGGGCGCCGAGCGCATCGGCGAGCTGATCGCGCCGGCGCGCGCCCGCGAGCGGGATCACGTCGTCGCCGCGCGCGAGCGCCCACGCGAAGGCGAG
>DASWCW010000135.1:0-35275 GCA_036395835.1 Xanthobacteraceae bacterium
CTTACTGCCCCGGACCGAGCTTCAGCGGATCCGGTGCGGACGATTTTTTCCTGGTTTGTTGCGTAAGCTGCACGAACACCGGGTTCGGCGAGAACTTGGGGTCCGACACGCCCGGCTGCCCCGGCTGGATCCGAACATGGACCGTGGCGGGCGCATAGCCTGGATGGGTGAACGTCACCGTGAACGGCCCATCGGCCGAAATTTCCATGGCGCACGGGGTCTCGCAGCCCGAGCCGAGCGAAGTCGCGGCCCGTGCGCCCTGCGGCTCCGAATCCAGATCGATCGTAGCGTCGAGCGAAACCGCACGGGCGCCCTCGGGCGGGGAGGGGGCTGGGAGCGTCCTGGGCGCCGCGCTCGGCTCGTCGACTTTTGGCTGGCCGGCGATGGGATTAGGCTCGGGCGCGACGGACATTGGGTTCGGCTCTGCGGCCCCGAGCTGGCGCAGCCGCTCGCGAAGCGCCTTGTTTTCAGTTTCGAGGGCTCTGACTCTCTCCTGCAGCTTTTCGTTCCTCCTTCCGAGATCATCGAGGTGCTGAAATATCTCGGTCTGCGTCTGGGCCCGCGCGGGACCGAAGGGCGCGATGAGGGCGACAACCGCGATCGTCGTAAGTGCGTGCCGCATGGGATCGCCTCTGGTTTCGTTCTATGCGGCCGCGGGCGGATTGCGGCCGTGGCTCGGACCGAACGCGCAAATTTCCCGGCCGGTCTTCGCGGCCGGACGATTCAGCATCCACTCGATTTCGGCGGTCACGCACAAGCCCTTGGCCTCGGTATCGAACATGCGGTTGCCTTGTGCGTCCCGAAGCGATTGCTATAAGTTGGGAACCCGCCTCGATCAAGAACTGCTGCGTGGAGAATCCTTATGAGACGACATGCATTTGCGTGGGCGGCGGCGGCGCTGCTGTTCGCCGCGGCTCCGGCGTTCGCCGAGGAACCGCCGCTGCGGACCGCGGTCGACGGCACCTTTGCGCCGCACGCGATGCCGAGCCTTTCCGGCGGCTATGAGGGCTTCAACGTCGACCTCGCCAACGAGATCGCCAAGCGGCTCAATCGCAAGATCATTATCGACGCCGCGCAATACTCCGGCCTGTTGCCGGCGCTGCAAGCCGGCACCTACGATTTCATCGCGGCTCCGACGACCGTCACGAAGGAGCGCGCCGACAACCTGCTGTTCACCGAAGGATATCTCAACACCGATTTCCAGTTCCTCATCAAGAAGGGCGCGGCGAAAATCGACAAGCTTGAGGATCTCAAGGGCAAGGTCGTGGCGGTGAACAAGGGATCCGCGTACGATTCCTGGGCGCGCGATCTCGAGGCAAAAATCGGCTGGAAGGTGGAATCGTTCGGCACCCAGACCGATGCGGTGCAGGCCGTGCTGGCCGGCCGCGCCGAGGCCAATGTCGCCGGCAACACCGCCATCGCCTGGGCGGTGAAGAACAATCCGCAACTCGAATTGTCGTATTATCATTCGACGGGGCTGGTGTGGTCGGCGCCGCTGCGCAAGGATTCGACCGAGCTGCGCAAGCAGATCGAGAACGCGATCGAATGCATGAAGCTCGACGGCACGGTCGCCAAGATGCACAAGAAATGGTTCGGCGTCGATCCGCAGCCGGGCTCCGCGGCCGTGACCGTGTTCCCGGGTTACGGCGTGCCCAACATGCAGGGTTACGATCCGATCGAGCACACGCCGCAGTGCGGCTGAGCCGGCTGCATGAGCACTTGCTCGCGTCCCGCCTTCCGCCCGCGCCGGCCCATTACGTTTGGCTCCGAGCTAACCGCGAACGATTCCCTCTCCCAGGAGGGGAGAGGGGTGGGGTGAGGGGGACACGGTCGTTGTTTGATCGCAAAGATCGTCACCCTCTCACCCGGTCCTCACCTTCGGTGCGGACCGACCCCGGATCGGGTCCGGGGCAGGCTCTCTCCCCTGCGCGGAGAGGTGAAGCGCGCGCGGCTCGCTTTCCGCCCGATACGATCGACCCGCGGGTGAGGCGGACGAACCGCCGATGAATGATGATCGGCCGCCGATACTCGAAGTTCGTGGCCTGCGCAAGAGCTTCGGCCATCTCGAAGTGCTGCGCGGGGTCGATCTCGCGGTCCTGCCGCAGGAGCTCGTGTTCATCATCGGGCCGTCCGGATCGGGCAAGAGCACGCTGCTGCGCTGCTGCAACCGCCTCGAGGAACCGACCGGCGGGTCGATCCGCATCGACGGCGTCGATCTGATGGCGCGATCGACCGACATCAATGCCATGCGCCGTCGCATCGGGATGGTGTTCCAGTCGTTCAATCTCTATCCGCACATGAGCGCGCTCGGCAACGTGGCGCTGGCGCTGCGCAAGGTGCTGGGCCGCAAGCACGCCGAGGCGGACACGCTGGCCCGCGCCGCGCTCGCCCGCGTGGGTCTCGCCGAAAAGGCCAACGCCTATCCGGCCGAGCTTTCCGGCGGGCAGCAGCAGCGCGTCGCGATCGCGCGAGCGTTGGCGCTCGGGCCGAAGATCATGCTGTTCGACGAGCCGACCTCGGCGCTTGATCCCGAGCTCGTCGGCAGCGTGCTCAAGGTAATGCGCGAACTCAAGGCCGGCGGCATGACCATGCTCGTCGTGAGCCACGAGATGCGGTTTGCGCGCGACGCCGCCGATCGGGTGATCTTCATCGACCATGGCGTGATCGTCGAGGAGGGCACGCCCGAGCAGATTTTCTCGAACCCGGGCGAAGCGCGCACGAAAGCCTTCATCGCCGAGATCGCGCGGTAGGGACGTGAATAGCGCCATGGATGCCTGGTCGCGCTTTCTCGATACCTTCTTCAAATGGGAACTGATCCAGCGGTATTTGCCAGCCATTCTTGACGGCATGGCGGTCACGATCGAAATCGCCGCCGCGGTGGTGATCACCGGAATTCTGCTCGGTCTCGTGCTGGCGATCATGCGCACGTTTCGCATCCTGCCGATCAGCGCGCTCATCGTGATCTTCGTCGACATGTTCCGGGCGCTGCCGCCGCTCGTTCTGGTGCTGCTGGTGTATTTCGGGCTGCCCAATATCGGCATCAACCTGCCTTCGTTCGCCGTGCTGTGGATCGTGCTCTCCTGCGTGCTCGCGGCGTTTGCCGAGGAGATTTTCTGGGCCGGCATTCTCTCGATCCCCAAGGGCCAATGGGAAGCGGCGCGCTCGACCGGGATCGGCTTTCTCAGCACTTTGGCCTACATCGTGCTGCCGCAGGCCGTGCGGCTGACGGTCGCGCCGATCACCAACCGCACGCTTGCCATCACCAAGAACACCGCGCTCGGAATGGTGATCGGGGTTTCCGAGATCCTCAGCCAGGCGACGACCGGACAGTCCTTCGCCGGCAATGCGACGCCGCTGACGATGGGCGCAATCGCCTATGTGATCCTGTTCATCCCCGTCGTCGTGCTCGGCCGCTGGCTGGAGACGCGGTTCCGCTGGAGGAGGGCCTGATGGAGGCCCTGCTCCAGCAGTTCTTCGATTTCGCCATCATGGCCCGGGCGTTGCCGCTGGTGCTCACCGGGCTCGGCCAGACGCTGGTGCTCTGCCTGGTCGTCATTCCGCTCGGGCTCGCCGGCGGGCTCTGCGTCGCGCTGTTCTCGCTCGCACGCTCGCGCGCGGTGCGCTGGACCGCGGCCGCCATGATCGATTTCTTCCGCGCGATTCCGCCGCTCGTGCTGCTGATCTTCGTCTATGCGGGCCTGCCGTTCGCCGGCATCCGGCTCTCGCCGCTCGCCGCCGTCGCCATCGCCTTTCTGCTGAACAATTCCAGCTATTACGGCGAAATCTACCGCGCCGGCATCGAGAGCGTCGGGCGCGGCCAATGGGACGCGGCGCGCTCGACGGGCCTCAAGCCGCATCAGGCGCTGATCTACGTCGTGCTGCCGCAGGCGATACGCAACGTGCTGCCCGATCTCATCTCGAACACGGTCGAGGTCGTGAAGCTCACGTCGCTTGCCAGCGTTGTCGCCTTGCCGGAACTGCTGTATTCGGCCGACATGGCGCGCTCGATCACCTTCAACACTTCGCCCATCGTGCTTGCTGCGGCGATCTATCTGGTCATGCTGTGGCCGATCGTGCGTCTGGTGAGCCGGCTCGAGCGGCGGATCGCTTCGTGAGTCGGGAACGACGGAAGGAGGAGCCGTTGAGTCGCGTATTGCGCGTCGGGGCCGCTCAGATGGGCCCCATCCAGAAGGCCGACACCCGGCAGGTGGTCGTCAAGCGGATGATCGATCTGCTCGATCAGGCCAACGAGCACAAATGCGACCTCGTGGTCTATCCGGAGCTCGCCCTCACCACGTTTTTTCCGCGCTGGTACATGCAGGACCAGACCGAGGTCGATGCCTGGTTCGAGCGCGCGATGCCGAACGCGGCAACGCGGCCGCTGTTCGAGCGCGCCGCTCGCTATCGCATCGGCATGTCGTTCGGCTATGCCGAGCTAACGCCGGACGGGCGCCATTTCAACACTGCGATCCTGGTCGATCGCGAGGGAACGATCGTCGGCAAATACCGCAAGGTGCACCTGCCGGGCCATTCCGAGTTCGATCCGCAGCGCAGCTTTCAGCACCTGGAGAAGCGGTATTTCGAGCCGGGCGATCTCGGCTTCCCGGTGTGGCGGGCTTTTGGCGGCATTTTTGGCATGTGCATCTGCAACGACCGCCGCTGGCCGGAAACCTATCGCGTCATGGGGCTGCAGGGCGTGGAGCTGATCGTGCTCGGCTACAACACGCCCTCGTTCAATGCGCAGCGCAGCGCCGAAGGGCCCGAGAAGCGCCTGTTCCACAACCGGCTGTGCGTGCAGGCGGGCGCCTATCAGAACTCGACCTGGGTCGTCGCGGTGGCGAAAGGCGGCGTCGAGGACGGAAATCCGCTGATCGCCGGCAGCATCATCGTGGATCCCAATGGCGAGATCGCTGCCGAGGCCAAGACCGAGGACGACGAACTCATCGTTGCCGATTGCGATCTCGATGCGACCTTGTTCGGCAAGGAAACGATCTTTGATTTCAAGCGCCACCGCCGCATCGAGCATTACGGCCGCATCACCAGCCAGACCGGCGTGATCCCGCCCGAGGGGTGAGGAGTTAGCTTCGTCGCGAGGTGGTGTCGAAGGCCGAGCCCCAAGCGCTCTTCACCTCCCCTTGAAAAGGGGAGGTCGACGCGAAGCGGTCGGGAGGGGATGGCGACCCCCTCCCGGCTCGCCGCCTTGCGGCTCGCCGACCTCCCCCTATGAGGGGGAGGAGAAGCGCATGAGCTGCACGGCACCGAGCGCCAGGGTCACGGCGGCCTGGGTCGGATCGATCACCGGAATACCGAGCGCGTCTTCGAGCGGCCGGCGGTGGCGCGCCATGCCGGCGCAGCCCAGGATGACCGCGTCGGCGCCGTCCTCGTCCTTGAGCTCACGGCCGATTTCGACGAGGCGCGCCAGCGTGCCAGCGCCCGCGCTTTCCGCGACCGACATTTCGAGCGGTCGCTCGCCGGCGAAACGGTCGACGAGCCCCATCTGCCGCAGATAGCGCAGGTGCCGGCGGATCGAGCGCTGACGGATGGCGACGACCCCGAAGCGCTCGGCGCGCGCCAGCGCGGTCAGCACCCCGCACTCGGCGATGCCGAACACCGGCCGGGTCGTGCCCTCGCGGCACAGGTGGAGCCCCGGATCGCTGTAGCAGGCGATGACGAACGCATCGGACTGGTTGTCGGCCTCGACCAGCCGGCGCAGCGGCATGGTCACGCTTTCGACATCGGCCTGCGTCTCGATCCCGAACGGACCTTGCTCGAGCGTGGAGCAGACGATTTCCGGGCCGTCGGCGAAACGCAAAAACTCCAGCGCCTCGTCGATGCCGCAGGTCACCGCCACGTTGGAATTGGGATTGACGACACGAATGCGCGCGCGGGTTTCGGCCATGGCTCGGCTCGTCCTGTGACCATCCTTTACCAGCCGCCCTTCGGCCTATCAGAGCTTTGTGTTATCCGCTAGCGGGCGAAGCGCACGAAGGACGGTACCATGCAAGCTTTCGATCTCGTGGTCCGCGGCGGCACCTTGGTAACGGCGACCGATACCGTCGAGGCCGACGTCGGCATCCGCGGTGAGAGGATCGCGGCGATCGGGCGCGGCCTCGACAAGGGCCGGCGCGAGATCGACGCCGGCGGCAAGCTGGTGATGCCGGGCGGCGTCGACAGCCATTGCCATATCGAGCAGCTCTCGGCCTCCGGGCTGATGAATGCCGACAGCTTCCACAGCGCAACCGCATCGGCCGCGTTCGGCGGGACCACGACGGTCATCTCGTTTGCCGCCCAGCACGTCGGAATGAGCCTTACCAAGGTGGTCGAGGATTATCACAAGCTCGCCGAGCGCGGGGCCGTCGTCGATTACGCCTTTCACATGATCCTCGCCGATCCGACCGAGACGGTGCTGGGCAACGAGCTGCCGCCGCTGGTCAAGGCGGGACATGCCTCGATCAAGGTCTTCATGACCTACGACCGGCTGAAAATCGAGGACGTGCAGCTGCTCGACGTGCTTGCCGCCGCCCGCGAGAACGGCGCGTTCGTGATGGTGCATGCCGAGAACCACGGCATGATCGCCTGGATTTCCAAGCGGCTGCTCGCGCGCGGCTACACCGCGCCGAAGTTTCACGCCATTTCCCATCCGCGCTACGGGGAAGCCGAGGCGTTCACCCGGCTCATCGCGTGCGCGGCGCTCGTCGACCAACCGATCATGATCTATCACGTCTCGACCGCGGAGGGCGCCGCGGTGATCCGGCAGGCGCGCGCGCAGGGCCTGAAGGTGTTCGCGGAAACCTGTCCGCAATATCTGCTGCTCACCAAGGCCGATCTCGATCGCCCGGGACTGGAGGGCGCCAAATGGATCTGCAGCCCGCCGCTGCGCGAGGCCGCCGACCAGGAAGCATTGTGGCGCGCGCTCTCGCTCGGCGACTTGCAGCTCGTCTCCTCGGACCATGCGCCCTATGCCTACGACGAGACCGGCAAGTTCACGGCCGACAAGGAACCGAGCTTCAAACAGATCCCGAACGGCATGCCGGGGCTGCAGGCGCGGCTGCCGCTGCTGTTCGACGCCATGGTGTCGCAGGGGCGATTCGACGCCAATCGGTTCGTCGCCTGGACCGCGACCGCGCCGGCGAAGATCTACGGGCTCCATCCGAGGAAAGGCTCGATCGCGGTCGGCGGCGATGCCGACATCGCGATCTGGGATCCCAATCACGCGGTGACGTTCGGCGACCCCATGGTCGTGGACCGCGCGGGTTATACGCCGTACGCCGGGCGTACCGTGAAAGGCTGGCCGGTCGTGGTCATCCGCCGCGGCGCGGTCATTGTCGAGCACGGCGAGCTCGATGCGGATCCGGGCAGCGGCCAGTTTCTCGCCCGCGCGGCGGGTGCCGCGGCGGCGCCGCTCGGCCGAAAGTCGCCGGAATTCGATCCGCGGCTGAACTTCGGCGCGAAGCTCGATTGATAAGCTGGTAGCTCTTCCAGCCTAACAATTCGACTGCGGCGTCGTCCCCGCGAAACGCGGGGGCCCGTGCCACGGATCATGACGAATTGCAAATCGGCGGTCATGGGTCCCGGATGGCCGCTTCGCGGCTTCCGGGACGACGGATCTTGATGGAGCGCAGGATCAAAATTTGCGGGCATCGGCCTGGGTCTCCGCCACTTCCGCATCCAGCACGTCGAGCAGCGCCTCGACCCACCGGCGCGGAATGCCGCGCGTGATGAACACGATCCGGCTGCGGCGATCCTCCGATGGCCAGCGCTCGAGCCAGGCGGGAGCATGAAAGACGTGCTGAACGCCGTGCAGCACGGCCGGCCGGTCAGGGCACTCCGCCACCTTGACGATGCCTTTCAGGCGCAGCAGATCGGCACCGCAATGCTCGGCGAGCGCCTCGAGAAACAACGTCAGCGCCACGGCCCGGATCGGCTGCTCGCGCACCAGCGCATAGGTCGTGACGTCGGCGTCATGCCGATCGTGGCTGTGCTCTTGCGCGGCCTCCTCGGCGAGCCAGGCTCCGGCGTCGAGAGATTTGGCGCACGGGTCGTAGACGTCGGAATCGAAAACGCGCCGTGGATCGACCCGGCCGTGATGCGCCCGTAGCACCGGCGCGCCGGGATTGAGCCCGGCGAGGCGATCCAGCAACTCGGGCTGCGCCCCGTTCGCGAGATCGGATTTCGTGAGCACCAGGCGATCGGCCAAAGCGACCTGCTTTACGGAAATTTCTTCGCGATCGAGCGTGTCGGAGCCGTTCACAGCATCGACCGTCGTGATGACGCCGCCGAGCACCAGGCGGCCGGCGATCTTCAGGTCGGTCATCAAGGTTTGCAGGATCGGCGCCGGGTCCGCGAGCCCGCTTGTCTCGATTACGACGCGATCGAATGGCGGAAGCTCGCCGCGATCGCGGCGGCGCAGCATGTCGTCGAGCGTCTGTGCGAGATCGTTTCGGATCTTGCAGCACAGGCATCCGGTGGCGAGCTCGATGAAGCTGTCGTGGCTCGTCTCGACGAGCTCGTGATCGAGTCCGATCTCGCCGAATTCGTTGATGAGGACGGCGGTGCGCGAGAACTCGGGCTGGCGCAGCAAATGGCGCAAGAGGGTCGTCTTGCCGCTGCCGAGAAAGCCGGTCAGGATCGCAACCGGGATCACGACGGCACCAACGGCGAGACGGCGACGCGCACGCGATTCGCAGCGTAGCCGGGATCGAGCGCCGCGCGCACCTGGCGCAACACCCCAAGCAGCGAGATCGCGCCGCGCTTGCGGCCGTCCACGCTCACCATCCAGCGGAACGGCAGATTTTTCGGCGCCCGCTCGATGCAGATCTCGCTCGCGCCGGCGCGAACGAGGATGGCTCCGCCGCTCGTGCGCTCGACGCCGCCCGCAACTCGCCAGACCGCAAGACTTTGCGCCAGCAATTCACAAACGGGATCGCCGGCCGCCGCGGTCACAGCGCGGGTCCTCGCAGGATCTCCGCCGGAATCTTGCGCTTGAGATAGCGGCCGTCCTTCGGGCTTGCGAAATATTTGCCGTTCTCGACCATGATCTTGCCGCGCAGGATCGTCACCGCCGGCCAGGCGAAGATGTCGTGGCCCTCCCAAGGCGTGTAGTCGGTCTCGTGCAGGTCCGCGGCCCGCACCTTGCCGCGCCGAGTCGGATCGAGAATCGCGATGTCGGCATCGCTGCCGACCGCGATCGCGCCCTTGCGGGGGTAGAGACCCATGATTTTCGCGGCATTGGTCGAGACGAGATCGACATACTGCGGCAGCGAGTAGCCGCGCCGCGCGACCATCTCAGCATACATGACGCCGAGCCGCGGCTCGACGCCCGAGTTGCCGCCGGTGGTGTCGTCGATGCGATTGCCCACCGTCTTGTCTTTGAGCGTGCAGCAGAGCTCGTCGGTGGCGATGCAATGGATCGAGCCGGCGCGGGTGGCATCCCACAACGTTTTCTGATCCTCCTCCGATTTGAGCGAAGGATAGGTGTGATAGATCTGCCCGTTCGGGCGCTTGTAGTCCGCGGCCGAGTAGAGCATGTACTGGTGCAGCGTCTCGCCGTAGATCGGCAAGCCTTTGCGGCGCGCCTCGGCGACGGCGGCAACACCGGTGGCGGCGGAGATGTGCATCATGTAGAGCGCGGTGCCCGGCACGCTTTCGGCGAGCCGGAGCACGCGATGGAAGCTCAAGTCCTCCGAGAGCTGGTTGTGCACCTCGGCGAGATGCTCGAAGCCGACTCGGCCTTCGCGGATGAGCTTGGCGTACATGTGCATGACGATGTCGTTGTCCTCGGCGTGGATGACGCCGAGTCCGCCATGCTTCGCCAGCACCTGGAACGCCTCCCAGATGTCGCCGAAATCGATCATGCGTCCGGAGCGCGAGGGCAGGATATTCGTGGTGAAGATCTTCAGCGTCGGATAGCCGGCCTGGATCGCCTCCGCGAGCTCATCCGAGAATTCGGGCGGCGGCTCGGAGTGCAGCATGATGTGATAGGACCAGTCGCACGGGCTTTTCCCGACGAAGTCCTTGTCGCGCGCCTCGATCGCCTGCAGCGCCGTGCCGCCTTCGCGCCAGTACGCAAAATCGATCAGCGTCGTGGTGCCGCCATGGAGCGCGGCGCGGCCGACCTGTTCGGGCCCGGCCGTGATCAGCGGCGTGCCGTCGGGCTTCATCCATACGTGCTTGAGATGCACGTGCGGATCGATGCCGCCCGGCATGACGATGCGGCCCGTCGCGTCGATCACGCGCTCCGCGGATTGCGTCGAGAGTGCGCCGGGAGTGGCAATCGCCGCGATGGTCTCGCCGGAAACGGCGACGTCGCAGGTTTCGACGCCGTGGGGCGTCACCACGTCGCCGCCCCGGATGATCAGTTCGAGCATCGCGCCTCCTTCGCCGGCGGATCTGCGGCCCGCTCAACGCGCCAAGCGGCTCCGCGTCCGCGGGTCGCGTCACAAGATGGCTTCGGCCACCACGCGCGCGGAATCGATCGTGACGCCGCCGAGCAGCAGCGTGCCGACCTGGTTCTCCTTTGCGATCGCCTTCCAGGCCTGCAGCCGATCCTGGATGCGCTGTTTCGGGCCGACGAGCGAGGTCTCGTCGATGAGCGCATCGGGCACGGCGGCAGCCGCCGCCTCGCGCTTGCCGGCAAGGAACAGATCCTGGATCTCGGTCGCGGCGGCCTCATAGCCCATGCGCTTGACGAGATCGTTGTAGAAATTCTTGTTCCGCGCCCCCATGCCACCGATGTAGAGCGCGAGCTGCGGCCGGATCGCGTTGCGGCAGATCTCGATGTCGTCGCCCATGCGGATGCGCACGTAAGGCGCGATATCGAACTGGGCGAGCGTCTTGCCGGATTTCGCCATGCCCTCCCGCACCGGATCGACGATCCGTTCGGCCTTCTCGGGTGACATCAGGAAGGGAAGGGTGCCGTCCGCGACTGCGCCGGCGGTCCTCAGCCCGGCAGGGGAAATCGAAGCGGTGTAGATCTTCAAGTCCGGGTCCGGATGCAGGATGCTCTTGAGCGGCTTGCCGAGCCCGGTCGCGCCCGCGCCTGTATACGGGATCTGGTAGTGCTCGCCGCGGTGCTCGAGCGGCCCCTTGCGCGCGAACACTTGGCGGATGATCGACACGTACTCTTTGGTCCGCGTCAGCGGCTTGCCGTACGGCTGGCCATGCCAGCCCTCGACCACCTGCGGCCCCGAGGGCCCGATGCCGCAGAGAAAGCGTCCGCCCGAAAGCGCCTGCAGGCTCATCGCGGTCATCGCCGCGCAGGTCGGCGTGCGCGCCGGCATCTGCATGATGCCGGTGCCGCCCTTGATCTTCGTCGTGCGCGCCAGCATCCAGGCGATCGGCGTGACCGCATCGCCGCCGTAGGCCTCGCCGGTCCAGGCGGAATCGTAGCCGAGCCGCTCGGCCTCCAGGATCAGGTTCATGTCGAGGCCGACGCCTGCCTCGGTGCGCAACAGGATGCCCAATTTCATGATGGAGAATCCCGCGGGTGTCGATGCTGTACGGTGGTTTGAGCGCAGCGAAGCCCACCATGATCTGGCGAGGGTGGGTCGCGCTTCGATTGACCCACCCTACGACGCCTCGTGGGGTCCCGCGCGGCTTCACGTGCGCATGAAGCCCTCGACCTCGTTCTCGGCCCAGGCCAGCGTCTTTTCCATCGGCTCGCCTTGCGCGACCTTGAGGATCATCTTCGGCATGACAGCCTGATTGTAGATCTGCGCGGCGATCAGCGGCGACGCCGGCGCGCCCGGGATCATCGGGACCTGGTCGCCCTTGTTGGGATAATGCGAGAGCGTGCCCTTCGGCGGGCCTTCCTCGTCCCAGGTCTTGAAGTCGCTGAATTTGACGAACGGCGGCAGATCGTAGCCTTGACAGGCGGCCACCAGTTTTTCCGCGGCTTCGCGGCTCGACACGTGCAGCATGAGGCTCTTGGCGGCGGACTTGTTCTTGGAGAAGTTCCACAGTCCCTGGAACCGGGGCAGCATGGCGACGAAGCGGCCGCGCGGCCCTTTCGGCATCCCATGCGTCCACAGTTTCTCCGCGACCTGCGGGGCATCGCGCTTGGCCACCGCCCACGCGCTCGGCGGATTGAAGATCAAGGCGCCCTTGCCGGAGATGAGCCATTTGTTGTTGGAGCTGTTGTCCCACGCGCTCACGTCGGGCGGCAGAAACGCGGCCAGTCGTTTGCTGTAGTCGAGCACCTGCCGTACGGCGTCGGACTTGACCGTCAGCTTGCCGCTCGCGTCGACCAGGTCGGCGCCGAAGGCGTGGAACAGCGGTCCCACCCAGTCGATGGTGTCGGTCGTGGCCCCCAGCGGCAGCCCGAACGGATATCCGGCCTTGTGGCATTGCTCGGCCGCGGTGAGGAAGGCCTCCCAGGTCCAGCCGTCGGCGGCTTTGGTCGGCTCCGCCCCGGCCGGGTACATCGACAGGATATCGATGCCGGCGTGCTGCTTCAGGAGATCGAACCGCGAGCAGGAGCACAGCAGCAAGGTGCCGCGGATGCCCGGCACCACGAGCCATTGGCCGCCGGGCTTGGCGAGGTAATCCATGACCGCATCGACGGGTCCGTTTCTCGCCAGAACCTCGCGCATGACGTCGTCGACCGGCTCGAGCGAGTTCGCATGCTGCGCCGGCTCCCAGGCCGAAAAATCCATGATGTCGTGACCGGACTTCGCCTGCGCCTCGACCGCGATGGTGAGCTGCAGCTTGCTGCCCTGCGTCGAGAAGTAATCGATTGCCAGATCGACCTTCTCCTTCGTGGCCCAGGCTTCGCAGATCTCGGTCATGGCCTTGTTGGCGCCCGGCACCCAATGGTCCCAGAGGCCGACCGAGAGCTTGCCGGCCGCATGGGCGCCGCGGACATGCGGCATGGCGATCAGGGCCGAAGCGGCCGCGGTCGTGGCGAGGAAACGTCGTCGCGAAAGTCTGCTCGTGCGCATGAGCTCCTCCCTCCGGATCTAAGTCGGATGCCCTGTTGTTATTCGCTCTCCGATATGTCGGGCGGCTGTGGCACCCGCCGCGGGGGAGCTTACGCCACATTTGCCGGATCGGTCAGCTGGATTCGCGAGGTGGGTCGAGCCTAGCGAAATGCCACCGCGCAACGGCAGGTCGCGCTTCGCTTGACCCACCGCACTGCATCTACGCTATGCCGCGCGACGCTCGGAAGGGCCGACGCCGGGCATCAGATTGTTCGCGGTGTTGATGAGCGCCACGTGGGAGAACGCCTGGGGGAAATTGCCGAGAAACCGCTTGGCGCGCGGGTCGTATTCCTCGGCCAGCAGGCCGAGATCGTTGCGCAGCTCCAGGAGCCGTTCGAACATCGCCTTCGCCTCGTCATAGCGTCCGATCATCGCCAAGGCATCGGCCAGCCAGAAGCTGCATGCCAGGAACGCGCCTTCCTCACCCGGCAAGCCGTCGTTGATGCGTTGCGGCCGATACCGCAGCACGAGCCCGTCGAGCATGAGTTCCCGTTGGACAGCTTCGACGGTGCCGATGATGCGCGGATCGGTCGCCGGCAGGAATCCGACTTGCGGCAACAGCAGCAGCGCCGCGTCGAGGTCGTCCGACCCATAGGACTGCACGAAGGCGTTGCGGGCCGGGCTGAAGCCGTGCTTGCAAACCTCGTCGCAGATTTTCTCGCGCAGCGCGCGCCAGCGCTCGACCGGGCCGGGCAGGCTCGAGCGCTCGACGAATTTCACCGCGCGATCGAACGCGACCCACGCCATCACCTTGGAGTGGGTGAAATGCCGCACCGGGCCGCGTACTTCCCACAGGCCGGCATCCGGTTTCGTCCACGCGCTCTCGAGAAAATCCAGCAACACGCGCTGCATGCCCCAGGCATCGGCGCTCGGCTCGAGCCGGAAGGTCTCGGCGGCATAGAGCACGTCCATCAGCTCGCCGTAGACGTCGAGCTGCAGCTGACGGTGCGCTTCATTGCCGATCCGCACCGGTCGGCTGTCCTCGTAGCCGGCGAGCCAGGGAAGCTCGCGCTCCTCGAGATGGCGTTCCCCGGCGGGCCCGTACATGATCTGCAGCTCCTCGGGCCGGCCGGCCGGCCGCCGCGCGCAGCAGCCATTCCCGCCAGGCGCGGGCCTCCTCGAGATAGCCGCCGGAGATGAAGGCGTAGAGCGAGAACGTCGCGTCGCGGATCCAGCAGGCGCGGTAATCCCAGTTGCGCATGCCGCCGATCGTTTCCGGCAGCGAGGTGGTGGGCGCCGCCAGGATGCCGCCGGTCGGGAAATACGTCAGCAGCTTGAGCGTGATCAGCGAGCGCATCACCGCCTCGTGCCACGGTCCCTCGGCGCCGCACCGCGACGTCCACGCCCGCTGCAGGCTCTCGGTGGCCCGCAGCAGGTCCTCGGGCTCGCGGTAGATGACGTTCGCCCGGTGGGATTGGCGCCAGCTCATCACGAAGGCGACCGTCTCGCCGGCGCCGACGTCGAACTCGCCGCGGGTGGTGAAGTCCTCGCCGCGCAGCGGCACGTCGGTGCGCAGCAGCACCTCGTCGGGGCCGACGATGGCGCTCAGCCCGTAGGTGCGGCGCCGGACCCAGGGCACGGTGCGGCCGTAATCGAACCGGAACACCAGCTCGGTCCGCATCTTGACTGATCCGGTCTCGCCGCGCACCAGACGCACCAGGTCGATCTGGTGCTCGTCCGGCGGCTGCGGCATGAAGTCGATGACGGTAACGGCTCCGCCGGCAGTCTCGAACCGCGTCTCCAGGATCGCGGTATTCGGAAGATAGCGGCGCGACGTTCGCGTCGGCGGCTCGGCCGGGCCGACGATCCATCGGCCGTTCTCGACGGTGCCGAGCAGCGCGGCAAACAGGCGGGCGAATCGAATCGCGGCAGGCACAGCCAGTCGATCGAGCCGTCGCGGTGCACGAGCGCCCCGGTGCGGGCATTGCCGATCAGTCCGTAGTCTTCGATCAGGCGCGACATCTCTGGGCTGATTGCTTGGGGGAAGGGCCGAGCCCTGTCTCATCCGAGGCGGCCGCGACCCCGCTGGGGTCGTCGAAAAGACCTCAACTTGCTCAGCCTGCGGGAGTTCCGTGTATCGCAGATCGAGGCGCCGGACCGGCACATCCGCTTCGGGCGGGGGGCGGCAGTTCGCCTCGAATAAACGCCTTCAGCCCATGTTCGATTCTCGGTTCGGCGGTGTGCCGCAAGCGATTCGAGCAATTGCGGGTCTGGTCGTCTGCAAATTTGAATCGGTTTCTGAGCAAAACGGCGCAAGCGGACGCCGGCCGCGTTCCGGGATGCGCGTCTGCTGATCGCTCCGGCGCGATTTGCGCAAGCGCGGACGATCGCGAAATCGAGCTTGACCGCGCGCAGCAGAACCGCCGGTCTTGCCCCGCGCTTCCTACCAGAATCGTGCCTACGCTCCCTCGACCTCGAGCCCCACCTCGACGTTGCCGCGCGTCGCGTGGGAATACGGGCAGATCTTTTCGTGCGCTTCATTGACGAGCGCGACGAGCTCCGACTTGGGCAGGCTCTTGTCCTTGATGTTGAGCTTGACCGCGAGGCCGAAGCCGCCGCCGTCACGCGGTCCGATCGAAACCGCGCAAGTCACGGTCGCGCCCTGCGCATTCTTGTTCTGCTGCTTGGCGACATAATCGAGGGCGCCGCCGAAACAAGCGGCGTAGCCGGCCGCGAACAGATGCTCCGGCGTGGTGGTGCCGGGCTTGCCGGGGCCGCCCATCTGCTTCGGTACGGAAAGGTCGACCGCGACCGAGTGGTCGCTCGCCTCGGTATGGCCGTTGCGGCCGCCGATGGCGGTCGCGGTCGCGGTGAACAGCGGTTTGATCGACATGATGCGTGCGCTCCTTCGTGACAAGCTGGCCACCCGAAGGCCTAACCGATCCGCTTCCGATGAGCCATTGCGGCCGGACCATAGCATGCCGGCGATTACACGGGGCGATGGCTGCTGGACGGCGCCTTCGCTTGACGTATCCTTTTCTGCCGGTTGTGTCGGGCCCGGAGGAGGCAGCTATGGGAAGAACACGCAGCTTTGTATCGCGGCCGGACGTGGTGCTGGCAGTCGGATATCTCGCGCTAGTCGCGGGCCTCGGCTGCGGCCAGGCATTCGCCTGGGACCAGGAAGGCCACTCCATCGTCGCCGAAATCGCGCAACGGCGCCTGAGCCCCGGAGCCGCCGATGCGGTGGAGCGCGTACTGAGCCGCGGGCATTCGCTGGCATCCATCGCGAGTTGGGCCGACGACGTGCGGGAACTCGCGCCCGAGACCTACAATTGGCACTTCGTCGACATCCCGATCGGCTCCGATCAGTTCGATCCGGCGAGCCAATGCGCGCCGAGCCCGAAGGGGGACTGCGTCGTCGCGGAGCTCGATCGGCTCAAGACCGAGCTGCGGTGCGCGGCCGGCGAGCAGAAGCTCGAGGCGCTGAAATTCGCCGTGCATTTCCTCGGCGACATTCATCAGCCGCTGCACACGGTCCTGGAGGACCGGGGCGGCAACGACATTGCGGTCGTGGTGAACATGAACGGGCTGACCTGCAAACGAAATTGCCGGCCCAAGCCGATCGACACCAATTTGCACGCGGCGTGGGACACCAATCTGATCACCAAGACGGTCTGGGCGTGGGGAACCTATGTCGACCGGCTCGAGGCCGGTTGGCTCAGGAGCAAAGAGGCGGCACAGCCGGGAATCGATGGAGGCACTCCGCTCGATTGGGCGCTGGGGACCCATCGGGCGGCGCAGATGATTTGGGCGCTCACGCCCGCCGACAAGGTTTTGGACGACGATTATTACCGCAAGGTGTTGCCGACGCTCGACCGCCAGCTGGGAGTGGCCGGACTTCGCCTCGCGCGGTTCCTCAACGACGCCTACGGCTCGACGCAATGTCCGGTGCAATAGGCATACGCTTATCTGCAAACCTATGCTGGGCGAAACACTTGTGGCGCGTTTTGCCTTTTTGCTCTGCTTTTCGAATTCTCTTACGGCCCCACCCCCGCAATCCGCGCGCTCTCCTCCCATAGCCGCCGTGCGGCCGCGTCGTCCCGCGCTTCCGGCGAGGGAGCTTTCGGCGCGCAGCGGTCGTAATAGCCGCCGGTCTTGCCTTCGACCTCGGGCGAGCTCGCGAGATAGGCCGGGGTCTCCGCGCCGCGCTCCGGCGAGATCGCGAACATTTGTTTCACGATCCGCGTTCCCACCCCGACCACGCCGGGATTGTTGTCGCCGAACCGGCTGTTGACGAAGCCTGGATGCAGGCAATTGGCCGTGACGCCGCTGCCTGCGAGCCGCCGCGCCAGCTCGCGCGTGAACAAGATGTTGCAGAGCTTGGAACGCGAATACGCCCGCATCCCGCTGTAGCCGCGCGCGCTTTGCAGGTCGCCGAAATCAAGCCTCGCGCCGCGATGCGCGTCGGATGCGACATTGACGATGCGGGCAGGGGAGGAGGCCACGAGCCTGTCGCGCAACAGCGCGGTGAGCACGAAATAGGCCATGTGGTTCAGCGCGAACGTGCGCTCGAGCCCGTCCGCGGTGACCTGGCGCCGCCAGAACATGGCGCCGGCGTTGTTGATCAGCACGTCGATGCGGGAGAGCGCGTTGAGGCCGGCCGCGAGCGTGCGCAGCGCATCGAGCCGCGCGAGATCGGCGTAATGCACGCTCACCTCGGCCCGCGGCGCCCGGGCCTTGATCCGCACGCGCGCCGCTTCGCCCCGCGCCGGGTCGCGCCCGACCAGCACGAGCCGGGCCCCCTTGGCGGCGAGCCGCTCCGCCGTGACCAGCCCGATCCCGGAGGTCGCGCCGGTGATGACGCAGAGCTTGCCCTCCATGCCGGCCATCGGTCATCCTCATTGGCGTTGCCGGCATTCAATAACAGTCCAGGCCATCTTGGTCACCCGCCGCGCCGAGGCGATGTCGATGACGCCCCATTCGACCCTTCCCGCGTTGCTCGATCGGCATCTCGCCGAGCGGCCGGACGCGCCCGCCTTCATCGACGGCGAGAGGCCCATCACCCATGCCGAATTCGATGCGCTTTGCTGCAAGACCGCCGCCTGGTTGACGGCGCAAGGCGTGCGCTGCGGGGATCGGGTTGCGGTCTGGCTGGTGAACCGGGTCGAATGGCTGGCGCTGCTGTTCGGGCTCGCGCGGATCGGCGCGGCGCTGGTCGCGGTCAACACCCGCTTCCGGGCGGCCGAGCTCGAGCATGTGCTGCGCCGCTCCGGCGCACGCATGCTGGTGCTCGAGCCCTCGTTCAAGAAGATCGATTTTCCGGCGATTCTGGCCGAGGTCGACGCGGCGGCGGCGCAATCGCTCAAGCAGGTCGCCGTGATCCGCCCCGGCTCCGCGGTTCCCCCCAAGGTGCTCGGCAAGCCGACCGTCGCATTCGACGCCTTCGAGCGTCGGCTTCCCGAGGTGCCGGATCGCTCCGATCCCGAGGCGATCGTCGCGCTGTTCACGACGTCCGGCACGACCAAAGGTCCGAAGCTCGTCATGCATCCGCAGCGATCGGTCGCCTATCACGCCCGAGCCGTTGCCCGCGGCTTCGGGCTCGATGCGCCGGAAAGCCGCGTGCTGGCCGCGATCCCGTTCTGCGGCGTGTTCGGCTTCGATCTCGTGCTCGGCGCGCTCTCGGCCGGCGCGCCTGCGGTGATCATGGACACCTTCGAGGCGCACGGCGCCGTCGAGCTCGTGGCGCGGCATCGGATCAGCCATTTGTTCGGCAGCGACGAGATGGCCCGCCGCATGATGGAGCTCGCGCCGGGCCACGACCCGTTTCCTCACCTGCGCCTGTTTGGTTACGCGGCGTTCCAGCCCGGCAGTGCCGAGCTCGGCAAAGCCGGCTGGGAGCGGCGTATCCCGCTGGTGGGTCTTTACGGCTCGAGCGAGGCCCAGGCGCTGTTCGCGTTTCAGCCGCTTGCCTTGCCGCTGGAGCAGAGGATCGAGCCCGGCGGGCTGCCGGTCGCGG
Source organism: Xanthobacteraceae bacterium (assembly GCA_036395835.1). Taxonomy (GTDB): domain Bacteria; phylum Pseudomonadota; class Alphaproteobacteria; order Rhizobiales; family Xanthobacteraceae; genus AP-16. The sequence goes on from DASWCW010000135.1 coordinate 18,934, forward strand.
GCGCCGATGCCGAGATCCGCATTCGCGACGTCGACAGCGGCGAGCTGGTCGAGACCGGCCGCAGCGGCGAGATCGAGATCCGCGCGCCGAGCCTGTTCGCCGGCTATTGCAACGATCCCGAAGCCACCGCGGCGGCGATGCGTCCCGACGGCTTTTTCCGCACCGGCGACATCGGCCGCCTGCGCGCCGACGGCAGCTTCGTGTTCGAGACCCGACGCGGCGATGCCATCCGGCTCGGCGGTTTTTTGGTGAGCCCGGTCGAGATCGAGGACGCCTTGAAGCGGATCCCCGCGGTGGCGGACGCCCAGGTGATCGGCATAGAGCTCGATGGCCAGATGCGTTGCGCCGCCTTCGTGATACCGGCCGATGGCCCCGCTCCGCGCGAAAGCGAGATCATCTCGGCCGCAGCGTCGATCATGGCCGGCTTCAAGGTGCCGGCGCGGGTCTGGTTCCTCGATGCGTTTCCGGTGACGCAGAGCGCGAACGGCACGAAAATCCAACGCAACAAGCTGCGCGATATGGCGATCGAACGCCTGCGCCAATCGCATGCGGCGTAATGGCAACAGCGCCTCGGCGGCCATAGATGGAGCCAACACCAGGAGCCGCGTCATGAGCAGTTCCGAGCAGACGGCCGAAGCCCGAAAAACCCTTACGCCGCATCCGATCGATCGCGGGGTGCGGATCGGGCATGTGCACCTGAAAGTCGCCGATCTCGAGCGGGCGCTGAAATTCTATTGCGGCGTGCTCGGCTTCGAGTTGACGCAGCGGCGCAGCGGTGCCGCCTTCGTGTCGGCCGGCGGCTATCACCACCACATCGCGATCAACACCTGGGAGAGTCTCGGCGGATCGCCGCCGCCGCCCGGGACGACCGGGCTCTATCATCTCGCGATCCTCTATCCGACCCGCGCCGCGCTCGCGGACGCGCTGTGCCGCTTGATCAAGGCGGGCATTCGGCTCGACGGCGCCTCGGATCACGGCGTGAGCGAGGCGCTCTATCTGCGCGATCCCGACCAGAACGGGGTCGAGCTCTATTGCGACCGGCCGCAGCAGCTTTGGCCGCGGACGCCGGACGGCAAGCTCGACATGATCACGCGCCGGCTCGATCTCGACGATCTGCTGCGCGAATCGCCGGCCAAGCCGAGGACGGAAGATCGCGCAGGCGAAGTGCGCGACCTCTGAGTACCGCTCCCAACTCCCGCATCAACTGATCTTGCCATGGCGCAAACCCAAGACGTCCGCACCGAGGCTGCGCCGCACGAGCCTCGCGGCGAGCTTTCCATCCGCACGCTGGCAATGCCGGCCGACACCAATCAGAACGGCGACATTTTCGGCGGCTGGGTGCTCGGCCAAATGGACATCGCGGGCGGCATCTTCGCCTCCAAGATCGCCAAGGGGCGCTGCGTGACCATCGCGGTCGATGCCATGACGTTCCGCAAGCCGGTCTATGTCGGCGACGTGGTGTGCGTCTATGCCGGCTTGATCCGGACCGGCACCACTTCGATTACGGTGCGGGTCGAGGCCTGGGTGATCCGGCGCAACGAGACCGGTCGCATTCTGGTGACCGAAGGCAATTTCACTTATGTGGCCATCGATGAAAAAGGCCGGCCGCGGCAGGTGGAAAGATGACGTTTGTCGGAGTCTGCACGGCCGAGCGATGTATCCGTCGCCGAGGCCCAGGGCTACCCCCATGGAGCCTCGGAACTTTTGGTCGGATGCTCAGGTTTACGGCGGGGGTGCTTCTCCGCCCCGAGCTGCCACCATGAGATGGCGAGAAGCATTTCGATGAGCAGCAAGACCTCGACAGGCTATGCCGCGCGGAGCCCGCAGCAGGCTGCGACCGAACGGCACAACCTCGACCGGCTCGCCATCGACACCATCCGCACGTTGGCGATGGATGCGGTCGAGAAGGCGAAGTCCGGGCATCCCGGGACGCCGATGGCGCTCGCCCCGGTCGCCTATACCCTGTGGCAGGACCTGCTTCGGTTCGATTGCGAGGATCCGCAGTGGATCAACCGCGACCGTTTCGTGCTTTCGAACGGGCACGCCTCCATGCTGCTCTACGCGCTGCTCCACCTCGCGCAGGTGAAGGACGAGCACGGCAGGCCCGCCGTCACCCTCGACGACATCAAGGCGTTTCGCCAGCTCGGCAGCCGCTGCCCCGGTCATCCGGAATACGGCCACACCGCCGGCGTCGAGACCACGACCGGCCCCCTGGGCCAAGGCTGCGGCAACGGCGTGGGCATGGCGATGGCGCAACGCTGGCTCGCCGCGGAATTCAATCGTCCTCAATTTCCGCTGATCGACTGCAACATCTATGTCTTTTGCAGCGACGGGGATCTGATGGAAGGGGTGGCGAGCGAAGCCGCCTCCATCGCCGGTCACCTCAAGCTGTCGAACCTGTGCTGGATCTACGACAACAATCACATCACCATCGAGGGCGATACCGCGCTCGCGTTCAGCGAGGACGTCGGCACCCGCTTCCACGGCTACGGCTGGGCGGTGTTTCACGTTCCCGACGCCAACCACATCGAAAGCATCGAGCAGGCACTGGCGATGTTCCAGTCGGAGCACGACCGCCCGAGCCTGATCATCGTCGATAGCCACATCGGTTACGGCGCGCCGACGAAGCAGGACACCGCGGCCGCGCACGGCGAGCCGCTGGGAGAAGAGGAAGTCAGGCTCGCCAAGCGCAGCTACGGCTGGCCCGAGGACGCGCATTTCCTGGTTCCGGACGGAGTCTACGAACATTTCCGCCACCGTATCGGCGAGCGCGGCAAGCAGGCACGGCAAGAGTGGAACCGGCTTTCCGAAACGTACCAAGCTCGCTATCCCGACCTTGCCGCGCGTCTGAAGAGCATCGGGCGGGGCGATGTCCCGGACGGCTGGGATGCCGAGCTTGCCGCCTTCCCGGCCGATGCCAAAGGGGTCGCGACCCGGGCATCGGGCGGCAAGGTGCTCAATGCCATCGCCCGGCACTATCCGTGGCTCATCGGCGGCGCCGGCGATCTCGGCGTGTCGACCAAGACGCCTTTGACGTTCGAGGGCGCCGGCGATTTCGCACCGGGGAGCCCCGGACGCAATTTGCATTTCGGCATTCGCGAGCACGCGATGGGCGCCATTCTCAGCGGGTTTGCGGTCAGCCGGCTGCGGCCATTCGGCGCGACCTTCCTGATCTTTTCCGACTACATGAAAGCCTCGATCCGGCTCGCGGCGCTGATGCGGCTGCCGGTCATTTACGTCTTCACCCACGATTCGATCGGGCTGGGCGAAGACGGCCCCACGCATCAGCCGATCGAGCAGCTGGCCGGATTGCGGGCGATTCCGGGGCTGGTCACGATCCGTCCCGCCGACGCCAATGAAGTCGTGGAGGCCTGGCGGGTGATCGTGAACCAGAAGCACCGCCCTGCCTGCCTGGTGCTGAGCCGCCAGGCGCTGCCGACCCTCGACCGCAGCCGTTATGCGCCCGCATCGGGACTGGCGCGCGGAGGCTACATATTGTCCGAGGCTCCCGGCCGGAAACCCGACGTGATCCTGATCGGCACCGGCAGTGAAGTGCCGGTGTGCATCGCCGCCCAGGACATGCTGCAATCGCAGGGACTTGCGGCCCGCGTGGTCAGCCTTCCGTCCTGGGAGCTGTTCGAGGACCAGGACGAAAGCTATCGCGAGAACGTATTGCCGGTCGCGATCAGGGCGCGCGTATCCGTCGAGGCTGCCGCCACATTAGGATGGGAACGTTACGTCGGGCCTGAGGGCGCCAGGATCGGCATGCACGGCTTCGGCGCCTCGGCGCCGGCCAAGGATTTGATGAGGCACTTCGGCTTCACGCCGGACGCGATCGCGGCGGCGGCCAAGGCCCAGATTTCGAAATGGAAAGCAGCATGAATCCCTCCCAGGCGCTGCGCGCGAAGCCGGACCCGAGCCTCGATGAGCAGGGGATCTTGCTCGGTGACGAGCTCGAAGCCGAGCTCGGCGAGGTCCAGGAGGCTTGGCGCGCCGAGGGCAAGGTCGGCCGGCTCTGGCGCAAGGACGCGAAGCTGTGGACCGGACATGACGAAAGTAAATGGCTCGACTGGTTGAATATCGTCGACGTGCAGCTCGAGCAGATCGAACCGCTGACTTCCTTCACGCGGGAAGTTCGCGCGGAAAATTTCCGCGATGTTCTGCTGCTCGGCATGGGCGGATCGAGCCTGGGCCCCGAGGTGCTTGCACGATCGCTGGGCTCGGCTGCCGGGTTTCCGGCGCTTCATGTGCTCGATTCGACCGATCCTCGGCAGATCCGCGCGCTGGAGGACGGGATCGATCCAAAGCGCACGCTGTTCATCGCGTCGAGCAAGTCGGGCACCACGCTCGAGCCCAACATCTTCCTCGATTATTTCTGGTCGCTCGTCTGTGCGCTCGTTGGCGAGCGGCAGGCAGGCAAGCAGTTCGTGGCCGTCACCGATCCGGGCTCGCGCCTGCAGAAAGTCGCGGAGCAAGGAGGCTTCCGCCGGATTTTTCCCGGCGTGCCGGGCATCGGCGGGCGCTATTCGGTGCTATCGAATTTCGGCATGGTGCCGCTCGCGGCGTGCGGGCACGACGTGCGGGTTTTTCTCGAACGCGCCCGCGCCATGGTGCGCGCCTGCGGTGGCGACGTTCCGCCCGCGGAAAATCCCGGCGTCCGGCTCGGGCTTGCGCTCGGCGTGCTGGCGCGCCGCGGGCGCGACAAGGTCACGATCGTGGCCTCGCCCTCGGTCGGCGATTTCGGTGCCTGGGCGGAGCAGCTGCTGGCGGAATCCACCGGCAAGAACGGCAAGGGCCTGATTCCGGTCGATGCCGAGCCGCTGGGCGAACCCGTCGTGTACGGTTCGGATCGGGTGTTCATCTATCTGCGCGATTTGCAGAGACCCGAGCCGGCGCAGGACCGCGCGATTGGGGCCCTGCAAAAAGCCGGGCAACCGCTCGTGCGCCTGAGTATGCAAAATGCCGGTTTCCTCGGGCAGGAATTCTTCCGCTGGGAGATCGCGACTGCCGTTGCCGGCGCCCTGATCGGGATCAATCCGTTCGATCAGCCCGACGTGGAAGCGAGCAAAATCGCTACCCGCGAGCTTACCGATGCCTACGAGAGGGAAGGATCGGTTTCGGCCGAGAGCGCGGTATGCGAGCAGAACGGCATCGCACTGTTCACCGATGATGCCAACGCGCGCGCGCTCGAGGCGGCGGGCGCCGGCGACACGCTCGAGAGCTGGCTGGGCGCGCATTTCGCCCGCATCCGCGCCGGCGATTATTTTGCCGTGCTCGCCTATCTCGAGCGCAACGATGCGCACGTTACATCGCTGCAACGGCTGCGGACCGCGATCCGCGACCGCAAGCACATCGCGACCTGCGTCGGGTTCGGGCCGCGCTTTCTGCACTCGACCGGACAGGCTTACAAAGGCGGGCCCAACAGCGGCGTCTTTCTGCAGGTTACCTGCAAGGACGCGCTCGACCTGGAAATTCCCGGCCGCAAAGCGAGTTTCGGTGTGGTCAAGGCCGCGCAGGCACGAGGCGACTTTCGCGTGCTCGCCGAGCGCGGCCGCCGCGTGCTGCGGGCGCACATCGTGGAAGACGTCAGCGCGGGACTGGCCGCGCTCGGCGCGGCTGCCGAGCCCGCGTTGAGCTGAGGAGCAAGCCCCATGCAACTCGGTATGGTCGGGCTCGGCCGAATGGGTGCCAATCTCGTCCGGCGGCTGATGCGAAACGGACATCGCTGCGTCGTCTTCAACCGCACGCGCGGTCCGGTGGATGCGCTCGCGCGCGAGGGAGCGATTGCATCGAGCTCGCTGCAGGACCTCGTCTCGAAGCTCGACAAGCCGCGTGCGGTCTGGGTGATGCTGCCGGCGGGCCGGCCGACTGAGGACACCGTGAGCGAGCTCTGCCGGCTGATGGACCCGGGCGACGTCGTCATCGACGGCGGCAATTCCCTCTATAAGGACGACATCCGGCGCGCCCAGGCGCTGCAGACGCGCGGCATCCATTACGTCGATGTCGGCACCAGCGGCGGCGTGTGGGGCCTCGAGCGCGGCTATTGCATGATGATCGGCGGAGATACCGAAGCAGTGCTCCGGCTCGATCCGATTTTTGCCGCGCTCGCGCCCGGGCCGGGCAACATCCCGCGCACGCCGGGTCGCGACGGCCGCGATCGAAGAGCGGAATCCGGTTACATCCATTGCGGCCCCTCCGGGTCCGGGCATTTCGTGAAGATGATCCACAACGGGATCGAGTACGGCCTGATGCAGGCCTATGCCGAGGGTTTCAGCATTCTGCGCGCGGCTGCGGAACGCCCGGGCGTCGAGCGCTACGAGCTCGATCTCGCCGATATCGCCGAAGTTTGGCGCCGCGGCAGCGTCGTCTCGTCCTGGCTTCTGGATCTCACCGCGACCGCGCTCGCCTCCGATGCGAAGCTCGAAAGCTTCGAAGGCTATGTCGAGGATTCCGGAGAGGGCCGCTGGACCTTGATGGCGGCGATCGATTCCGCCGTCCCCGCCAATGTGCTGTCCGCCGCGCTCTACGCCCGCTTCCGCTCGCGCGAGGAAAAGAGCTTTGCCGACCGCATGCTCTCGGCGATGCGCAAGGGCTTTGGCGGCCACGTCGAGCCGAAGGCGCGAGGCTCGTGATGGACGTTGCGGCGCGAGAGACTGCCGCCCGGCAGGACCGGCCTCGTCCGCCCGATCCGTGCACCTTCGTCATCTTCGGGGCGGCGGGGGACCTCACCAAGCGGCTGCTGGTGCCGGCGCTGTACAACCTCGCGGCCGAGCGCCTGCTGCCGGAGCATTTTGCCGTGATCGGGCTCGCCCGCGCCGAGATGTCGGACGGGCAGTTTCGGGACACGATGCGAGCTGCACTGCGCGAGTTCGCGACCGGCGAGATCAAACCAGGCGTGGCCGACCGGCTGCTGGAAACGTTCTCCTACGTGTGCGGCGACTTCAATGATGACGCGACGTACCGTCGGCTCTGCGACCGGCTGACCGCGGTGGAGCGCGATGCCGCGACCGGCGGCAATTGCGTGTTCTACCTGGCGACGCCGCCAAATGTGTTCGCGACGGTCGCAGACCATCTCGGCAGATCGGGTCTCGCGCGCGAGGACCGTGGCTGGCGTCGCCTCATAGTCGAAAAGCCGTTCGGAACCGATCTCGATTCGTCGCGGGAGCTCAATCGGAAACTGCTGTCGATCTTCTCCGAGCCCCAGATCTATCGCATCGACCATTATCTGGGAAAGGAAACCGTTCAGAACATCATGGTGCTGCGGTTCGCCAATGGCCTGTTCGAGCCGCTGTGGAATCGCGAGCATATCGATCACGTGCAGATCACGGTCACGGAGACGGTTTCCGTGGAATCCCGCGGCAAGTTCTACGAGCGCGTCGGCGCATTGCGCGACATGGTGCCGAGCCATCTCTTCCAGCTGCTGTCGCTGACCGCGATGGAGCCGCCGATCTGTTTCGAGGCCAATGCGGTGCGCACCGAGAAGAGCAAGGCGATCGAAGCCATCCACCGGCCGCGCGCGCAAGCGGCGCTCTCCGACGTAGTGCGCGGGCAATACACGGCGGGCCAGGTGAGGGGTGAGGCGGTGATCGCCTATCGCGATGCCGCGGGGGTCGACCGCAACAGCACCACCGAGACATTCGTGGCCATGCGGCTCATGCTCGACAATTGGCGCTGGGCGGGGGTGCCGTTCTATCTGCGCACCGGCAAGGCGCTCGCCGCGCGCAGGACCGAGATCGCCGTCAAGTTCAAGCACGCGCCGTTCGCGATGTTTCGCGATACGCCGGTCGAGCGCCTTGCGCAGAATCTGTTGGTGCTGCGGATCCAGCCCGATGAAGGCGCCTCGCTGCAGTTCAACGCCAAGATTCCCGGGCCCAGCATCCGCATCGACGGCGTGCGCATGGATTTCAAGTACCAGGATTATTTCGATGCCGCGCCGAACACCGGATACGAGACGCTGATCTACGACTGCATGATCGGCGATCCCACGCTATTCCGGCGCGCCGATGAGATCGAAGCGGGCTGGCGGGTGGTGCAGCCGATTCTCGACGCGTGGCGGGAGCGCGCCGAGGGACTGAGCTTCTACGCAGCGGGCAGCGACGGGCCGGACGCCGCCTCCGAATTGCTGTCGCGCAGCCGCCGCGAGTGGCGCGAGATCTAGGAGGCGCGATGTCCGCGGCGCGACTCTCGCCGGCCGGGATCCGATTGGTGGTCTCGGATGTGGACGGGACGCTCGTCACCGACGACAAGCGGCTGACGCCGCGCGTGCGAACCGCGGCGCGCGCCGTGCAAGAGGCCGGCATGGCGTTCGCCGTAACCAGCAGCCGGCCGGCGTTCGGCATGCGCATGCTGATCGAGCCGCTGCAGCTCGAGACGCCCATTGCGGCCTTCAACGGCGGGCTCATCGTCTCGCCCGATCGCCTCGAACCGATCGAGGGCAACGCCGTGCCGGTGGAGATCGCGCGGCGGAGCATCGAGTTTCTGGCCCGCCAAGGCGCGGAACTGTGGATCCATACCGAAAAGCATTGGCTCGTGCTGGATGCGGAGGGCGCCTACGTCGATCACGAGATCCGCACGATTCAGACCGCGCCCACGGTCCTGGCAAGTTTCGATCGTCCGGGCGCGGTCGACCGCGCCTACAAGATCGTCGGCGTCAGCAAGGATTTCGAGCTTCTGGCGCGCTGCGAACGCGAGCTCGCGGCCGAGCTCGGGGCAAACGCGACCGTCGCCCGATCGCAGCTTTATTATCTCGACGTGACTCATCCGCTCGCCAACAAGGGCCACGCGGTGCAGCGGCTTTCGCAGCTGCTCGACGTTCCGGCGTCGGCGATCGCCACGATCGGTGACGGCCGCAACGACGTGGCGATGTTTGCGGTATCGGGGCTGGCGGTCGCGATGGGCAATGCCGAACGCCAAGTCCGGGACGCCGCGGATTTCGTCAGCATGAGCAACGAGGAGGACGGGTTCGCGGTCGCGGTCGAGCGCTGGATTCTGCCGCGCGCCGCTGCCCGCGCGGCTGCGGTGTCCGCGCCGGACGGCGCGCCGTGAGCGTGGGGCGAAGCGCGAAGGCGAGCGCGCCGCAGCTCCGGCGCTTCGATACTCCCGAGGCGCTGGCGAGGGGCGTTGCCCAATGGCTGCTCGGCAGGATTCAGGAGCGCGGCGGCACCTGCGCCGTCTGCCTGGCCGGCGGCTCGACGCCGCGCCGCCTCTACGAAGTGTTGACCGTGCCCCCCGTGGTGACCCGATTTCCCTGGGACGATGTGCACTGGTTCTGGGGCGACGAGCGCTTCGTTCCGCCGGACCATCCTGACAGCAATTTCCGCATGGTCGACGAGGCGCTGCTCGCGGTCGCTCCGATCCCGCGCGAGAACATCCATCCGATCCCGACCGAAGGCCTGTCCTTGGCGGATGCCGCGGCGGCCTACGAGGCGGTTCTGAAGAATTTCTACGGCGAGGACCGTCTGGATCCCGGACGTCCGCTGTTCGACGTGACTTTGCTCGGCCTCGGTCAGGACGGACATACCGCCTCGCTGTTTCCCGGCACGCCCGCACTCGCCGAGACCGAACGCTGGGTGCTCGGCGTGGAGCCGCCGGGTTTGGAGCCGCGGCTGACCTTGACCTATCCGGCGCTCGATAGCAGCCGAACCGTTGCCTTCCTGGTCGCAGGCGCGAGCAAGCGCGAAATTCTCTCCCGCGCGCTTGCGGGCGATCCGGAATTGCCCGCCGCTCGCGTGCACCCGGCCGGCGACATCGCATGGTTCGCCGACCGCGCCGCGGCGCCGTCATGAACGGCCAGCATCTTGCGCCCGCCGTCCTCGTCATCATGGGCGTTTCCGGATCGGGCAAGACCACGATCGCCAACGAGCTCGCGCGGCAGCTCGGCTGGGAATTCGAGGACGGCGATTGGTTTCATCCCGCGGCGAACGTCGAGAAGATGCACCGCGGCATCGCGTTGACCGACGAAGACCGCTGGCCGTGGCTTCGCGCGATCGCGCGCTGGATCGACGAAGCACGTGCCGCCGGCCGCCACGGCATCGTCGCCTGCTCGGCGTTGAAGCGGCGCTATCGCGCCATCCTGATCGGGGAGAGGCCGGACGTGCGCCTCGTCTATCTCAAGGGCGACGCATCGCTGATCGCGCGCCGCATCGCCACGCGGCACGAGCATTTCATGCCCGCGCGCCTGCTTGCGAGCCAGTTCGAGGCGCTGGAAGAGCCAAGCCGCGACGAGCATCCCGTCACGGTGTCGATCGAGCCGAGCCCGCGCGAGATCGTGGCGGAAATCATCGGCGCGCTGGGTTACGGGCGAACGAAACGCTGATGCGATGACACAGCGGAATTCGTTGACAATTGGTATCACAATACGATACCAATGCGGACCGAAGACCGGGATCATGATCCGAAGCTTCAGGGGCAAATGGGCCGAGCTGATCCTCTCCGGTCGTCAAGTGCCGAAAGGGTTTCCTCCGGATGTGGCGAAGATCGCCCGCCGCAAACTCGTTCAGTTGAACAATGCCGCAGAGCTCAAGGACCTGGCCGCTCCACCCGGCAATCGTCTTGAATCGTTGAGAGGCAGCCTTGCAGGGAAACATTCGATCCGGGTCAATGATCAGTGGCGGATTGTTTTTCGTTGGTCGCATGAAGGCCCGGAGGAAGTCGAGATTACCGATTATCACTAGCAAAGCAGCGCGATCCGTGTGAGAGGAAGAACCATGGGAAAGAAGCTCCCGCCCGTTCATCCAGGCGAAGTGCTGCGGGAGGATTTCTTGCGGCCCACGAAGCTGACCGCTTACGCAGTGGCAAAAGCAGTCGGCGTTCCGCGGACCCGAATCGAGCGGCTGGTGCGTGAGGAGACGCCGGTGACGGCCGATACTGCATTACGGCTTGCGCGCTATTTCGGAACGACGGCGTCCTTCTGGATGGGTCTTCAGGCCCAGTATGATCTCGAGCGCGCGACCGACAATCTCGGCAAGAAGCTCGAGCGCATCGAGCCGCTGCGCGCGGCATGAGGCGGCGCTACTGGAATTCTACGCGCGCGCGCCTGCTCGCGGGCGCGTGAGATCTTACTCGACCACCTCGTCCGCCAGCGCAAGCAGCGTTGGAGGAACCTCCAGACCAAGCGACTTCGCGGTATTCAGGTTGAGGACGAACCGAAACCGCGTCGGCTGCTCGAATGGCAGCTCCGCGGGCTTCGCTCCTTTTAGAATGCGATCCACGAGGGCGGCCACGCGGACAAAACTTTCGCTCTGGTCGGGACCGTATGACATCAAGCCGCCGTCGCGGACGTAACGGTCGTCCTCATAGACAGCCGGCAGCCGATGTGCCGCCGCGAACTCGAACACCCGTTTGCGGTTGAGAAGGGTGAGCGCGTCGGAGACCATGAGGATGCCGTCCGGCATGTCGCTCTTCATGGCCGCGAACGCCTGCTCGAAATCGTTGGGCTCGCGCACGCCCAGCGCCTGCACGCTGATGCCGAGCGCTTGCGCTCCGGTTTCCGACGCCCGATACCGTAGCGTCATCCCCAGATCGTCGGCGTTCCACAGCATCGCTACTTTGCGCAGCCGCGGCGCAATCTGCTTGAGCAGCTCCATCCGCTTGGGCGTGACTTCCGCCGATACGTCCGAAATTCCGGTCAAATTGCCGCCGGGTCGCGCGAGGCTCGCGACCAACCCGGTGCCGACCGGATCGCCGGCGCCGAAGACCACGACCGGAATCGTCGTCCCCCTTTGGGCGACGGCCGCCGGAGGGTAACCCAGCGTAATGAGCACATCGACCTTGCTCGCCACCAATTCTTCGAGGAGGCGCGGCAGGCGGTCGGGGTGCCCTTCTGCGCCGCGGCGCTCGAGGATCAGGTTCCTACCAAGCTCATAGCCGTGCTCTTTGAGCCGGCGAGTGAGCGTAATGGCTAGCGGGCTGTTCTCGGGAAGCGGCATTCCGGAGCTGAGCAACCCGATGCGGTGAACCGGGTTTTGGGCGGCGACCACGCGCGGCCAAGCGATGGCGCCGCCGCCGAGCAGCATGATGAAATCTCGCCGCCGCATTCGATCCCCCGCCGGTAGATGCGATCCGCAGCCCGCAATCGGGCGGGCGGCAGCGTACCACGCGCCTGCAGGCGCCACCATTGCAGCGGAGCGGCCCGCCCATTCATCCGCCGATTGCCCAAATCCTGGGCAGCCCGCGGTTCTTTCCGCGGCCGGCGCGGTACTTTTGCCTGGCGCGGCGCTTGCAGATAGGTTCGTCTGGCGAGCCGCGAAGCGCGAAGTTACGACCGCCGGGGAGGGCGCATCGATGGGATAGCGACTGCGGCCGAAGCCGGGCAAAGGCCGGTCATGGCGTCCGCGTTCGATGAGATGCGGGGAGGCGGCGACGGCGCAATTCGTCCCGCCTATGCCGAGCTCGCCCGCTGGCTCGACAGCATGTCCCCGGAAGGGCTGCTCCAGCGCCGGCGCGAGGCCGAGCTGCTGTTCCGGCGCATCGGCATCACCTTCGCGGTTCACGGCGAGGCCGAGGCGCAGGAGCGCCTGATCCCGTTCGATGTCATCCCGCGGATTCTATCCGGTGCGGAATGGGCCACGCTTGCCCGCGGATTGGAGCAGCGCGTGCGCGCCCTCAATCTCTTCCTCAAGGACGTGTATTCGCAGCGGGAGATCTTGCGCGCCGGAATCGTTCCGGAGGATCTGATCTTCCGCAATCCGGTGTTCCGCCCGGAGATGAACGGCCAGAAAGTGCCGCACGATCTCTATGTGCTCATCGCCGGCATCGATATCGTGCGGGTCGACGCCGACACCTTTTACGTGCTCGAGGACAATGCCCGCACCCCCTCCGGCGTCTCCTACATGTTGGAGAACCGCGAGATCATGCTGCGCCTGTTTCCGGATCTGTTTTCCCGGCACCGGGTGGCGCCGGTCGAGAATTATCCGGACGAGCTCTTGGCGACGCTCAAATCGGTGGCGCCGGCGAGCGCCTCGCGCGATCCCACTGTCGTGCTGCTTACCCCCGGCGTGTTCAATTCGGCCTATTACGAGCACTCGTTCCTGGCCGACAAGCTCGGCGTCGAGCTGGTCGAAGGCCGCGATCTTCTGGTCCGCGACGAGGTCGTGTTCATGCGCACGACCGAGGGCCTCAAGCGCGTCGACGTCGTTTACCGGCGCGTCGACGACGATTTCCTCGATCCGCTGGCGTTCCGCCCCGACTCGCTGCTCGGCGTGCCCGGGCTGATGTCGGCCTATGCCGCCGGGAACGTCACCCTCGCCAACGCGGTCGGATCCGGCATCGCCGACGACAAGGCGGTGTACAGCTACATGCCGGCGATCCTGAAGTTCTATCTCGGCGAAGCGCCGATCCTGCACAACGTGCCGACCTATTGTTGCCGCAACCGCGAGGATCTCGCCTATGTGCTCGACCATCTTCCCGAGCTGGTGGTCAAGGAGGTGCACGGCTCCGGCGGTTACGGCATGATGATCGGACCGAAGGCCGATCGCGGCACGCTTGCCGCCTTCCGCGCCAAACTCGAGCGCCAGCCGCACGGTTTCATCGCCCAGCCGACGCTCGCGCTTTCGACCTGTCCGACCTGCGTGCAAGAAGGACTGGCCCCGCGCCACGTCGACCTGCGACCGTTCGTGCTCATGGGGCGCGATCGCGTGCGCATCGTGCCCGGCGGGCTCACCCGCGTGGCGCTCGAGCCGGGCTCGCTGGTCGTCAATTCGAGCCAGGGCGGCGGCACCAAGGATACCTGGGTGCTGGACGGATAGGCCATGCTCGCCCGCACCGCCGAGAACCTCTACTGGCTGTCGCGCTATGTCGAGCGCGCCGAATATCTGGCGCGCATCCTCGAGGCGACGCATCGGGTGGCGACCCTGCCGGTCGGCTACGCCGGCTCGACCAACGAATGGGAATCCGCGCTGTCGACCGCGGGCTGCGCCGCGGCGTTCTTTGCGGTCTATAACGACGCCAACGAGGAGAACGTCACCGAATTCCTGGCGTTCTCGACCGCCAATCCCTCCTCGATCCGCCATTGTTTCGAGATCGCGCGCACCAATGCGCGGGCGGTGCGCACCGCGCTGACCATGGAGATGTGGGACGCGATCAACGGCGCGTGGCTCGAGATCAAGGGCTTCGGCGCCGGCTCGCGCACGCGCGACGAGATCGCCCGCTTCCTGCGCCTGGTGCAGGAATCCTCGTTGCGGTTCGATGGCTCGGCCTATCGGACCATGCTGCGCAATGATGCCTATTGGTTCACGCGGCTCGGGGTGTTCATCGAGCGTGCCGACAACACCGCGCGCATTCTCGACGTAAAATATCATCTGCTGCTGCCTGCCCAGCAGCACGTGGGCGGCCCGCTCGATTATTTTCAATGGGCGACGATGCTACGCTCGGTCTCGGCGCTGACCGCCTATCACTGGGTCTATCGCGAGAGCCTCAAACCCTGGTTGATCGCCGATCTGCTCATCCTCAATGACCAGATGCCGCGCTCGCTGGCGAGCTGCTACGAGAATTTGGCCCGCAACCTCGACCACATCGCCCGCGCCTATGGCCGCCAGGGGCCGGCCCAGCGCCAGGCGCGCGCCGTCCGCGCCCGGCTCGAGAACAGCCGGATGGACGAGATCTTCCAGAGCGGGCTGCACGAATTCATCAACGAGTTCGTCGCCGACAACAATCGGCTGGGCGCCACCATCGCCCGGCAATATTTGATGTAATTGCCGAATCAGTCTCTGCTTGCCGCATGCGTATTCGGATCTCCCACGAGACTACTTACCGCTACGAGAGCCCGCCGGCGGGCGTCATTCAGGTGCTCCGCCTGACCCCGCGCAACCATGATGGCCAGTATGTCACCGACTGGCGCATCGACCTGTCGCAGGAGTGCCGGCTCGACAGCCACGAGGACGCGTTCGGCAATCTCACTCACACGTTCGCGGCGGCCGGCCCGTTCACCGAGCTCGCGGTGCTGGTGGAGGGCGAGGTCGAGACCGAGGACACCCAGGGCCTCGTCCGCGGTGCGATCGAGCGCTTTCCGCCGACGCTGTTTCTGCGCGAGACGGCGCTGACGACGGCGGATCCCGCGATTGCCGATTATGCCCGGGCGCTTCGTGACCAAGCCGGGGATGACGCGCTCGCCATTCTGCACGCGCTCCTCGAGCGGCTGCACCGCGATGTCGTGTACGACACCGAGCCGACCCATGCGGCCACGACCGCGAGCGAGGCCTTCGCGCTCCGGCGCGGCGTCTGCCAGGACCACGCCCACATCTTTATCGCGGTCGCGCGAACGCTGGGTATTCCGGCGCGCTATGCGGGCGGTTATTTCCGGCGCGCCGACGGCCTGGTGCTGCAGGAGGCGGGGCATGCCTGGGTGGAAGCCCATGTTCCCGAGCTCGGCTGGACCGGGTTCGACCCGGCGAACGGCATTTGCCCGACCGACGCGCACGTGCGGGTGGCGATCGGACTCGACTATCTCGGCGCCGCGCCGGTCCGCGGCAGCCGCTACGGCGGCGGTGCCGAAGCGCTGACGGTCGCCCTGCGTGTCGACCAAGCCGCTCGCCAGATGCAGGACTGATTGCGGTGCTCCGTGCGGGATCGGTATAAGCGCGGGTCGAGCCCGGCGCATGGGGAGCCCGGGCGAGGACGTGCCGATGACCTATTGCTGCGGAATTCTGGTTCGCGACGGTCTGGTCATGATCGCGGATACGCGCACCAATGCCGGGCTCGACAACGTCTCCACCTTCCGCAAGCTGCACGTGTTCGGCATCCCCGGCGAGCGCGTTCTGGCGCTGGCGTCATCGGGCAATCTGGGGCTGAGCCAGTCGGTCGTGAGCACGCTCAACGAAGGCTTGACTCATCCGCAGACCGGGGAGTCCGAGACGCTGCTCAATGCGCCGACCATGTTCCAGGCGGCGCAACGCGTCGGCCGCGCGCTTCACCAGGTTCACGAGCGCGAGGGCAAGGCGCTCGAAGCCTCCGACGTGCAATTCGACGTATCCTTCCTGTTCGGCGGCCAGATGAAGGGCGACAGGCTGCGGCTCTACATGATCTACAGCGCCGGCAATTTCATCGAATGCACCACCGACACCCCGTACCTGCAGATCGGCGAGCACAAGTACGGCAAGCCGATTCTCGATCGCGCCATCACCCACGGCATCGATCTCTACGACGCGCTGAAGATCGGGCTGATCTCCATGGATTCGACCATGCGGTCCAACATCGGGGTCGGCATGCCGATCGACCTGATCGTCATGCGGCGTGACACCTGCACGGCCGAGCTCGCCTACCGGATCGAGCCGGGCGAGCCGTATTTCCACGATTTGCGCGAGCGCTGGTCCGCGGCCTTGCGCGCGGCCCACAATGCCATTCCGCG
>DASWCW010000136.1:0-57740 GCA_036395835.1 Xanthobacteraceae bacterium
TCAGCAAACGGGATTTCATGGGCACATTCAAGCATCGGGCGGGTCTAGGCATTTCATGCGGCGTCACGGCCGGGCTCCCGGCGCAGCAGCCCGGAATCGACCAAGGCCTGGCGAATGCGGGCGATCTCGGCATCCCCGAGCCCGGTCAGCGGCGGCCGCACCACGGCGCGCTTCTGGCGGCCGAGCAGCACCAGCGCCTCCTTCATGCGGTTGTGCATGTCGGCCCACGGCTCGGCATAGAACACCCGAGCGAGCGGGTAGATGCGATCGTTGATGCGCCGCGCTTCCGCAAGATCGTTGCTGCGAACGGCGCGGAACAGCGCCGACTGCAGATCGGGGATCACGCTGCCGCTCCCGGAGAGCAGGCCATTGCAGCCGAGCACCAGCGAGCTCAACAGCCAGGCGCTGTGCGTGGAAAGCACGTTGACCGGGCGCGCCAGGCTTTGCAGCGTGCGCACGTGCCATTCGTGCTGCTGCAGGTTCCCGCACCAATCCTTGATGGCGCGGATGTTCGGGATCTCCTCACACATCCGCAGCAGCGTGTCCGGCGGATAGCCCTGTCCGGTCGCGATCGGATATTGGAAGACGATGATCGGCAGATCGCTTGCTTCCGCGATGCGCGAAAAATGCGCGAGCGCCATCTGCGGCGATTGGCCGAGCGTGAACGGCGCGGGCGGGAATACCAGGAGCGCCGAGGCCCCGCCGGCGCTCGCCATGCGGGCGATCCGAGCGGCTTCGAGGCTGCCGTCCGCCCACACGCCGTTGACGAGCGGCAGCCGGGCGCCGATCTCGTCCCGTGCGATATCGAGCACCTTGCGCTGCTCCTCGAACGCGCACGAGGCGACTTCGGTCGAATGCGCGTTGATGGTGACGGCCGAGAGGCCTTCGGTCGCCGCGACGTCGCGCAGATGCTTGCGGAACGCTACCTGATCGATCGAGAGATCCGAGTCGAACGGCAACAGCACTGCCGGAATCACGCCGTGAGGAACGTAGGGATGGGGCATGGCTCACCTTTTTCGCGTCGCCGAAGCCGGCTCGGCATCTTATCAGCTCAAGAGGGCATTCGCACCTGGGTCGCGGCGACCCTGACGGCTTGCCGCCGGCGACCCCAATTCCCGGGCGTGGCTTGGAATACGCCGGGGCATGCAGCGCCGCAATGCGCGCAACGGCCGTCGGCATCGAGATTCCAGGCAGTCAGGTCGTACCAGTCCCGGCCGATCAGCAGCTCGTTGCAGCGATGGCAATACGTGCTTTGGCCGTCGGGATCGTGAATGTTGCCGGTGAACACATAGCGCAGCCCGTGCTCCAATCCGATGCGCCGCGCCAGACGCAGTGTCGCGGGCGGCGTCGGCGGCTTGTCCAGCATCTTCCAATCCGGATGGAACGCGGTGAAATGCAGCGGCACGTCCGGGCCCAAATGCTCCATCACCCAGCGGCTGAGCGCTTCGATTTCCACCGGCGAATCGTTCTCGCCTGGGATCAGCAGCGTGGTGATCTCGAACCACACATCGGTTTCGTGTTTGAGATATTCCAAGGTGTCGAGCGCGGGGCCGAGCCGTGCCGAGCACAGGTTCTTGTAGAAGCTCTCGGTGAAGCCCTTGAGGTCGATGTTCGCGGCATCCATGTGGCGGAAGAACTCGATCCGCGGCTCCGGGCAGATGTAGCCGGCGCTCACCGCGACCGTCTTGATCCCGCGCTCGCGGCAGGCTTGCGCGACGTCGATCGCATATTCGAGAAAGATCACCGGATCGTTGTAGGTGAAGGCGACCGAGCGTGAGCCGCTCGCGACCGCGGCCTGCGCGATGGCCTCGGGAGAAGCCTGGTTCTGCAATCGGTCGAAGTCGCGCGCTTTGGAAATGTCCCAGTTCTGGCAGAACTTGCAGGTGAGATTGCAGCCCGCCGTGCCGAACGAGAGCACCGGGGTGCCGGGCAGGAAATGGTTGAGCGGCTTCTTCTCGATCGGATCGATGCAGAAACCGGACGAGCGTCCGTAGGTCGTGAGCACGATGGCATCCTCGTGCCGCGCCCGCACGTAGCATAGCCCGCGCTGGCCCTCATTGAGCCGGCAATAGCGCGGGCAGAGATCGCACTGGATGCGGCCGTCCTCGAGCTTGTGCCAATAACGGCCCGGGGCGCCGGCAAAGAATTGATCCATCATGGGACCGACTTGGCTCCGACCTGGATTATACTGGATTTGTGCCTGGATATATCTGGGTGTCGCGCGGCGGCCAAGCAATGCGAACGGCGTCGGAAATGCCCTCCGTGCGGCCCGCGGCCGTCGCGGGCGCGTTCTATCCGAGGGATCCGGGGCGGCTTCGGGCCGAGGTCGCGGCGCTCCTGGCCGGCGTGCCCGGACATCCCGGCGTCCCCAAGGCGCTGATCGCGCCGCACGCCGGATACGTCTATTCCGGCCGGGTGGCGGCGAGCGCGTTCGCCGCGCTCCAAACCCAAGCGGAGAACGTCGAACGCGTGGTGCTGATCGGGCCGGCCCATTACGTGCGGCTACGCGGCGTTGCCGTGCCGACGGCCGGCGCGTTCGAGACCCCGCTCGGTCGCGTCCCCGTGGACCAGGAGGCGCTGGCGGCCCTGGCCGATCTGCCGTTCGTGAGCGAAGCCGATGCCCCGCACGCGCCGGAGCATGCGCTCGAGGTCGAGCTGCCGTTCCTGCAGCTGGTGCTTTCGTCTTTCACGCTGGTGCCGCTCGTGGTCGGCGATGCCACGCCGAGAGAGGTCGCCGACGTTCTCGCCCGGCTCTGGGGCGGCCCGGAGACGCTGCTCGTCGTCAGCTCGGACCTGTCGCATTATCACGGATACGGCGAGGCGCGGCGGCTCGATGCGGAAACCGCCGCGGCCATCGAGCACGGGGACTGGGCGGCGTTGAGCCCGGCGCGTGCCTGCGGGTTCCTGCCGGTCGCCGGCCTGCTCGTGGAGACCGGCAAGCGCGGGCTCAGCGCGCGCCGGCTGGCGTTGTGCAACTCCGGAGATACTGCGGGGGAGCGCGACCGCGTCGTCGGCTACGGCGCGTGGGCCTTTCAAGCGACATGAGGAATGAAGCGACATGAGGAATGAAATGGCCGAGGGAGAAATTTCGATCAGCACGATTGAACCGCGATCACGATCAATCTTTGATTGAAGGAACGCCGCGCGTTTGCGACTTGACGCTCGGCGCAAACCCGTCAAGCTGGTGCTATGACACCGCTGTCGAACCGGCTTTGGCGCGTCACCGCGCGCGCCGCGTGGCTGATGGCAAGCCGCGGCAGCGGTGAAGAAACCAGGAGGAAGAGATGGGATTGAACGACGGTTGCAAGGCGGCCGTGTTCGCCCTTGCGCTCATGGGCCTGGCCGCAGCTCCGGCTGCCGCCCAGAAGAAATACGATCCCGGCGCGAGCGATGCCGAGATCAAGATCGGCAACACCATGCCGTACAGCGGGCCGGCCTCGGCCTACGGCGTGATCGGCAAGACGGAGGCGACGTATTTCAACAAGGTCAACGCCGAAGGCGGGATCAACGGGCGCAAGGTCAACTTCATTTCTTACGACGATGCCTATAGTCCGCCGAAGACGGTCGAGCAGGTGCGCAAGCTCATCGAGAGCGACGAAGTGCTGCTGGTCTTCAATCCGCTCGGCACGCCATCCAACACCGCGATTCAGAAATACCTGAACGCCAAGAAGGTGCCGCAGTTGTTCGTCGCGACCGGCGCCACCAAATGGAACGATCCGCAGCATTTTCCGTGGACCATCGGATTCCAGCCGAGCTATCAGAGCGAGTCCCGCGTCTACGCCAAATATCTGCTCGACAATCGTCCGAACGGCAAGATTGCCATCCTGTTTCAGAACGACGACTACGGCAAAGACTATGTCAAGGGCCTCAAAGACGGTCTCGCGGGAAAGATGCAGATCGTTGCCGAGCTGCCGTACGAGGCCTCTGATCCCACCATCGATTCTCAGATGATTAGCCTGAAGGCGTCCGGAGCCGATGTCTTCTTCAACGTGACGACGCCGAAATTCGCCGCCCAGGCCATCAAGAAGTCCGCGGAGATCGGCTGGAAGCCGCTGCACTTGCTCAACAACGTATCGGCATCGATCGGCGGCGTCCTCAAACCGGCCGGTCTCGAGAATGCCAAGGATGCGCTCAGCGCGAGCTACTTGAAGGAGCCGACCGATCCGACCTGGAAGGACGATCCCGGCTTCAAGGAATGGGTCGCCTTCATGGAGAAATATTACCCGGACGGCGACCGCACCAACGGCTTCACCGTTTACGGCCAACTGGTCGCCCAGACCCTCGTTCAGGTGCTCAAGCAGTGCGGCGACGACCTCACCCGCGAAAACGTCATGAAGCAGGCGGCCAACCTGAGCGGCTTCCAGCTCGACATGCTGCTGCCGGGAATCGCGGTCGACACCAGCCCGGGCGATTTTGCTCCGATCGAGCAGATGCAGATGGGCCGCTTCACCGGCGACACTTGGCAGCTGTTCGGCCCGGTGATCAGCGGCAAAGTCGGAGGCACCTGAGGTCCGCGTCATTCCGTGGCGCGCGCGATAGCGCGCGAACTCGGATTTTACAGTGCTCGGGCCCGGGATGACGACCCGAGCCTCAGCGTACGCCCAGATGTTTCCGCAACAGCTCCGGTTGCGCGCTGTCCTTGACGCTCTCGTGGACGATGCGTCCGGTTTCCAGAATGTAGATGCGGTCGGCGACGGCAAGCGCGCTGTAGAGGTTCTGCTCGACCAGCAGGATCGACAAATTTTCGTGCTTGAGCTCCAGCAGGATGTCCTCGAGCTGCCGGATCACGACCGGCGCGAGACCTTCGGAGGGCTCGTCCATCAGGATCAGCTCGGGGTCGATCATCAGCGCGCGCCCGATTGCCAGCATCTGGCGCTCGCCGCCGGAAAGCTGGCTGCCGCGATGGGCCTTGCGCTCGGCCAGGCGGGGAAACAGCTGGAAAATACGCTCTTGGGTCCAGCCGTTGCGGTGTTTGCCCTTGAAGCTCGTCAGATGCTCGGTGACCGTGAGCGAAGCGAACAGGCGCCGGCCCTGCGGGACCAGCGCGATGCGTCTTGCGGCGATCTCGTGGGGCGGGCGTCCCAGCAGATCCTCGCCGCGCCAGGAAATCCTGCCGCCGCGGACCGCCGGGGGCCTCAGCCCCATGATCGACCGGATCAGCGTGGTCTTGCCCATGCCGTTGCGCCCGAGCAGGGCCACGACCTCGCCGGGACCGACGTTGAGCGAGGCGCCCTGCACGATATGCGCATCGCCGTAGAAGCTCTGGAGCCCGGTGATCTCAAGCATGGCGGGGACGACCCAGATAGACCTCCTGCACGGCCTCGTTGCGGCGGATGGCATCGGGGGATTGCTCGACCAGCACCCGGCCTTCATGCATGCAGGTGACGAAATCGACCAGTCCCAGCGCCAGATCCATGTCGTGCTCGATCAGGACCAAGGTGAGCGTGCGCGGCAGCGAGCGGATGATCTCGGCAACGAGCGAGCGTTCCGCGGGCGAGAGGCCGGCCGCCGGCTCGTCGAGCAGCAAGAGGCGCGGCGCGTGCGCCAGGGCCAATGCCAGCTCGAGCTGGCGCTGCTCGCCGTAGGACAGTTCCTTGACGATGACGTTGCGACGATCGGCGAGCCTGCAGATTTCCAGGGCGTGCGCGACGCGCGGGGCTTCATCGCCATCGAGCTGCGAACGGCCGAAGAACGAGAACTTTCGCGGGCTCAATCCCCGCACCGCCATGGCGAGGTTTTCCTCGACGCTGAGCGTCGGAAACAGGTTGGTGATCTGGAACGTGCGCGCGATGCCGCGGCGTGCCCGTCGATGCGGCGGATCGCGGGTGATGTCGGCGCCCTCGAAGGCGATGCGGCCGGCATGCGGCGGCAGAATTCCGGAGATCGCGTGGAACAGCGTGGTCTTGCCGGCGCCGTTCGGGCCGATGACGGCGCGCCGCTCGCCGGGCCCGACCGAAAGATCGACGCCGTCGACGGCGCGCAGCGCCCCGAATGCGACGACGACCTTGGAAATACTGAGCACCGGATCGGGCACGATAGACGAGGCCTTGGTTCGCTCGGGGGCGAAAAGCCGGCGCTCAGCTCTTCTTCATTCCCTGGAAGTCGCGGGAGTAGGGCGGCTGCTTCATGTAGGTCTCCGGATCGTATTTCCAGAATTGCGAGACGTTCGGATAGCTCGTGATCGGAACGTTCCAGAACTTTCCGTCCGGACGCTTCACCACCTTGCGGACGTAAATGTCGTAGATCGGATTGCCGTACGCATCGAGCTTGACCGTCTTGCCGAGCGGAGAATCGCTGAGCTCGGTCGTCAGCACCGCATCGATCAGCGCGTTGCGGTCCTCGACCTTGCCGGAGATCTTCTCGATCGCTTTCGACAGCCACATCACCCCGGAATACATCGAGAAACCGTAGAGCGAGGGGATTTTGCCGTATTTCTCCGTATGCTCCTTGACGAATTGCTGGGTCACCGGATGGTCGGCGCCTTCGGCGAAATGCGCGGCCGAGACGATGCCTTCGCATTCGGGCCCCAGCGTGCGGATGACCGATTGGTCGGTGGCGTTCATCGCGCCGAGCAGCTGGATTTTCTCCTTCAATCCGAAGCTGGCGTATTGCTGGATGAACCGCGTCGCGTCGGCGCCGGTCTCCATGGCGAACACGGCGTCGACCTCGAAATTGGCGATCTGGCCGAGATAGGGACTGAAGTCCGCTGTGTTGAGCGGATGCCAGAATTGCTGGACGATTTTCCCGCCGGCCTCGGTGAAGACCTGGGCAAAGCCGCCGCATTGTTCGTGGCCGAAGGTATAATCCTGCGAAATCGTCGCGACCTTGCGATGGTTCTGCTGAAAAGCCCAGTCGCCGAACGGGTGCGTCGTCTGGCTCGCCGAATAGCCCGACACCCGGATCACGTTCTTGACGCGCGACCGCTGGGTGAGGTCGTCGGCGGCGATGATCGGAATGAAATAAGGCGTGCCGTTGCCTTTGACGTAGTTCGCGACCGCAAGCCCGGTATTGGCCAAGAGGTCGCCGACGAGAAAGTGCACGTTCTGCTGTTCGACCAGCCGGCGGGCCTTCTGCAGCGCAGTGTCGGGATTGGAGCCGTCGTCTTCGACCAGAAGTTCGACCGGCCGCCCTGCGATGCGCCGCTGGATGTGATCGAACCAGAGATTGACGCCGTCGACCATCTCACGACCGCCCGAGGCGACGACGCCGGTGAGCGGCGCGAGCACGCCGATGCGAATGGCGGAATCCTGTGCCTGGGCGCTACGCCACGGACGAATGCCGGCGCCTGCCGCCGCGAGCGTCAGTCCGGCGGTCTCGAGGAATTTTCTGCGATCCATGATTTTCTCCCTTGGCTCATTTCGATCGTTTGCGCTGCAAGGCCTGGAGCTTGCCGAGGATGCCTTCCGGCGCGAAGATCATGATCACGATGAAGGCTACGCCCAGGATGGTCGGCCAGCGCTCGGTATAGAGGCTGACGATGTTCTCCAGGTAGATCACGGCGGCGGCGCCGATGAAAGCCCCGAACAAGGTGCCGACTCCACCGACGATGGCCATGAGCAGGCCTTCGACGGATTGCGACAGCGACACCGTCGTCGGGCTGACGAAATTGTTGAAGAAGGCATAGAGCGCGCCGGCGACGCCGGCGAAGAAACCCGAGACCGTGAAGCCGACGAACAGATGCAGGGAAACGTCGTAGCCTAGGCTGCGCATGCGCTGCTCGCTGTCGCGGATGCCGCGCAGCGTCAGCCCGAACGGGGAGGCGACGAAGCGGTACATCGCAAACGCGAGCATCGCCGCGAAGGCGAGCACGATCCAGAAGAAGGTCGCATGGCTCGCGAGGATTGCCGGCCGGACGTCGCCGCGCAACCCGTTCTCGCCGCCCGTGACCGCGGTCCAGCGCAGGCAGATGCCCCACACGATCATGCCCAGCGCCAGGGTGAGCAGCAGGAAATAGACGCCGGAGGTTCGGATCGCGAGCACGGCAAAGATCGCGGCGACGGCGGTCGCGGCGAGGATGCCGAGCAGGAATGCGAGATACGGGGAAATTCCTGCATGGACATCGGCGTAGATGACGACGTAGGTTGCGACCCCGAAAATCGCGCCGTGCCCGAGCGACACCCGGCCGGCGAACCCCGCCAGAATATCGATCGACATCGCCAGCACTGCGTAAATAAGGATCTGAATCGCGAGGCTCAATTGATAATTCGACAGCGCCAGCGGCAGCAGTGCCGCAGCCGCAACCGCGATGCCGGCGAGGATGGGCGCGCGAAGCCGCCGAAATCGGTCGGCGGGAAGCAGCGCTGTCTCGTCCGTCGTCATGTCGGTTCCTGGGTCCCGAACAGGCCGAGCGGTCGGAACGCCAGCAACACCGCCATCGGCCCGAAGATCACGAAATACGCGAGCTCCGGGAATAGTACCTGACCGAAGGTGTTGAGCAGCCCCACGAACAGGCTGCCCACCGCGGCGCCCACGAGGCTGCCGCGCCCGCCGATGATGACGATGGCCAGGCTGAACACCAGGATCTCGGCATCGGCGGACGGGTAGAGTGCGAGGAACGCGCCGCCCATCAGCCCGCCGAGCCCGGCCAGTGCCGATCCGAGCAGGAAGGTTGCGAGAAAGACGCGCCGCAGATTGATGCCGGAGGCCTCGAGCATTTCCGGATCGTCGACCCCGGCGCGGATCAGCGCGCCCAGCCGGGTGTGGTGAATGAGCAGCCACAATCCGACGAACACCAGGATTCCGACCAGCAGCACGAACAGCCGGTATTTCGGATAGAAAATGCCGAAATATTGGACGCCCCCGCGCAACGCCTCGGGGATCGGCACCGTGAAGCTGTCGCCGCCCCACAGCACCAATGCCTGATCATCGAGCACGAAGGCAACGCCGAGCGTGAGCAGCACCTGGCGAAGCTCGTAGCCGCGCACGAATCGCAACAGCCCCTCGTCGAGCGCGAGGCCGATTGCGGCGACGCTGGCCATGGCGGCAACCCCGCCCAGTGCGAAATACCCGGTCTTCGCCGCGACCGTGAAGCCGATGTAGCCGCCGAACAGATAGAGCGCGCCGTGCGCGAGATTGACGATGCGCAGCAGCCCAAAGATCAGGGTAAATCCGCTGGCGACGACGAACAACAGCGCCGCGAACGTGATCCCGTTGAGCAATTGGAACGCGTTCATGCCTGCGACGTCATTCCAGGGCGCGCCGAAGGCGCGAACCCGGAATCGATGAACGCCGGATCGGGATATCTTGCACTGACCGTGTCCATGGATCCCGGGTTCCCTCCAGGAGCCTGCCCCGGACCCCGATCCGGGGCTCGGGCCCCGGGATGACCGGCCATTTGCAGGATCTCCCTCACGGCCGCTGCGGGCTCGCGGCGAGGAACCAGTCCAGAATCTGCTCGCCGGTCCAGAACAGCACGCCGGGCCTGTTGCGGATCTGCTCGAACACCTTGCGGAAATATTTGCAGCGATGCGGGGCGCCCATGATGTAGGGGTGGATCACGATCGCCATGACGCGGGCGGCATCGGCGGCATCGGCGTAGATCTGCTCGAACTGGTCGATGGCGCGCTCGTAATATTCCGAGGCCTTGTGATGCTGGATCAGCATCATGGCCACGTCGTTGCACTCCTGGGTATAGGGCACGTTCACGATGGGGCGCGTGCGCGTCTGCAGCCGCACCGGCTGGTCGTCGAGCACCCAATCGCAGACGTATTCATAGCCTTCCTCGACGAGGATATCGGGAGTCTCCCAGGTCTCGGTCAGCCCCGGGCCGAGCCAGCCGCGCGGGCGCCTGCCGCAGGCCGCGCGGATGACCTCCGCGGTCCTGCGGATGTCCTCGCGCTCGTTCTCGACCTTCTGCAGGTTGCGCTGGGTGAAGCCGTGGCCGATGAACTCCCATTTGCGCTCGACCGCCGCGCGCACGATCGGCGGATAGGCGGCAATGGCCGAGCCGTTGATGGCGAGCACCGCGGGAATCGAGAACTCGTCGAACACCTTCAGGATTCGCCAGAACCCGACCCGATTGCCGTATTCGTGCCAGGCCCAGTTCGGAACGTCCGGACTGGGCTGGCCTCCCGCCGGCGGTGTGAGCACGGTGCGCGGCATTACCTGCGTCGCGTCCCACTCCTCGACGTTGACGATCACCCACAACGCCATGCGCGCGCCGCCCGGCAGTTCGAGCCGCGGACGTTCGGCAATGGCCGAATAGGCGATGCGATCGGTCGGGAGCGTGCGCGCCCTCACCGGACGCTGTTGCGCCTCGTTCATTCGGCGGCCTTCATCTTGGCGTGCTGCGGCAGCGACAGATACCAGTCGAGGATCTGGGCTCCGTTCCAATGCAGCACGCCCTCGAAACGGTTCACGTAATCGTAGATCGCCTCCAGATATTTGATCCGGTGCGGCTGGCCGCTGATGTAGGGATGGATCGCGAGCGCCATGATCTTGGCGCGATGCCTGCCTTCCGCATAGAGCCGGTCGAACTGGTCGATCGCGCGCTTCATGAGATATTCGCTCTCGTGATGCTGCACGATCATCATCGGGATGTCGTTGAGCTCGACCGTGTAGGGCAGGGTGACGAGCGGCCCGTTCGCGGTGCGGATCACGGTCGGCTCTTCGTCATAGACCCAGTCGCCGATATATTTGACGCCGGCCGCGGCGAGCAGCTCCGGCGTCTCGTAGGTCTGGGTCAGGCCGGGCCCGAGCCAGCCGACCGGCCGCTTGCCGGTGAAGCGCTCGAGAATGTCCATCGAGCGGTGGATCATCGCCGCCTGATCTTCGTGCTTGTGGATCGGCAGCTGATCGTAGGCGTGGCCCATGAATTCCCAGCCGTCGCGTTTGGCCTGCTCGGCGACGCGAGGATAATCCTCGCAGACGCGGGCGTTGGTGGCGAGCGTGGGGCGAATGTCGAGCCGGGAATAAAGCTCGAAGAAGCGCCAGGCGCCGACCCGCATGCCGTATTCGTGCCAGCTCCAGTTCGGCACGTCGGGGAGCAGCGGCACCCCGCTCGGCGCCGGCAGCACCTGGCGGGCCATCGGCCGAGAAATATCCCAGACCTCGTAATTGACGATGGTCCAGAACGCGAGCCGCGCGCCGCCGGGGAGCTTGAGCGGCGGCCGGTCGACGATCGCCGAATAATCGCAGCGCTCGCGCGGGATCATATGGCTCGTCATCGCCGCCTCCTTCAGGCGCGCTTGAGGCTGGGCGGCTTTCGGGAAAGCCCGAGCGCCATGACTTCATCCGCGCTCATGACCTGGCCGAACGCGGTGCCGATGATGCGCAGCGCCCATTGATGGAAATCAGGCCCGTCCATTGTGTCGACGCAGTCGGAGACCGCGACGACCGCATAGTCGCGGCAGCACGCCGCGGCCGCGGTCGCGAGCACGCAGGAATTGGTGTTGACCCCGGTGATCAGCACGGTATCGACGCCGTGCGCGCGCAGGCTGAGATCGAGATCGGTGGCGAGGAAGCAGTCGTAGCGCTTCTTGGCGTCGATGACCAAATCGGATGGGTCGAACACCTCGGGCATGATGGTGCAGCCCGGCGAGCCCTTCAGATTGTGGATCAGCACATTGTTGCGAAGGTCATCGGGATCCTCGGCGCGGGCGCGCCAGCCGGGATTGGCGCGGATCTCCTCGGCATCGCGATAGGTCGCGACGCAATGGAACACCGGAATTGAGGCCGCCCGGCACCAGCGCAGGAATTTGGCGTTGGCGGCGACCACGCGCGCGGCCGTGCCTGCCTCGAGCGGCATGGTCGCGATTTTCGGATCGAGATGGCCGCGGTGCAGGTCGATGGCGATGACGCCGGGATGCGGCTGCGCGATGCCTCGGATCATGCCCGGTTCCTTCGGTTGATGACGCAACCCATCGTCGGACCTCGGCCGGAGCGTTGTCAATCCGAGCTTCGGGAGATATGCATGCGCAGCTTGCCGCACATTCGCAAATGTCCAGCACCTTCGATCTGAGCATAAACGGCCGACCGGTACGCGTAAGCACGGACGCGCAGGCGACGCTGCTCGATGTGCTGCGCAACGAGCTCGGGCTGCGCGCCGCGCGGTTCGGCTGCGGGCTCGAGCGGTGCGGCGCCTGCATGGTGCTGGTGGATGCCGAGCCGGTCTATGCCTGCACCCGGCTGGTCTCGACGTTGGCCGACAAGCGGATCCTCACCATCGAAGGACTGGTCGAGGACGGCTCGCTCGAGCCGCTGCGGCAGGCCTTTCTTGCCGAGCAGGCCGGGCAATGCGGCTTCTGCCTGAGCGGGATTCTCGTCTCCGCCAAGGCGCTGCTCGACCGCAATCCCGCCCCGAGCCGCGCCGAGATCGTCGCGGCGCTCGACCAGAATCTGTGCCGCTGCGGCGCGCACAATCGCATCATCCGCGCGGTGCAGCGCGCGGCGTCGACAAAGCGCGGAGTTCCCGCGTGACGGCGCTGCCGCGCAGCCTCGCCGATAATCCGCGGCTCGACCGCTGGATCGGCTTCGAGCCCGACCGCACGGTGCGGCTTGCGACCGGCAAGGTCGAGCTCGGTCAGGGCGTGCTGACCGCGCTCGTCCAGATCGCCGCCGAGGAGCTCGATGTCGAGCCCTCCCGCGTTCGCATCGTGTCCGGCGATACCGAACGCACGCCCAACGAAGGCTACACCACGGGAAGCCTCTCAATCGAAGTCTCCGGCGGCTCGATCCGGCTCGTCTGCGCCGAGGTGCGGCACCTGTTCGTGCAAAAGCTTGCGGCCGAGCTTCGCTGCGACCCGGCGGAGCTTGCGGTGGCCGGCGGCAAATTTCTGCGCGGCCAGACCGACACCGGCTACGATTATTGGCGGCTTGCTCCCAGCGTCGATCTCGCGCGCGACGCCACCGCGAGTGCGCCCGTCAAGCATCCCTCCGAGCACCACGTCATCGGGCGGAACGTGCCGCGGCTCGACCTGCCGGGAAAGCTTACCGGAGCGCCGTTCCTGCACGATCTGGCGCCGCAGGGCGTGCTCCACGCCCGCGTACTGCGCCAGCCGCATCGCGGTGCGCGGCTCGTGGGCTTCGACGAAGCCGCCGCGCGCCGCGGCGGACTTCTCGAGATCATCCGCGACGGCGATTTCGTCGCGTTCGTCGCGGGGCGCGAATCCGTCGCGCGCGCCGCGCTCGAGGCGGCGCGCCGGACCGCACGATGGGAAGGCGGGATCGATGCGCCGGACGATGCCGGAACGCCGCGAAACCTGATGGCACTGCCCAGCATCGATCGCGTCATCGAGGTGAGCACGCAGGCGGTGCCGGCGCCGGTCCGCACATTCGAGGCGATCTACTCGCGGCCCTATATCGCCCATGCCTCGCTCGCACCGTCCTGCGCCGTTGCCCAATTTGCAGAGGGCCGGCTCGAGGTGACCACCCACGCCCAGGGCGTCCATCCGCTGCGCATCGCGCTCGCGCACGCGCTCGACCTCGATCTCGGACGCATCGCGGTGCGCCACCATCAGGGCGCCGGCTGCTACGGCCACAACGGCGCCGACGACGTCGCCTTCGACGCCGCCGCGATCGCGGTGCGGCGGCCGGGCCGGCCGGTGCGCGTGCAATGGGAACGCGAGGACGAGCTTGCGGCGGCGCCGTTCGGCGCCGCGATGGCGGTGAAGATCCGCGCCGGCCTCGATCCGGCGGGCCGTCCGCTCGATTGGACGCTCGAAGTGTTCAGCCCGGTACACACGCAGCGGCCGGGCATGAGCCGAGCGCCGCTGCTCGGGCGCGAGGCGCTGCCCGCACCGCCGCCTCGGCCGGAGCCCGCCGATCCGCCGGACGCGTCGGGCGGCGGCGGCACGCGCAATGCCGCGGCGATCTACCAGTTTCCGCGACATAGGGTCATTCATCACCTGATCCCCGATCCGCGGGTGCGGACCTCGGCGCTGCGCTCGCTCGGCGCCTTCGCCAACGTGTTCGCGATCGAGTGTTGTTTGGACGAGCTGGCGGAGCTCGCGGGCGAGGATTCGGTCGCCTACCGGCTCGCGCTGCTCTCCGACGCGCGGGCGCGGCGCGTGATTGAGACGGTGGCGGCGATGTGCGACTGGAGCGCACGCGCCCCCGGCGCCGAGCGCGGCGGCGGCCGCGGGATTGGGCTCGGCATGGCGCGCTACAAGAACCGCGGCGGCTATGCGGCGGTCGCGGCCGAGGTCGAGGTCGAGGCGGAAGTGCGGATCGCGAAAATGTGGTGCGCGGCCGACGGCGGGCTGATCATCAATCCCGACGGCGCGATGAATCAGGTCGAGGGCGGGATGATCCAGGCCGCGAGCTGGACCTTGAAGGAAGCGGTGCGCTTCGCCGAGGGCCGCGTCGCCTCGACCAGCTGGGAGACCTATCCGATCCTGAAATTCTCCGAAGTGCCCGAGATCGACATTCGGCTGATCGACGCGCGCAACGAGCCGCCGCTGGGGCTCGGCGAAGTCGCCCAGGGACCGACCGCCGCGGCGATCGGCAACGCGGTGGCCCGCGCGCTCGGCGCCCGCGTCCGCGATCTGCCGCTGACCCGCGAGTGCATCGCCGAGGTGCTGTTGGGAAGCTGAAAGCCCGTAGCCCGGATGAAGCGCCGAAGGCGCGCAATCCGGGGAACGTTCCCGGATTACGCGGCGCAGCGCGCCGCTCCATCCGGGCTACGGCACCACTCTCAAATATTCAAATTCCCAGCAGACGCTTCGCGTTGCCGCCCGCGATCGCCGCGCGGGTCTTGTCGTCGAACGCAGCGACCGAGGCGACGTGACCGACCGGATCGTATTCGCCCATGTCGAACGGGTAGTCCGTGCCCATCAGCACGCGGTCGGCGCCGAACACCTCGACCAGATGCGCGAGCTGATGCGGCGTGAACACCACGCTGTCGACGTAGATCTTCTTGAGATACGCGGTCGGCGGCTCCAGCAAAAAATCGGCGCGGCAATCCGGCCGCGCGCCCCAGGCGTGATCGATCCGCCCGGAATAGCCGCCGAGATAGCCCGCGCCGTGCACCGCCAGGATCTTCAGCGTGGGATGCCGCGCGAGCACGCCGTCGAAGATCAGATAATGCAGCGCCAGCGCGGTCTCGAAGGGGTTGCCGATGACGTTGTTGAAATAGAATCGCGTCAGCCGCTTGGCCTCGGTGAAGCCGTTGGGATGGATCACGACGAGCGCGCCGAGCGCTTCGGCCTTTTGCCAGAACGGCGCAAAGGCCGGATCGGATAGCTCGCGGCCGCCGACGTTGGTGAGGATTTCCGCGCCTTTGAAGCCGAGCTGTTTCATGCAGCGCTCGAGCTCGTTGGCGGCCTCGTTGCCGTCCTGCAGCGGCACGCCGCCGAGCGCCACGAAGCGGTCGGGCGTGCGCGCGACATATTCGGCAATCCCGTCGTTGACGATCCGTGTCGCCTTGACGGCGATCTCGATCGGCACGGTGAAGTAGAGCTGCGGCGGCGGCGGCATCACCAGCTGCAGGTCGATGCCCATGTCGTCGAGGTCGCGCAGCCGATCGGCGAGCCCGCCGTCGAGTCCGGTGATGCGCGCGCGGCGATCTGCCTGCTGCTGTTGATTGATCCTGGTCGTCTCGGCGGTCGAGAAATGTGCCAGCGGGATGCTCGAAGGATCGAGATGCGGCTGCACGATCGCGGCCGCCGCCGGCACGGCGACATGCGAATGGATATCGATCGTGGTGCTCTTGGGCCGCAGCTCGCGCCCCGGCTTGCCGTGCTTGCGCGCCGCCGTCGGTCCGTAGGGATGGATCGCGCTCAATTGGGTCCTCCTCGTTGATGATCCTCGCTAGAACACGCCGAGATGTTGGGCGACGACGTCCTTCGCCGCCTCGGTCTCGGCCGCGGAACCCTGAAACACCACCTTGCCGGTATTGATGATCACCACGTCGTCGGCGAGCGACAGCGTGAGCTTGATGTTCTGCTCGACCAGCAGAATCGATTGGCCTTCGGCTTTGAGCCGGGCGATCGCGCGCGCGACCTCGGCGATGAGCTGAGGCGCGAGTCCTTCCGAGGGCTCGTCCATCAGCAGCACGCGCGGGTTGCCCATCAGCGCCCGGCCGATCGCGAGCATCTGCTGCTCGCCGCCGGAGAGCAGGCCGGCCATCTGGCTGCGCCGCTCGCGCAGGCGCGGGAATAGTCCGAACACGCTCTCGAGCGTCCACAGCGGCTTGCTGCTCTTGGGCACGCGCGCCGCGACCGCGAGGTTCTCGCGCACGGTCAGGCTCTTGAAGATGCGGCGGCCCTGGGGAACGAGCGCGACCCCGCGCGCCGCGATCGCTTCCGGCGCAAGGCGCGTGACCGGCGCGCCGAACAGCTCGACGGCGCCCGCCCGCGGCGGCAGCAGTCCCACGGTCACGCTCATGCAGGTGGATTTGCCGGCGCCGTTGCGGCCGAGCAGGCCCAGCAGGCGTCCCTCGCCGAGCTCGAACGACATCTTCTGCAGCACGTGGCTGTCGCCGTAGAAGGCGTCGATCTCCTTGAGGCTGAGCGCGCTACGCACCGAGATAGATCTCCTTGGTGCGCGGGTCGGCGACGACCTCGGCGCGCGTGCCCTCGACGATGACCTCGCCGAAATGCAGCAAGGTGATGCGATCGGCAAGCTCCAGTGCGGTATCGATGTCATGCTCGATCATCACCACGGTCACCTCGCGCGGGATGGCGGACAGCAGCCGGCCGACGTCGCGGCGCTCGTCGATCGACAGCCCCGCGAACGGCTCGTCGAGCAGCAGGACCTTGGGATTCTGCGCCAGCGCCATGGCGATCTCGACGCGGCGCTGCTCGCCGTAGGAGGTCTGCGACAGCTGCCGGTCGGCGATATGCGTGAGGCCGACCTGCGCCAGCGCCGCATGGGCGCGTTCGAACAGCGGGCGCTGGCGGTCGAACGCCGTCAGCGGGTTCCAGCGCATCGGCGAGAGGCCGAGCAGCGCCAGACAGACGTTGCGCACGATGGTGTCGCGGGGAAACAGGGTGATGATCTGGTAGGTCCGCGCCATGCCGAGGTGAGCGCGTCGTCGGCTCGGAATTCGCGTGATGTCGTGATCGAACAGCAGGATCGAGCCGCTGTCGGGCGCAAGCTCGCCGGTGATCAGGTTGAACAAGGTGGTCTTGCCGGCGCCGTTGGGGCCGATGATCAGCCGCCGCTCGCCGGGCTCGACTGCCAGGCTGACATCGGCGCTGACGCGCAAGCCGCCGAACGACTTGCACAGTGCACGGATGGCGAGCGCAGTCATGCCGGCGGCTCCGGCACGTTGCGCAGCACGCCCGCCCTGCCGCGGTCGCGGAACGCCCGCCATCCCATGCGCCACAGCCGCACCGAGCCGGGCACCAAACCCTCGGGCATGAAGGTGATGATGGCGACGAAGATCACCCCGAGCACCAGGTTCCAGCGCTCGACGTAGGCGCTCACCACGTTTTTCATGATGACGACGATGGCGGCGCCGGCGATCGGGCCGAGCAGGGTCGCCGTTCCGCCCGAGATCACCATCAGCAGCACTTCGGCCGAGGTTTGCAGGGAGGCGACCTGTGGGCTGATGAAATTCGTATAATAGATGAACAACAGCCCGGCGATGCCCGACCAGAAACCGGAGAACAGGAAGGCGACGAAGCGGATCATCCAGACGTTATATCCGAGCGCGTTCATGCGCCGGCCCTGGTCGCGCGTTCCGCACAGGCTCGCGCCGAACGGCGAGCGGACGAACACGGCCATGCTCGCCACAGCGGCGAGGAAGATCAGGAGCGTCGCGTAATAGAACGCGTCCGCGCCGGCGAGACTGAGGCCGAACGGCCGCGGCCGAGTCGTGACGTTGACGCCGTTGTCGCCGTTGGTCAGGCTTGCCCATCGATAGGCGACGCCCCAGACGATCTGGCCGAGCGCGAGCGTGATCATCAAAAAGCCGATGCCGGTCGAGCGCAGCGCGAGCGCGCCGAACACCGCTGCGGCGATGAGCGCGAGGACGATCGCGGCGACGTCGGCGGCGAAATGCCCGTAGCCGGCCTGCAGCATCAACGCCCCCGCGTAGCCCGCGGCCGCGAACAGACCGGCATGGCCGAGCGAGACGAGGCCGCCGTATCCGACCAGCACGTTGAGCGCGAGCGCGAACACCGCGAACAGCAGAATCTGGCTGGAGACATTGATGTAGTAGGGATTGGCGACCCAGGTCGGCAGCGTGACGAGCAAAAGCAGCGCAATGCCGATGGCCGCCCGCCGCGGCGTGATGGCGCTCATGACACGATTCTGCCGAACAAGCCCTGCGGCCGCAGCACCAGGACCAACAGCATCGGCAGGAACAGGATCACGTAGGCGAGGTCGGGCAACATCGCCTGGCCGAAATTATAGAGGAACCCGATCAAGAAGCTTCCAACCAGCGCGCCGAGCAGGCTGCCGGTCCCGCCCAGGATGACGACGATCAGCGCCAGCGGCAGCATTTCGGCGTCGAGGCCGGGATAGACCGAGAGATACGGCGCGCCGACCACGCCGGCGAAAGCCGCGAGCGCAGCGCCGAGCGCGAATACCAGGGTGAACAGCTGCGAAACCTTGATGCCGACGACGCGGGCGATGGGAGCATCATCGACCCCGGCGCGGATCATCGCGCCCAGGCGCGTCCAATCGATCATCAGCCAGAGCGCGATCGCGATCGCAACGGCGACCCCGACGATCGCCAGGCGGTAGAGCGGAAAGAACAGGCCCGCCACCTGCACCGCGCCGCGCAGGTGCGCCGGCGTCGCCGGCTGCCACGGATCGCCGGTCCACACCATCAGGCAAAGGTCGGCAACGATGAAGGAGAGGCCCAGCGTAAGCAGGACCTGCGCGAGCTCCTGACCGGCCAGCCGCCGCAGCAGCAGGCGTTCGATCACGCCGCCGATCACGGCCATCGCCGCGCCGCTGATGAGCGCCGCGAGCCAGAAATTCATC
The DNA here is from genome assembly GCA_036395835.1 of Xanthobacteraceae bacterium. Taxonomy (GTDB): domain Bacteria; phylum Pseudomonadota; class Alphaproteobacteria; order Rhizobiales; family Xanthobacteraceae; genus AP-16. The sequence continues at coordinate 18,874 of DASWCW010000136.1, forward strand.
CCGGTTTTGTCGAGCAGGGTGACCCCGAAATAGGCTCCGAGCATGAAAAACGAGCCATGCATGAGATTCGGAATCCGCATCAGGCCGAAGATCAGCGAAAATCCCGCGGACAGCAGGAACAGCAACCCGCCGTACGCGATGCTGTTCACCGCCAGGGTCAACCAGACAGACATGTGTGATGCCCGGGGTGCCTGGACGACGGTCGAAAGTCACCTAATACCTGCCTCGCGGCAGGTGACGAGCCCAAGTTTGTCATCCCGGCCAAGGCCGCATAGCGGCCGCGAGCCGGGACCCATGACCGCCGATCTCTCACTTCCGCACAGCCTTTGGCCATGGGTCCCTTTCGCGGGGACGACGGGGAAGGACTCGCCTATTCCAGGTTCTTGGCGGGCGGATAGTCACGTGCATACACCGGATTGGCCAGGAACGCCTTCTCCTCGTAGGTCCAGAACTGGCTGACGTTCGGATAGGTCTTGATGATCGTGTTGACGAGCTCTTTGCCCTTGCGCTCGCATTTGCGGACGAAGACGTCGCCCACCACGTTGCCGAGGTGGTCGAACTTGACCGGGCCGCGCGGCGTGTCGGTCAACGAGACCGCGTGCAGCGCTTCCGCCAGCGCCTTTCTGTCGTCCGCCCGTCCGTCGAGCTTTTGCATGGCCGCCTCGACACACAATCCGGCCACGTACATTCCCGCGGAGTAGCCGCCCGGAAGCACGCCGTAGTCCTTCTGCATCGCCGCGATGAAGCGCTTGTTGCTCGGGGTGTCGCGTTCGGGTGAATACCAGTGCGCGGAAACGACGCCGATGGCTTCATCGCCCAGGCTCCGCAGCAGGGCGTCGTCCATGGCGGTCCAGCCCCCGAGCAGCGGAATTCTGTCCTTGAGGCCGAGATCCGCGTAGGCGCGCATGAATTTCACCGGATTGGACCCGGCAAATCCGTTGAACACGCAGTCGACGTTGCCGATCTGGGCGATATAGGGCGTGTAATCAGGGGTAACCAACGGCGGCCAGAGCTTCTTCACCACCTTCCCGCCGTTATCTTCGAACACGTGCAGGAACCCGCCCATCTGTTCGTAGCCGAAAGCAAAATCCTCGGAGATCGTTGCCACGCGCTTGTATTTGAGGTCCTTGGCGGCGTAATCGGCGATCACGTGACAGCACTGCGCCGAGGTCGAGGAAGGCCGGATGATGAACGGATTGGCTTTGCGTTGCGTGGCATCCTCGGCGGCGGCGATGCTCAGCAGCGGCGTCTGGCTGTCGCGGACGTAATCGAGGATGGCGAGCAGCTCGAACGCGGCGAGCGGCCCGAGAATGACGTTGACCTTATCGCGCTCGATCAGCTCCTGCGCCTTGGTCTTGGTGCCGGCCGGATTGCCGCCGGTATCGGCCGAGATGAATTCGATCTTGCGGCCGGCGAAGGTATTGCTCCGCTCTTTGAGGAGCGTGGCGATGCCCTGCTCCATCTGGATCCCGCCCTGCGCGAGCGGACCGGTCTTCACCGTGAGGAGGCCGATCTTGAACGGCGCCGACTGCGCGATCGCCGGTGCTTTCAACGCCAAAGCGCTGACGCCCCCCACAATCCCCTTCAGGACGGTTCTGCGTTCAAGTTTCATGGATGTTTCACTCCCCTTGGTTTGGCATCCCCGATTGGAGCGGGGTGCTCGGTTCGAATTGCATACGACAGGCATTCCATCCGCGCGGTTTTCCTTGGCCCTAAGGGCCATTTTGTCACGCATTGCGCGCGCGGGCTACCGATCCGGTGCGGGCTTCGGCGGGATGATCGGGAGCAGCAGATAGGGCTCGCGGCCGCCACCGAAATGCAGCGTGGTGCGGCCGCCGAACACGTCCGATGGGCGGTCGATCGGATCATCGTGCATGAACGGCCCGCAGCCGGTCATCGGACGTTTCATGTTGGAAAGGCGGGTCGGCGGCCCGGGATGCTCGTAGTCCTTGCCGCGGATGCTCAGTCCGACGCGATATCCTACGGGAACGACGATGGACGTCGGCCAGATTTCGATCCCGAGCTCGACGACTTGCCCGGGCTGCAGCGGCTGCAGCTCGTCATGCGTGTGGTAGGGCCGATAGGGCGTGGAAAGCTTGCGGTCGAGCTTGCGATGCGAGGCGCGCAGCCAGCCCTGTCCGATCGGCGTGTGCGGATCGAGCGCTCCCTGGAACAACACCTCGTTCAGATCGGCCGAGAACGCCCGCAGCACGACAAAAAGGTCGGCATCGCCGGTCGAGGAGGACACGAACAGCTTTGCGGCCGACGGGCCGGTGATCTCGGTCTCCTGCGCCAGCGGCGGCGTCAAGAAGGTGAGGCCGTCGCCCAGCGCATCGAAACTCGTTTTTCCTTGCCGTGCAGAAGGCGTTGTCCTGAGCGAATGCTCGGCCGGATCGAGATAAAACTTCGTCCACTGGGTGCGCGCCAGCGGCCATTCGTTCTCCTCGCGCGCAACGAACTTGTCCAAGTGGCGCACCTGCAGCAGCACGCGCGGCTGCCTGCCCCAGCCGCTCTCGACGCCCTTGAGAAAATGATCGAAGAACTTGCGCTGCAGCTCGCGGCCGTAATCGGTATAAAAATGCGTCCAATGCTCGATGCCGTGCGCCTCCAGCCATTTTTGCTGCGAGGCCGCGCGCACGAAGCCTTCGAAATTGCCGCGCGGGTGCAGGCCCTGGCCGCCCCAGTTGGCGGCCGAGAACAGCGGCACGTTGATGTTCTCCCATACCGGCGAGCGCGCCTTGTGGTATTCGTCATCGAGCGGATGCGCGCAGATCTCCTTGCCGAAATCGCAGCGGTTTTTTGCAAGCTCGTCGTCCGACAGCGTTTCCGGTCCGCATACCAGCCCGCCGTGCACGGGCGAGTGCCCCCCGCGCTCGCCGAGGCCGTATTGCACCGTCTTGACCTGCATGTCGTACCAGTTCGCCCAGAACACCGAGAGGATGCCGCCGTGATGGGTCATGTCGCGGTACCAATCGGCCGCGCCTTCCCACACGCACATCGCGGCGAGATGCGGCGGCTGCAGCGATGCAACGTGCCACTGGTTGATGGCGTAGTACGAGATGCCGTTGAGCCCGATTTTCCCGTTCGACCAGGGCTGCACGCCGGCCCATTCGATGCAGGCGTAGAAGTCCGCGGTCTCGCGCGGCGAGAAATGGTCGATATAGCCCGCAGAGCAGCCGCAGCCGCGGGAATCGACGCGCACGACGGCATAGCCGTGCGGCACCCATTTCTCCGGATCGACCACTTCCCAGTTCTGATAGCGATTGCTCGACCCCGCGGTAACGTCCGGATGCTTCTGCGCCATGCGCTCCCAGGCGCCGGCGTAACCGTCCTGGAACGCGAGCCCCTTGGCATAAGGGCCATAGCTCAGGATGACGGGATATCGTCCTTCCTGAACGGGCAAGAACGCGTCGGCGCGCAGCACGAGCCCGTCGTCCATCTCGATCGGCACGTCCCAGTGGATGCGCATGCCGTCGCGGATCTCGCTGCGGGATTCGAGCCGCGCGGCGGCGCTGCCGGGTGCTGCATCCATCCTCGAGCTTCCCGTATCGGACCTGCGAGCGCTTGCGCTCCTCAAGCGCACGCTATGCTATGAACCGCAGCCGGCGAGGACAATGGAGGATTTCCGATGCAGATCGGGATTGCGGGGCTCGGCCGCATGGGCGCGGCGATCGCGGCGCGGCTGATCGAGGTCGGCCACACGCTCACGGTATGGAACCGCTCGCCCGAGAAGGCCAAGCCGCTCGAAACCGCCGGTGCCGCGCTCGCCCGTTCGCCCGGCGAGCTTGCCGGAAAGGTCGAGACCGTCATCACCATTCTGACCGACGCCGCGGCGATCGAGGCGGTGTACGACGGACCATCCGGCCTGCTCTCGGGCGATGTCGCCGGCAAGCTGTTCATCGAGATGAGCACGGTGCAGCCGCAGACCGAGATCGATCTTGCGCGAAGAGTCCGCGCCAAGGGTGCCGGCCTGGTGGAATGCCCGGTCGGCGGCACGGTCGGGCCGGCCCGCCAAGGCAAGCTCATCGGGCTGATGGGGGCCGAGGACGGCGATGCTGTGCGCGCCAAGCCGATCCTCGAGCAACTCTGCCGCCGGCTCGAGCACGTCGGACCGGTCGGCAACGGCGCCTTGATGAAGCTCGCCATCAACCTGCCGCTGCTGGTCTATTGGCAGGCGCTCGGCGAGGCCTTGGCGCTCTCGCGCACGGTGGGGCTCGATCCGAGCCGGCTGCTGGACCTGTTCGCGGACACATCGGGCGGCACCAACGTCATCAAGATGCGCGGGCCGGTGGTTGCGACCATGCTCAAGGGCGGCGACCCGGGACCGGTCGGTTTCCCGATCGACGGTGGGCTGAAAGACCTGCGCACGATGCTTGCGGAAGGCGAGGTGCGCGGTCTCGATCTGCCCCTGGTCGAGCGGACGCTCGCCTGCTTCGAGCGGGCGAGCCGCGACAGCTGGGGCTGCCGCGATGCGGCGAGCATGCCGGTCTACTGGACACAGAAGGCCGGCAGCTAGCCTTGTTGGCGATCCGTACATTCCCCGTGTACGCTTTGGGCCGACTGCGCGGGTGCCGGCATTCGGGAGGGCGTCACGGCACTCGCGCAGTGCCTCGTCACGCGGGGTTCGCCTTCATGAGCGGCGCGATCCAATAGGGCTTCGTCCCGAACGGTCAGGTTTCTCGCTCGCCGCATCCACCCTGTTCGGCCACGGACCGATTGCGGAGAACACCATGGCGAATGCCGGGATCGTAGGATTGGACTGGCAGCAGCGCATCAATTGGGACCGACTGCGGAAATACCGGCTCGAGCGGGCGCGAGAACGCATGAAGGCGCACGGGCTCGGCGCGCTGCTGCTGATGTACGACGAGAACGTCCGCTACGTGACCGGCACGCTCACGCCGGGCTGGAACCGATTGAAGCCCGGGCTGCGCTATACGCTGCTGTGCGGCGACGCCGCGCCGGTTCTGTTCGAGCAGGGCGACATCGGCTTTCAGATCCAGCGGCATTCGCCTTGGATCCCGCCCGAGAACGTGCGCTGGTCCTACGCCTGGATCAAAGGCGCCGCCGGTCCGGCCTCGACCCAGCAGGTTCGCAAATTCACCAATGCCATCCAGGAAGAAATGCGCCGCCACGGCGTGGCCGGCCAGAAACTCGGCGTCGATTTCATCGACATCAACATGCTGCAGATCTTCCAGGACTCCAACATCCATTGGACCGACGGCATGACGCCGATGATGGAGGCGCGCGCCATCAAGAACGAGGACGAGCAGGAGGCGATGCGCGTCGTCGGCGCGATCGGCGATGCCGCGCACTGGGAGACCATGAAATTCCTGCGACCGGGTCTGACCGAGAACCAGGTGACGGCCCACATCATGGAGTTTCTGTATCGCATTCCCGGGATGGAGGACGTGGAGGACGTGATCGTCTCGTCCGGTCCGAACACCTGGCCGAACTGGCGCAATTTCTCCGACCGCATCATCAAGCCGGGCGACATCGTATTCATGGATCTCGCGGCGCTGACCTGGAACGGCTACAAGTCCTGCTATTACCGCACCTATTGCGTCGGCAAGGAGCCGAGCCAGGAGCAGAAGGACGTTTATGCGACGGCGCTCGGATGGCTCTACGATTCGATCGACGCAGTGCGCGTCGGAACCACCACGCGCGAGATCGCGTCGAAATGGCCTTCGGCACGGGAAGCGTGGGGCTATGCGGAGGAGGACCAGGCCGCGGCCAATCTGTGGGGCCACGGGCTGGGGCTCGCGCAATACGATCAGCCGGTGATCTCCCGCATTTGGTCGCTCGACCATCCGATCGAGATCAAGTCCGGCATGGTGTTCGCGCTCGAGACCCAGCATGGCCACCGCTTCCGCTGGGGCGTGCGCATCGAGGAGATGCTGATCGTGCATCCGGACCGGGTCGAGATCATCTCCAATTTCCCGGTCAAGCAGATCACGGTGGTCGATCCGATCCCCGGCTACGGCGATCACGTGCGATGAGGCGAGCAGGCGAGCCGCACGCTCGCTTACCCTCCCCTGGAGGGGGAGGGTCGCGCGCGAAGCAAGGGGCGACCTCGCCGTGAAAACTGCGCAGCAGTTGCTGATCCCTCTTGGCTCGGAGGCTGCCACGAACCCCGACCTCGTCGGGCCCAAGGCGGCGAATCTCGCCCGGCTCGGACGCGCGGGGCTGCCGACGCCCGGGGGGTTTTGTCTGAGCGCCGAAGCCTACCGCAAGCAGATGGCGGAGCTTGATCTGAATGCCATAGCCCGCCGCGTCGCGTCAGCCGAGCCGTTCGAAGCCCGGCGCACTGCGGTCGAGCTGAGACTCGAGCTCTACCAGCGCCCGATCGCGCCCCCGATCCTCGCGCCGCTGCTCGGCGTTTGGCGCGAGCGGATCGGGGAGGGGCTCGGCGTCGTTCGCTCCTCGGCGCTTATCGAGGATCGCCCCGGCGCCACTTTTGCCGGGCAGTTCGAGAGCTTTCTCGGCGTCGACAATGAAGCCGACTTGGTCACTTCCGTGCGCGCCTGCTGGGCGGCGCTGTGGTCGACCAATGCCCGCCGCTACATGGCGAACCACGGGCTCGATCCCGGCGAAACGGCGATGGCCGTGCTGATTCAGCCGCTCGTTGCCGCGCGCGCGTCGGGCGGCGGGCTCAGCCGGACCGCGGAGGGCAATATGCTGCTCAGCGCGACCTGGGGTCTCGGCTCGGCGATCGCGCAGGGCGAGGTAGTGCCGGATCGCATCGTGCTCAGCCGCCGAGGTTTCGTGCGCAAGATCGAGCCAGGTCGCAAGGATCATCGCGAGACGTGCGGCCACGGCCGCGGCCCGATGAGCGAGCCCGTCGCGGCCGCGCTCGCGAGCGCGCCCTGTCTCGAGCCGGGGCAGGCGGTGAGCCTCGGCCGGATGCTGCGCAAGGCCGAGGAGGTGCTCGGCAGCGCGGTCGAGATCGAGTGGGCGTTGGACGATGACGGATTCAAACTGCTCCAGGCGCGGCCGCTCGCACTCGAGCCGGCGCATGTGCCGGATGAGATCTGGCTGCGCCACCCGGGGTTGAGCGGACATCCCGCCGGAATCGGCTGGGGCACCGGACGGGCCTGCGTCGTGAACTGCGAATGCGAGCTCTCCCGGGTGGGTCCGGGAGACATCCTGGTGACCAGGGTCGCGGGCCCGGCGCTCGGCCCGGTGCTGCCGCAGGTCGCGGGCGTGGTGGCGGAGCTCGGCGGCAGCACGTCGCATCTCGCCTCGCTCGCGCGCGAGCGCGGCATTCCGATGGTGCTCGGCGTGCTCGATGCGACGCGGCGCATCCCGGACGGCGCGCAGGTTGCGGTCGACGGCGTCGCCGGCGTGGTGCGCTGGCTCGCCTGATGCGGGTGTTCGTCACCCAGCCGATCGCGGAAAGCGCGCTTGCTCGGCTGCGCCGGGTCGCCGAGGTGGAAGTCAATCCCGACGCCAGGAAACCGATCGACAAGGCGGCGCTGTGCGCGGCGGTGGGCCGCGCCGAAATCCTCTACGCTCTGCTCCACGATCGCGTCGATCGTGACGTGATCGCCGCAAGTCCAGGTTTGCGCATGGTCGCCGCGATGGCGATCACGCCGGACGATATCGCGGTCGCGGAGGCGACCGCCCGGCGCATCCCCGTGACCGTGATTCCGCCGATCGTCGGCGAGGCGACGGCGGACGTGGCCTTCGGCCTCATGCTCGCGGTTGCCCGGCGCCTGGTCGAAGGCGATCGGCTGGTCCGGCAAGGCGTATTTCCCGGCTCGCAATCCTCGTTCCTCGCGGGGGCCGGCGTCTGCGGCAAGGTGCTGGGCCTGATCGGCGGGGGCGGCCGCATCGGCCGCGCCGTGGCGCGGCGCGCCCGAGGCTTCGCCATGCCGGTGCTCTATTGGGCGCCGCGACGCATGCCGGAATTAGACGAGCGCGAGCTCGAGATGACCTACGTCGGGTTCGACGAGGTGTTTCAACAATCGGACTTCGTCTCGGTCCACGCTCCGCTGCGCGAGGAAACCCGGCACCTCATCGGTGCCCGCGAGCTCGCACTGATGAAGCCGAGCGCCTTTCTCATCAACACCGCACGCGGCGCCGTGGTCGACGAGGTGGCGCTCATCCGCGCGCTCGCCGAGCGCCGTATCGCCGGCGCGGGCCTCGACGTGTTCGAGCACGAGCCCTTCGTCGAGCCGGCGCTCCTCGCCATGACGAACGTGGTGCTGGCGCCGCATCTCGGCAGCGCCGTCGTCGAGCTGCGGGAGAGGATGGCGAACATCGTGGTCGACAACATCCTCGCCGTGCTCGCGGGGCGGCGGCCGCCGAATTGCGCAAACCCGGAGGTTTACGCGCACGACAGACCAGGGACGAAAGCGGGCGGATAAGCGCAACGATCGCAGAAATCCGTCGTCTATCGTCCGTCGTCTGTTATCCGAACGGAGGTGTCCCATGAAGCTGTTTTCGTTCTGGCGTTCGCTCGCGAGCTTTCGGGTGCGCATCGCACTCAACCTCAAAGGCATCGAGCCCGAGGTGATCCAGGTTGATCTCCTCAAAGGCGCCCAGCGCACCCAGGCCTATCGCGACGTCAACCCGCAAATGCTGCTTCCCGCCCTCGTCGATGGCGAGGGACCGGCGCTGTCTCAATCGTTGGCGATCATCGAATACCTCGAGGAGATTCATCCCCAGCCGCGGCTGCTCCCGGCCGACCCGCGGGGCAGGGCGCGGGTGCGCGGGCTCGCCATGATCGTCGCCTGCGACGCGCACCCGTTCATCGTGCCCCGCGTGCGCAATTTCCTCGAGCACGAGCTCGGGCTCGACGAGGCCCAGCGCTTGCGATGGCTGCGCCACTGGATCAACGCAGGTCTCGACGCGCTGGAGACGCAGCTCGCCCGCAGCGGCGACACCGGCGGGTTCTGCCACGGCGATGCACCGACGCTTGCCGACCTCTGCCTAGTGAGCCACGCGACCGGCGCGCAATATTACGATTGCGACCTCGCGCCGTTCCCGAATGTGGCGCGCATCGTCGAGCGCTGCATGGCGATCGACGCCTTCGCGCGGGCGCATCCGCTCCGGCAGCCGGACGCGCCGAAGCCAGGGACGCATTGAGTCCGGTCCTTCCCTAGCCTATGCCTACCGTCTAGACATGGGTTTCGCATCGGCGCCGCGGACGCGCGTAAGAGAGTCAAAGAGACAAAGAACATGATTGAGGCGGCGAAAGTGCCTGAGCGCCTCGGACGTCTGATCGTCTCGCCGAAAGCCTACGCGAAACAGAAGCCCGTCCTCGCAGGGTTTCAATGGCTTCGCGCGAACCTTCCCATCGGTCGCGTGGAGATAGAAAGCTTCGATCCGTTCTGGGCCGTCACGAAGCACGCTGACATTCTCGAGGTGAGCCGCCGACACGACGTGTTCCACAACGGCGACCGTGCAACCACGCTCGTGCCGCGGGCGGCAGACGAGAGAGCGCGTGCACTGACCGGCGGCAGCCCGCATCTGGTCCGGTCGATCGTTCACATGGACGAACCGGACCACTTGAAATATCGGCGGATTACCCACGCCTGGTTTGCGCAGCAAAAAGTCCAGGCGCTCGAGCACCGCATCCGTGCCATTGCTCGTGAATGCATCGATCGTATGGCGGCGCACGGCACGAGATGCGATTTCGCCCAAGACGTCGCCCGCCATTTTCCGCTGCGTGTCCTCATGGAGATCATCGGTGTGCCGGAGGAGGACGAGTCGTTCATACTGAAGCTCACGCAGAAGCTTTTCGATAGCGAGGATGAGGAGCTGACGGGCGGGTGCGGCGCGAGTGCCGATCCGGCCAGGCACGCGAAGCAGCTTTGCGGGATTTTTGCGGAGTTTCGGGGCTATTTCGCGCGGCTGACGGAAGCCCGTCGCAAAGCGCCGCGGGACGACGTGGCGACTGTCATCGCCAATGCCGAAATTGACGGGAAGCCGATCAGCCGTTTCGAGGAAATGAGCTATTTTGTAATTATTGCCACTGCCGGCCACGATACGACGTCGTCTTCGATATCCGGTGCCGTCTGGGCGCTGTGCGAGAACATGGACGAGTTCCGCAAGATCAAAGCCGACGTCAGCCTCGTTCCCAAGTTGGTGGAAGAGGCGGTACGCTGGACGACGCCCGTCCAACACTTCATGCGCACGGCGACCGCGGAAACCGCGCTGCGTGGGCGTAGAATTGCCAAGAACGACTGGCTGATGCTGTGCTATATCTCCGGCAATCGCGACGAGGACGCGTTCGAGCAGCCCGATCGTTTCCGAGTTGATCGCAATTCGTCCCCTAACGTGGCATTTGGCCATGGCGTGCATGTTTGCCTCGGTCAGCATCTCGCGCGTCTCGAGATGCGAATCTTCTTCGAGGAATTGTTCGCCCGGCTCGCGTGGATCGAGATGGCCGGCGAACCGCGCCGCTCCGCGTCGGTGTTCGTCGGCGGCCCCAAGACGTTGCCGGTCCGGTTCGGAATGAATTGAGCTGGCGCGGCACTGTCCAAAGCCGGGCGGATCAATGCGGCCATGCAAGCCGCGCTTGGCCGGATCTCGCCGCGCAGATGTTCAGCAGAGTTGGTCTTTACCGGCGTTACCGTTTCATAAATTGAATTGGCTTAAGGGTCGGTTCAAAGCGGATACCCAAACTGTCGACCTTGCCGGCGTCGGTTTTATGGAAGAACACGCGCGGCTGAAAGTCCGTACCAAATGCGTGCAGATCGAAGTAAAAGGTACCGTCCAATCTTTGATGAAGCGTCCAGTTATGATTATAGTAATTGATGTAATCATTACCAATGGAGCTAACTGTTATATCGCCATATCCTGAATCCGAGTACATTCCGGGGTAATCGGTGAGGGACAAGCGCGCCGAAGGCGCGGTTGGCTCATGCGGTTCGGGTGCGGCGGGGTGAACCGGAGCTACCTGCGCCAACCCGCGGGGCAAATGCACGCGATCCAAGGCCGGCCGATTCAAAAGGTGATCGTAAATGCGTGCCGCAACCTTGTCCGGAAAGTTGGTGGCATGTTGATTCGTAAGGACGATCACCCCCAAGTTGTCATCCGGCATGAAAGAGACATAAGTAGAATAGCCGTCCGTGTCGCCCTGGTGGAAAACAAGGCGTTTGTCGTGAATCTTACCGACAAACCATCCCAACCCATAGCCTGTCCCGGGCGCATCGGGTACGCTGACGTATGGTGTGTACATCCGCTCCAAGTCAGCCGCAGTGATCAGCCTCACACCGTTGGAGGCAAGACCATGATTGAGAAACAACAAGACCCAGTTGGTCATCTCCAGGACATTGGAGTTGATCTCGGCCGCCGGCCCGATGTTTTCGACATCCTTGAGCGGCATTTCTGTCTTGAGCTGATACGGTTTTGCATAATTCGCTCTGATTGAGAGGTCGCCAATGGATAAATCGGTTTGCCGCATATCCAGCGGGGCAAAAATGCGGGTCTTGACGAAATTCTCCCAGGTCTGCCCTGCCCAGGTCTGCCCTGCCACGGCCTCCAGCAGAGATCCCGCCACCATATACATCATGTTGTTATAGACAAAAACGTTGCCGAAGGCTTGCGGGTAAGGGTCCAGGTATCGAAGTCGATAAACCAATTGAGATCTGGTGAATGGACCGAGGTACCAGAGCGCGTCGTGGCGCGGCAGTCCAGTGCGATGGCTCAGAATAAGCTCCAACGTCATTTTCTCGGTGGCCTCGGAATCTTTCATTGCAAAGTCAGGAAGGTATTGTTTGACGGGAACGTCGAGCCGGAGCGTTGGATTTTGTTCGGCGAGCAAGGAAATAGCCATGCTGGTGAATGCCTTGGTGGCCGAACCAATGCCAAAGAGCGTGTTCGCATCGACTTTGGTAGACGCGCAGCGATCCCGGAAGCCAAATCCGCCTGAGTAATAAAGACGGCCGTCTTTTATGACAGCAACCGCAATACCCGAATCGGTGACCGGCTCAAGCTCGAGGATAGCGTCTGAAATGATCTTCCCCAAAGCAGGCTGCGACTGCGAAGACGCGGAGATCCAGGGACCTGCCGAGATGGCGAAACCGAAGATCAGGGCGGCGGCGGCCGCAAATGACGCGATCCTGTACATGACGTTGTCCTCATCCTATGCAGCGAAGCTACTATCGCTGGCACCGAAAAACTGTGATGCCGATCACATTCAAGGGAAAAACCTGGTGCTGGCTCATGAAGTGCGTGGCGTTCGGGGCGACAACAGGGTCGATAAAATAACCAGCATATTCTACCCTGGGACCAGTGCGGCGGAAAGGGCCGGCGCTGCCGCAATTGCCGAGGGCATCGCTGTCATGGGCGAAGCAAAGCGGGTGTCCGTGAGCTGGCGGCGAGCCTGGGTTGGTCGTGCTGGATGGCGTCCGGTTCACTACCACATAACGGTGAGCGGCGCCGCTCTTGCCTGACAAAACAAAACTGTTTAGTTTCGCGACTGCAATATCCGCGTGACCATTTTTCAACAAATCATCGCGAACTGGGATAGCGGCGCATTGTGAGGATGGCGTTCGCGGAGGGCCGCGCAGGAGCGTGATGATGCGATGGAAATGTGGAACCGCTCGTTGGCCACACGCTTTGGCGTTAGATTGAAGGCGCCGCAATAGGGCAACATGCGGCCATTGATCGATGTCGATCGCCTCTGGCGTGTCGCCGAGCAGAGAGTGGGGCGGCCGCTGCCGCGATCGGCGGACATTCATGTCGAGGGCTGGCGATGTCTGGCCTCGGCAATGGAGTCCGGCAACGGTTATGATGCTGCTGGGATGCGCCTGTTGCGGCGGGACATCTTCGCCTGGAGTCTCGCTTACTTGAAGTTTGCTGCGGACCGGACACTTTATACCGATATTGCCGATGTTCCGATAAGCAGGCCGATTTTCATAGTGGGATTCGGTCGAACGGGCAGCACGCTGCTCCATAATTTGTTGGCTCTCGATGCCGGTGCCCGCGCGCCGCTCCTCTGGGAACTGTGGGCACCATCCCCGCCGCCTCGCCCCGACAATTATGCCAGCGATTCCCGAATCGAAGCCGCGCAAGCTCGGCTCGACCTGCTTGCCCGGGCCGCACCACTCATTCCGCAAATCCATCCGATGCGGGCGCAAGCACCGGACGAGTGCCATTGGATGATGCGCCACACCACCCTGAACGTCATGCTCTATCGCGTGCCGCAATACTGGGCATGGTTGAAGCGCCTGAGCGTTGCGGAGCTTCACGAGCTTTACGCCCACTACAAGCTGCAGGTCCAGCATCTGCAGCTGTTTCATCGCGGGAATCATTGGGTCAGCAAGGCGTTCACTCATCTGCACTACCTGCCGGTGTTATTCGACGTGTTTCCCGACGCCAAGGTGGTCAGACTCCATCGGCACCCCTGCCGCGCCGTGCCTTCGCTGTGCAGCCTGGCTGCAAGCTACCGCGGGATCTACTCGGATCGGGTCGATCGCGAGGAGATCGGGCAAACCATGTTCGACGTGTTCCTGGACGGCATGGAGAGGTCGAGGGACATCGACCGGCGCGTTGGCCCGCAGCATTTTATCGACGTCCAGTACGCCGAACTGGTCAGAGATCCGATCGCCGTCGTGCGGCGAATTTACCGTCAATTCGGGTACCCCTACAGTGCGGCATTCGAAGAGCAACTCTTGCGATTCACTGTGAACGAAGCCGGCGCAGCGAGACCGCGGCACGTCTATCGTTTGGAGCAATTCGGCCTGTCGCAGGCCGTGGTGACCGATCGATCCAAAGAGTACCTGGCATGGGTGAAGCAGCGCGGCGAAGAACTGGCGGACATCTGATCCACCATGGAACGGCGTCCCCGCTCCACGCGGTCGCGGTGCGTCAGCGTCGGCTTTGCCGCCCCGTGTCAGGCCAACGCTTGACGGGGCGGAGCCGAACGTTGCTGAACGAGCCCGGTAATTGACTCGGCTCGCCCGCGGCTCGCGTCAGCGCGAGGCCGGATGTTTATCGCCCGGATAACGGCTCTTGGTCAGCAGGGTAATGCCGCCCCTGGTCGCGGCCGTATCGGGCGCATGCCAAATCGTGAGCTCCCAATCGTAACCCGGGGCCCAGGCGAACGTGATCAGGGTCGGCGGCTTGGTCCCCAGCGCGTGGTAGATGATCGCGCGCTGCGCTTCCTGGATGCTCTTCGGCATGGAATTGAGGAACTCGACCCAGGCCTTATGAAGCGGCGTTCCCTTCTTCACGATCAGACCCCGGGCAAGGGGCTTTTCGTCCTCCACAAGCGTGGCTTGCGCGAATTCCTCCCGCCTGGCTACCAACTCTTTGATGTGATCTTTGCTGAATGCGCGATTGAGCTCGGACAGTACCGTCTGAAGTGCAGGCATAATCCGCCTCCGCTTTGTGCAGACCTATGAGCAAAACGTCGTGCCCCCACAGGACGGCAGTATAGCAATTGCTGTCGTTGAGTCCACATGAAAAGCGCAAGAATTTGTTAGCTTACTATTTGTTGCAACTCAGCTTGGGTGAAGCGCGCGATGTCTTGTGCGTTTGAGACCTTTCCAGTGATCCGGTCGCATCGCGAGCGAGCTTGGTCTTGAGATCGTGGATAAGCGGCTTGTAAATGACGGCCCCGGTTTGGTCCATCAAAGCCTGAGCTTGCTTGAGCTCGCTCCTGACACGCGTGGGATCCTCGGCAGTCTCCCAGAGCACCTCGGCGCGGACGAGATGCGCGAGGCACGCCGGGATGCGGGCGCATCGCGCAGCCGCGACCGCGATCGCCTCGGTGGCTGCACGCAACCCGTCGGCAAAGTCGCCTTTCAGGCGATACGCATTGGCCAAATCCGCCAGGATGCGTGGCTCGATTTCCAGCCCCGCCTTGCGGCGTCTTGCGAACAGCAGAGCGCCCGCGAGATCCTCGACGGCGACGTCCAGTCTTCCCGCCAAGATGTGGGACACACCGCGGCAGGCCTGCGCGTGGACCCGCACATAGGGACTGCCGCTGCGTGCAGCCATGGAAGACAGCCGCGAAGCATGCTCTTCGGCGAGCCACGCATCGCCTTGGGCCCAGGCCAAGTCCACGTAGGCAACGCTCGCCACATGATGCGTGAAGTCACCTTGGTCCACATTCGTTTGAAGCACCCGATCCAGGTACGGTCCGGCCTCGTCGACGCGGCCGAGCATGATCAATATCTGGCCACGCATGACGGCCAACCATAGCTCGATGTCGAACCCCAGCAGCTGACGATCGTGCTGGCCGATCTCGTGAGCATGGCTCATCGCCTCGATGTTGACGCTCAGCGCATCCGACATCCATCCCGCAAGGCGCAATGCGTGGCACCGTATGGCCTTTAACGTCACGTCCAGGCTCGCATCGCTGGAGCCCTTGGCGAGCGCTTCGGCCTCGCGTATTTTTGCGACGTATTCGTCCGCAGATCCGCTTGCGGCCAGGATCCTGCCATAGCCGGCGAGGATTAGCGCGTTTGCCCGCATGTTGCCGGCAGCGAGCGCCAATTGCTTGGCTTCCTCGAAGTAGCTTGCGGCCTCTTCGGCCGAGATTCCTTCCCGCCAGCCGAAATTCACGATTTGGCCGCACGCCCGCATCCGGAGAAAATCGATCGACTGCGAGGGCGGCAATGCAGTCAAAAGCTGGCGCACCTTCTTCCAACTTCGAAGGGCCTGGCTCGCGTCGTGGGCACCGAACCAGAAGGCAGCGCGCTCGAGGGCCTGCGCCGCCCGCAGCAGTTCTCCCGCTTGTTCCAAGTGATAGCCCAACAGACCCGCCCGCTCGTCGCGAGCGTCCTTGAATTGAGCCTCCATCGCCCGCGCCACCGCGCCATGCAGTATGCGCCGGCGCTCATGCAACAATGACCGATAGGCGACTTCCTGGATCAGCGGATGGTGGAAGGCATGCAGGCCCGGCTCGTGCGACGGCAGTTCGTGGAGCAGCTCTGCACGCCGCAGTTGCCACAGAGCTTGCGCCACATCCGTCGACTGCAGATTGGTGACACACTCCAGGATCGCGAGCGGAACCTCTCGACCGATGACGGCGGCACTCTGTAGGACCTGCTTGGCGGGTTCGTCGAGCCGATCTATACGCGCGGCCAGGACCGCCTCAACGGTCGCTGGCAGCGGAATCGCATCGATACCGCCGGCGAGGCGGTAAGCCCCGCGCCTGCCCTCGAAATCACCGCGCTCGATCAGCGAGTTGACCAGCTCCTCGATAAAGAACGGATTGCCTCGCGCACGTTCGGCGATGTTGCGGCAGACCAGGACGAGCGAAGAGTCTTCGCCCAACAGATCGCGTAACAGCTCGTCCACTCTTGCCGCATCCAGACGCGCCACGCCGATTTGCCTATAGTGCGACCGCTGCATCCAAGGCGCGACAAAATCTGGTCTGAAATTGAGCAGGAGCAGGGTTGTCGTGCCGACCACTGCGTCGGCCAGCGCTTCGACGAACTCCGCACTTGCGGGGTCGATCCAATGCAGATCCTCGATCAGGACGACGACAGGACGCTCGCGGGATCCTGAACGCGCTACGTCGCGTACCAAGTCGATCAAACGCATCTTCCGGGCCACGGGATCGAGCTTGAGGGCCGGGGAAGCCGCATCGGCCAACCCCAGGAACTCCAGAACCAATGGCAGCGTCTCGTTAGCGGCTGCGATGCTTCCCAAACGGGCCACAACGCGTCGCCGCGCTTCATCCGCAGGTTCTGCCGCCTTGATGCCAAAATAATCGCGCAACAACTCCAGAACCGGCTGGAACGGCGTGGCGCGCCCGTGAGCCAGCACGCGTGCTTCATAGACGCGGATGCCCTGTCTGCGGCAACTTTCGGCAAATTCGAAGCAGAGTCGGCTCTTACCGATTCCAGCTTCTCCTACGATGCCGACGACGCGGGCGTCACCCTTGGCGGTGTTCGCCAGTTCGGCCTCGAGGACTTTGAATTGCTCCTCGCGGCCGATCAACGGGGTCAGACGGGGCCGACTGCGGAACAGCTCGCTGGCGGGAGCATGCTTGATCCCCATAAGTTCGAAGACTTCTACGGGCGTCGAGAGCCCCCGAATCGTCTGCTCTCCAAGGGATTTTGCTTCGACAAATTGCTTGGCAGCCGTGAACGTGTCGCCGGTGAACAAGATGCGCCCCGGTTCGGCCATCTGTTCGAGCCGATTTGCAAGATGGACGCTAGCACCCGCGGCGTCATAGGTCTGATAGAGGCTGTTTTCGACCGCCTGCACCACGACCTCGCCAGTGTGCAGCCCAACCCGAATCTTCAAATCGGGATCCCCGAGGCGGACCACTGCCTCCTGCATGGCCAGGGCCGCCAAGCAGCCGCGCACCGGATGATCCTCGCGTGGCCGGGGGGCGCCGAACAGCGCCATGACGCCATCCCCCTGCACCTTGTTGACGACGCCGTCGTAACGATCCACTGCGTCTTTCATCGCCGTCAGTGCCGGCCGCATCCGGAGCATCGCTTGCTCGGGGTCGATGCGTTCGATGAGCCCAGTCGAATTTCGGATGTCCGCGAATAGCACAGTGACGCGCTTGCGCTCGCCGCCGCTGGCGCTCAGAGAGCGGAGCAACTGATCCGAGGACTGCGAGCCGGACGCCGACGCGGCGAGTGGCTTGCTGCATTGGGCACAAAAACGACTACCCGGCCGATTCGGATGCCCGCAAGCTGCGCATATCGGTCCAAGCGGCGCACCACACGCGTCGCAGAAGGCATTTGCAGTGCTGTTGTCACCGCCACAATGCGGACAATGCATTACTCTGACCTTAGCCCGCCGAAAAAAGGTGACCGGCTGCTCAGAATAGCCCCGGAATGATTCGGTTTCTATGGCCATCCGCGACCCGCACCGGAGATTCCAGTCTTGCGGCTGGCTTTCTGCAGCGGGTCAGGGGATCCGTGACTATTGAATTGCCAACGGATGGTGTCGACCGGTCGGCAGCCCGTCCCCGGGCTACGTCGCGGCCAGAAACTCGCCGACCGCCGCCAGGAAGGCCTCCGGCTGCTCGAGCGGGGGGCAATGGCCGCAACGGGGCAGCTCGGCATAGCGGGCGCCGGCGACCTTGGCGGCGATCAGTCGGTTGAGCTCGGGCGGCGTGGCCTGGTCGAGCTCGCCGCAGATCACCAGGGTCGGCACCGCGAGCCTCGGCAGGTCCGCCACGAGATCGGCATCGATCAGAGCCATGCAGGCGGCGCGAAATCCGATCGGATCGATCTCCAGCAGCACGGCTCGGCGCTCCTCGACCGCCTCGGGATATTTGCCGAGATACACGGTGTGAAACACCCGCTTTGCGGCGATTTCGGCGATGGCGCCCATGCCGCCTTCCGCAGCGGTTGCCGCCATGATGCGGAACGCCTGCTTGCCGGCTTCCGGAAAACCCGGCGCGACGTCGCAGAGCAGGAGTCTGCCGACGCGATCGCGGTGCGTCAGCGCGAACGCAAGCGCGACGGTGCCGCCGAACCCGTTTCCCATCAGGATCGGCTCGGCACCGATGCCGAACCTATCGAAGGCCCGCGCAAGCCAGCCGACATAGGCCTCGAGGTTGCCCTCGACCGGGGCGGAGCCGTGAAATCCCGGCAGATTGAGCAAGGTGACACGGAACCCGGACGCAAGCTCCGGCAGCACGCTGTCGAACGCGCGCCGATCGGTCAGCAGCGAATGCAGAATCACGAGATCGCGTCCGCTGCCGGCGCGTGCCGCCGTGAGATCGCCGTCGGCGAGCGCGAGCTGTTCCATCGCGTTCCGGTCTATCCGCTCCTCACGCTCCGCCAGAGCAGGCCCTGCACCAGCAACGAGGACGCCGAAACCATGTTCCTCGGCTCACCGGCCCGCGCAGGCGTTCGCCCGCGATCGGGTGGACGCTCCTGCTTGATGAATCACGCGGTCGCCGGGCGCGGCGCGCCTCCGGTCGGCTCCCCGGCGTCGGCCTCCATCTCCTCGAGCGGGCGCTGGTTGGGCTCGACGCCCCAGGCGTCCCAGTCCCATGACGAACCGCAGGAGATTGAGCGTGTCCATGTTCGGCGCGAAGGCGGCGACGAAGGAAGCGATGCCGAAGATCAGCAGGTTGATCTGGTAGGTGAAGCGTCGTCCGTAGCGGTCGCCGAGGAACCCGGTCACGAGCGAGCCGAGCGTCATGCCGAAAAACGTCGCCGACACGAACTGAGCGTTCTGGTTGAGCGTCGAGAAGCCGCTTTGGATGGTCGAGCCGAGCACCGTCGTGCCGACATAAAGGTCGTAGCCGTCGAAGAACATGCCGGCGCCGATGAGAAAGAAAATGCGCCGGTGAAACGACGAAAGCGGCAGCCGGTCCAAACGCGCCCCGGCGTTCACGGTGCGAGACATGGTGTTTCCCCCCGAAAAGTTGTGCACGAGCATACGGGCCGACCGCCGCCCGTGGCAAGCTGCGCGCAACCGAATTCCACCGGGCTTGGCCGGACGGTCCGGGGTCGCCGTCGCCGGCGGAGATCAGGCGCTCCCCGGCGAGCCTGGTTGCGGAGGAGGTTTCGCTCGGCCGCGCGATTGAAAGTTGCGCCGGCATTGCCGTTGAGTGCATTAAATGGGCGGCATGCGAAATGGGAGTCATCGATCGTGAGCTTCGACGAGCGCGCTTTCCGTGATGCGCTGGGGGTGTTTCCGACCGGCGTCGCCGTGGTGACGGCATTCTCGGATGCCGGAGAGCGTCTGGGGCTGACGGTCAGCTCGTTCAATTCGGTGTCGCTGTCGCCGCCATTGGTGCTGTTCAGCGTGTCGCGCGCGGCGTACAGCTTTGCGGCGTGGCAGCAGGTCGACCGCTATGCGGTCAACGTCCTGAACGAGGATCAGGAGATCATGTCCAACCGCTTCGCCCGCGCGTTGGGCGAAAAGTGGGAAGGCGTGAGCGTGCTGCCGGGCGAGACCGGGGTTCCGGTGCTGCCCAATGTGCTGGTGTCGCTGGAGTGCGTCGCCCATGCCCGCCACGACGGCGGCGATCACGAAATCTTCATCGGCAGGGTGGTGGCGATTTCGCCGCTGCACGCCGCCATGCCGCGCCCGCTGGTGTTTTTCCGTGGCCGTTATGGCAAGCTGAGCGTCGAGGCGGCCGGTCCCGCGCCGCCGCCCGACGCCCTGTTCCTGCACGGTTGGTAGATCGCGCACGGCTCGGAACACACGCGTTGGACGACCGCAGGACCGCGTGAAAACAGGAATGCATAGCGCGCGGCGAACCGGACCGGGCGAATTCCGGCACTATTTTGGAAAGCAGGACTGTGCGGTGACCGTAATGGCGGGACTGCCGAAATATCCCGCTACGTATCGGAATTCGTAGCTGGCGCTGACTTGCTTGCCGCATGCCGGCGTGCTGACGGAGAACGACGATGCGGGCGGATTGAGGCCGAAGCTTTGCTGTGCTGCGTATTGCTGGATCGCAGTCACGGATCCGCAAATGGCGGAATTGATGCTGGCGCAGCGCGCGGCCATTTCTACGCCGTGCTGCAGGCCGGTTTGGGTCCACATCAGAAGACCGAATTCGATGATGCCGATCAGCATCGCAAAGAATACGGGGGCCGTGAGGGCGAATTCGACGGCGCCCGCTCCCGATTCGTTGCTGCGCCAGCGAGCGAGTGTCATTGAATGCGAACGGTGGATTGCGCCGTGAGCGCGAAGCTGGAAGGCAGCACCGGATACGGCAACAACGTCCGATAGGTCGCAAGCGCCGATACCGTGACGTAGGTTCCTACGGTTGATCCTCCCGGGCAGGTCGCGCCGCACGTCGCAACCGCAACTCCCGTGGCGGATGGGCAGCCGCAGAACTGGCTCGGCGCCGGCGACGCGCTGATGCCGGAAAGCGCGGTTGCGGCCTGCACGGCGGTGGTGATGGACTCGGCGACAAATCCGTGGGCGACCGCGTATTCGGCGCCTGCCTGCGCGGCATTCTGGACCTGCATGTTGTGATAGATTCCGAGCCCCAGATCCGCGGTGCAGATGAGGGCGAGCGCCAGCGTGGGCGCGATGATGGAGAGCTCGATGGCGGCAACGCCCCTGACGTCAGCTCCAAATCGGGAGAATGCCAGCGCGGCCGATCGCATCCGTGGCGATTTTCGCGTCATGCGCATGACTGAACCGGAAGGCGCTCCGCCGCACCATCCTCGCCTACCAAATGTAAATTGCGATCGAGAGCCTGGTCGTAGGTGCATTGGCCGAAATTCTGTTTCCGCGGTGCGTGGCAGAGCGGATTGGGAAACGCGATAGTTGCCCGCAATCGCGCCCCGGAGCTCCAGCGGTTTCCGATGCAAGAAATATGTCAGAGGACTGCTTTCTTTCCGTGAAGACCGCGATCCACATGCACGCCCGCGCGTCAACCGTCGGTTAAGCATGCCGGATCCGAGCCGGCCGGAAAGCCACAGGCCCGGGTCCGGCTGTGAGGCGCTTGCGCTCAGCTCGGTGCAAAAGCGAGTCAAAACTAATCAAAAATGAAGCATCGGATTCAGCGAACGCAAACAGGCAGTAGCGTTACAATGTTCTGTCGGGGTTCATGATCTCGACTTCCCGGGCATTGTTTCTTGGCCGGCACCGAAAGGGATGGCGCCTTGATGCGTGGCATTGCCGCCGATGAGCAACGATCCACCGTTGCCGTGTGGCGAGACCTGCTCGGCGAATTCTGGAGCGATCAGTCGGGCGGGTATCTCATCGTCGCCGGGCTGACGCTGGCGGTGGTGCTCGGATTCGTCAGCCTCGGGACCGAGGCGGGTCTGTGGTACTACAAGCATCAGGCGATGCAGAGCGCGGCAGATTCCGGTGCGCTCGCTGCCGCCGTGGATTATTACTTGGAAAGCAACGATGGTGTTCTCAAGGTCCAGGCGCAATCCGTTATAGCTCGTTATGGGTTCATCGACGGCGCCAACGGCGTGACGGTCACCGTAAACCGCCCGCCGAGCTCCGGCAGCTATACCGGCACGGCCGGCGCGGTCGAGGTGATCGTGAGCCAACCGCAGGCCGGGCTGCTGTCGGCGCTATGGCACTCGCAATCCGTCACCATCTCGGCGCGCGCGGTTGCCATGGGCACGGGAGGATCCGGTTGCGTGTTCGCCCTCAACCGCTCGACGTCCAAGGCCGCCGATCTGCAAGGAACCGCGGACGTCGCCCTGCACGGATGCAGTCTGATCGACGATTCCAATGACGGCACGTCGCTCAACGTTGGCGGGTCGGCTACGCTCTCGGCGCTTTCGGTTTCGACGTCGGGCGGGGTCTCGGGGACGACGAATATCACCACCACGAACGGGATCGCAACCTGGCAACCGCCGCTCAACGATCCTTATTCCGGCACCTCGTATCCGTCGTTTTCCGGCTGCGGCCAACACAATTTCAGCGCCAAGGCGGCGGTGACGATCGATCCCGGAGTCTATTGCGGGGGCATGACGCTCAATGCCGGGGCGAACGTCACGCTCAATCCGGGTATTTACTATTTGGATCAGGGGAATCTGCAGGTGAACGGCGGTGCCAGCATGTCGGGCAGCGGCGTCACCCTCGTGTTCACTTCCAGCAATGGCCATAACTATGCGGACGCGACCATCAATGGCGGCGCGACGATCGACTTGAGCGCGCCGAGTTCCGGTCCTACCGCCGGGATCGTGATGTTCGGCGACGCGAGCATGACGGCGGGGACTTCGTTCAAATTCGAAGGCGGCGCAACCCAGATCCTGAAGGGCGCGGTTTACTTGCCGGAGGGCGCCGTCAGCTTTGCCGGGGGCGCAAACACCACGACGGGATGCACGCAGCTCATTGCGGACACCGTTACCTTCGTCGGCAACTCGAACTTCGCGATCAATTGTCAGGGCGTTGGCACGAAGCCGCTGGGCTCGGCACTGGCGATGTTGGTCGAGTAATTCCGAAACCGTCTGGTCGGATCGCAACGCGGCCTTGCCGCAACGCCGAGCCGCCACCGCTCACATTTTGTCGAGCAGCGCCGGCGTTCGTTTGCTGATCCAGCCGGTGGCTTCGTCGTACGCAGACGCGAGCTGCAGGCAGGCGAGCTCGCCATGATTGGGGGCGACGATCTGCAACCCGGTCGGCAGGCCGGCGTCATTGAAACCGGCGGGGACGGCGAGGGCGGGACAGCCCGACATCGTGACCGGGATCATGATCTCCATCCAGCGATGATAGGTGTCCATCTTGCTGCCGTCGATCTCGCCCGGCCAATGGATTCGGGAATCGAACGGGAAAACCTGCGCGCTCGGCAGGATCAGATAATCGAATTGCTCGAAGAACCTTCGCACTGCCTGGTACCAGGACGAGCGCGCGACCGAAGCGTCGAAGACCTCGAATGCGCTCAGCCGCAGCCCGTTTTCGACCTCCCAGCGCGCTTCCGGCTTCATCAACGCGCGTTTTGCCGGGTCGGCATGAAATTCCTTGAGCTTGCAGCCCGTCTGCCAGGCGCGCAGGGTTTGCCAGTTCTCCCAAACTTGCTCGATCGGGTAATCCGGCCACGCCTCCTCGACGGTGCAGCCGAGCGTCTCGAAGACGCCGACGGCGCGCTTGCAAAGATCGAGCACGCCCGGCTCGAAGCGCAAATAACCGCCGAAATTTCCTGCCCACGCCACGCGAGTGCCGCGGAAATCGCGCCGCAGCGGCTCGCTGAATTGCGCGGGATCCTGCCGGTTGGACAAGGGCGCGCGCGGGTCGTATCCGGCGAGGATCGCGAGCAGCATGGCGAGATCCGGCACGGTGCGGGCCATCGGCCCCGCGACCGAAAGCGAAGAATTGAAAACATCGGGCACCGCCGCCGGGACGCGGCCATAGGAAGTACGGAACCCGAGCACGTTGTTGAAGGCGGCCGGGTTGCGCAGCGAGCCGCCATGATCGCTGCCGTCGGCGACCGGCAGCATGCGAAGCGCGAGCGCCACCGCGGCGCCGCCGCTGCTGCCGCCCGAGGTCTTGGACGGATCGTGCGCATTGAGCGTGGTGCCGAACACCGGATTGTACGTCTGCGAGCCCAAGCCGAACTCCGGCGTATTGGTCTTGCCGATGATGATGCCGCCGGCTCGCTTGATCCGCTCCACGTAGAGGGCGTCCTCCTGCGGAACGAAGTCCTCGAGAATCGGGGATCCTTGCGTGGTGCGGATGCCCTTGGTGGCGGCCAAATCCTTGATCGCTTGCGGAAAGCCGTGCATCCAACCCATGCACCGGCCCTGCGCGAGCGCATCGTCGCGTTCTCTTGCCTGCTGCATCAGGTCATCGGGATTCTGCAGCGACACGATCGCGTTCACATGGGGGTTGATGCGGTCGATGTGCTGGAGGTAGGCGCTCATCACCTCGGCACAGGATATTCGCCTCGATTGGATGGCGCGGGCGAGCTCGACGGCATCCATCATCACGATCTCGGACACCCCCGATGACCGCGGCGCCGCAGCCTTGCCGGCGAGATCGGCACTTCCTCTTCGTTGCGAAGCGGCGTCCGTGACGACCATGCTCTCCTCCACCTGCGCGGGCCCGATTGCCGTGAGCCTCTCCAGCGGCCTGAAAATCGGCCATTGCCGGCAGGAAGCGCACCGGCTTTCGCGAAAGTCAATTGCCCGAGCGCCTCGGTTCGAGTTTGGCTGCGAGCCTGTCTCCAAAACGGTCGCCGCTACCTTGCGCCTCATTCGATCACCTCGTCGGCGCGGGCGAGCAGCGAAGGCGGCACGGTGAGGCCGAGCGTCTTGGCTGTTTTCAGATTGATGACCAGCTCGAATTGGGTCGGCTGCATGACCGGCAGGCCGGCCGGCTTTTCGCCCTTGAGAATCCGGCCGGCATAAACGCCCGCTAGGCGATACGAGTTCGTCAAGCTGGTTCCGTAACTCATCAGGCCGCCGGCCACGACGTTCTCTCGCCAAGCATAGCCCGTAGCAATCGCGTGTCGCGCGGACAACGCCACGATCCTGTCACGCCGGCTATCGAAGAACGGCTCGCCGGCGACGATCAGCCCATCGGGATGCAGTTTTACCAGGGCTGCAAAAGCTTCATCGAGGTCGTGCTCCGTGCTGGCCTTGAGTACATGAAGCTCTATCCCCAGCGCGCTCGCGGCCGCCAGCGCTTCTTTCGACGCGAATTCCGTGCTCGGATTGGATGGATTCACGAGGTAAGCCATCACGGCGGCCTTCGGCACCAGCTCTTTCAGTAGCTCGATAGTTTTCGGCGCAAGCGGCGTCGTGAACGTACTCATGCCGGTCATGTTGCCGCCCGGCCGATTGAGGCTGGCGACCAGACCGAGGCGGACCGGGTCGTTGGCCGCCGAGAAGACGATGGGGATGGTTGCAGTTGCAGACTTGGCCGCGAGTGCCGAGGGAGGGCCCCCCGCCGCGAACAGCAGGTCGACCCGCAGGCCGACGAGATCAGCCGCCAGCGCGGGCAACTGGTCGTAACGGCCTTCCGCCCAGCGGAACGCGATCGCAACATTCTGCCCCTCGACAAATCCGGCTTCGCGCAGCCCTCGGCCGAACGCTGCGACCACGGCAGCGGACTCGACGGGCGAGCGGCTGCTGAGAAATCCGATCACCGGCACCGCCGGCTGCTGCGCGCCCGCACCGAGCGGCCACGCGACCGCGCCGCCGAGCAGTGCGATGAACTCCCGCCGCCGCATTCGATCCCCGTGTCGGTGCCCAACGGATTGTGGAGGCTTGGTACCCATAGATCCGCCTCAACATACCACACCCGGGCCGGCCCCCTCGATGTCCCCGGCGCCTCACTCCTGGCCTGCGGAGGGCCTCTCGAGATCGTTGCTAGAGCCGCGAAAAGGATCGAGGTCGTTGGGGGGCCTGGGCATATTCCTCGGCAACGGCTGCCGGGGTGCCGGATCGGATTTGGCAAATTAATGATATGGTCCAAACGCTTGTGGATGGGGAAAACCAAGACTCGCTAGATGATGCAAATCGGCGGATAATATCTGCATCATCGGGAAAAGAACGAAGAAGGGGCACTCCCGGTGACCGAGAGACCAGTCGCGCTCCCGCCCAGGAGGGAAGCGCCACCATGCCAATAACCCCGCTGCTCGTAAGCGATGGCTTCTTCGATCCCGAGGCGACGAAAGTCTTGACGGCGGCGTTCGACACCGCGTGGCAGATGTTGAAGACATCGGGCAACGTTCTGGCTGCCGATTACCGCTCTGTCTCCACGCGTGAACTACTCGCCAAGCGCATCATCGAGATGGCTCGCAATGGCGAACGGGACCCAATTCGGCTCGTCGACGACGCCTTGTCCTATCTGGCAAATTCGCACTGAGGCAGTGCCGCAATCCTCGTGCATGCGATCGGTTTGGGGCGGAATCGTCCGGGCAAAAAGAGACCCCGGCTCGAGATCGGGCCGGGGCCAGTCCGACCGGCAGCCGTGAAGATGGGGAAAGGCCGACTGCCAGCGCGTTGCGCAGCATCGCACGGGACCGGGACGGCCGATGTGAAATGGCTCACATTGCGCGAAGGCGCGCGGGCAGGGCGGTTTTGCGGCGCGGTTCCGGCGCGCAAGATAGCTGCGAGCGGCCAGGGAGGCCGCCCAGATCCGCGCTGGCCCGGTGACCCGGTTGGGCGCCGGCTGCTCTACTCGGCAGGCACGATCGAGGGCGCTCGAGCGGCGGCCCTGTCCTCGCTGCGCAGGAGCACGGCACGCCGGATTTTCGCGATCATATTCCGGAACGCGCGCGTAAGCGGATTGGGTTTCCGGAAATGCGAGGCGAATTCCTTGTTGATTTCCAGCGGCCGCCAATAGCTGACGTGCCATTGCTGAAACGTCTGCCAAAGCTCGAGGCCCTGCTCGCGGCGAACCGCAAGCATGGCGCAGTCGCAGCGGGCATGCAGCCGGACATTGCCCTCGCTGTCGAACTTGAATTCATGCCGGCTGGGGAAGTGACGAAGCCAGCCGCGCTTCAGCTCGAAATCGCTGGGGCTGGTCCGCAACGCCACGATCATAGGGTTGACGTCCAGGTAAGCCATTTTCCAACCTCCTCAACGCAAGGGGCCGTTGCCCATCGGCGGGCAAGGCGAACGACCCGGATCACTCGGCTCGGAATCGATGAGGCCATCCTTCCCACCTCGGCGATGGGCCTCGCCGAATGCCCATCGCTCCGGGACACGCGTCGGGAGTCTTCACGCGGCTCTTCGGCGCCCGGGAAAGTAGCTTCCCATCGGCAGAACTCGGGCGCACATGCCGAGTTCCGGCAGACGCAGCACCGATCGCGGCAAAAAATTTAAGCATTGCGGCTCGCGGCGCGTTCCGTGAATTCCTCGGCACGAGGTGCGAGCGAAGGCGTCGCGCCAGTCCGAGCCCAGCCGGATGCGAGTGGCCCGCGCCACGCTGGAGTTGATGCAGCATCGTTGCTTTGGTGGTATGAGCCCGTATCCACCGAGCCGATCCGGCCTCCCGAGCATAGCGGTCGCATATGGTCCAGCCTGCCGATTCGCACGCCGGGCCCGTCCTGGTCACGGGCGCAAGCGGATTCATCGGATCCGCCATCGTGCAGGCGTTCGGGCGTGCGGGTTATCCGGTGCGGGCGCTGGTAAGGCGCTCCAGTCCGCGCACGAATCTCATCGACTCCGGTTGCGAGATCGTGGAAGGCGACGTGCGGGACCGGGAGGCGATCACCGCGGCGCTCAAAGATGTCCGCTACCTCGTTCATGCGGCCGCCGATTACCGGCTGTGGGCGCCTTCTGTCGATGACTTGCTGCAGGTCAACGTGGAAGGCACCCGCATCGTCATGGAAGCGGCGCTCCGGGCCGGCATCGAGCGCGTCGTCTATACCAGCAGCGTGGCGACGCTCGCGCTCCGCGGCGACGGCTCGCCCGCGGACGAGAGCCGCGCGCTGGCGGCCGAGCAAGCGATCGGCGCCTACAAGCGCAGCAAGGTGCTCGCCGAACGCGTGGTGCGGGATCTGGTCGAGACCCGCCGGCTTCCGGCGGTAATCGTCCATCCCACGGCCCCGATCGGGCCGCGCGACATCAAGCCGACGCCGACCGGCCGGATCATCGTGCAGGCCGCATCGGGGCGCATGCCGGGGTTCGTCGACACCGGCCTCAATCTTGCGCATGTCGACGACATCGCGGCGGGCCATCTCGCCGCGCTCGAACGCGGGCGGATCGGGGAGCAATATATTCTCGGCGGGGAGGATGTGCTGCTTCGCCAGATGCTGGCGGAGATCGCGCAGCAGATCGGTCGCCGCCCGCCGCGGCTCAAGCTGCCGCTCGCCCTGATGTTCCCATTGGCCTGGGGCAGCGAAACCGTGGCGCGGCTGACCGGCGGAAACCCGTTCGTCACCCGCGACAGCCTGCACATGGCGCGCCATCGCATGTTCTTCACGCACGAGAAGGCGCGGCGCGAGCTCGGCTACGGGCCGCGGCCCTACCAGCAAGGGCTCGCCGACGCCATCGCCTGGTTCCGCAAGGCCGGCTATTTGCGCTGATCGACCGGCGGCGCGGAGCCGCGAGCCAGCACCGGCCGCGCGATAGGCTCCTAGTGCGCGGCTTCGCGGCGCTCGCGCAGGAAGCGGAAGAATTCGAGCCCTTCCCGCAATCGGCGTTTCATCATCTGGGGGCTGAGCGCCATCTCCGAGACGATCGAAGCGATCTTCGGCGCGCGGAAATAGAAGCGCCGATAGAATTCCTCGACGGAGTGGAAAATCTCCGAATGGCTGAGATGGGGGTAGTGCAGGGGCGCGATCTGCACGCCGCGCTCGTCCACCAGCTCGGCATTGGCGTCGTCGAGCCATCCGTTTTCGAGCGCCTGGCGGTGGAGATAGGTTCCCGGATACGGCGCCGCGAGCGACACCTGGATGGTGTGCGGGTTGATCTCGGTGGCGAACCGGATGGTTTCCTGGATGGTCTCCTTGGTCTCGCCCGGCAGGCCGAGAATGAAGGTGCCGTGGATCGTGATGCCGAACTCGTGGCAATCCTTGGTGAAGCGCCTGGCGACGTCGATGCGCATGCCTTTCTTGATGTTGTACAGGATCTGCTGATTGCCGGTCTCGTAGCCGACCAGCAGCAGCCGCAAGCCGTTGTCCCGCATCACGCGCAAGGTCTCGCGCGGCACGTTGGCTTTGGCGTTGCACGACCAGGTCACGCCGAGCTTGCCGAGCTCGCGGGCGATCGCTTCGGTCCGCCGCACGTCGTCGGTGAACGTATCGTCGTCGAAAAACAATTCCTTGACCTCGGGGAACGCGTGCCGCGCCCACCGCACCTCGTCGACGACGTGCCCGACGCTGCGCGTGCGATAGCGATGCCCGCCCACCGTCTGCGGCCACAGGCAGAACGTGCAACGCGATTTGCAGCCCCGCCCGGTATAGAACGACAGATAGGGGTGCTGGAGATAGCCGATGAAATACTTGTCGATGTTCAGGTCGCGTTTGTACACCGGGGTGACGAAGGGCAGCAGATCCATGTCCTCGAGAATCGCGCGGTCCTCGTTGTGCACGATCGCGCCTTGGGCGTTGCGGAAGGACAGGCCGGCGACGGCGCCCCAGTCGCGGCCTTCGGCCACTTCCTTGATGGCGAAATCGAATTCCTCCCGCGCGACGAAATCGATCGCCGCGGAAGCCTTCATGCTCGCTTCCGGCTCGACCGCGACCTTGGCGCCGATCAAGCCGGCCTTGAGCCGCGGATTGGCGCCTTTCAAGGCTTCGATCGCGGTGAGATCCGACGCGAAGGAGGGCGCCGAAGTGTGCAACACCGCGAGATCGAATTGATCGGCCTGGGCCAGGATTTCAGCCATCGACACGCCGTGCGATGGCGCATCGATGAGCTTGCAGTCGGGCACGAGGGCTGCGGGCTGCGCCAGCCAGGTCGGATACCAGAACGAGCGAATTTCACGGCGGGCCTGGTAGCGCGAGCCCGCGCCGCCGTCGAAGCCCTCGAACGAGGGCGCCTGCAGGAACAGCGTCCGCATCACGACACCGTCCTGCGCACCAGGGTCCCCTGCGGCGTCACCCGATAGGTCTCGCCGTTCCAGTTGACGCTGGTGCCGAACAAGCTCCACACGAAGATCGCAAACGACATCAGGTCGCGAAACGGCACCAGCCAGTAGGGCTGCCGCTCCAGCCCGAAGCGCCGCTCGACGCATTTCAACAAGATGATCCGGCACAGCACGGCAATGGCCGCCAGCGCCACGGCCCCGCCGCTCCCGGTCAGCGCCGCCAGCACCGCCAGCGGGAACGGGTGGGTGATGATCGAGCCGAAATAGCCGAGGGGATCGATCGCCCGGATCGTCCGAGCCCATCGCAATTCCTGCGAGCAGAGCTCCTGCGCGGTTTGGTCCTTGCAAAGATGGCCGACCGAGACCGGCGAGATCACCACCTCGTCCCCCTTCGAGCGCACTGCCTCCCCGACCGAATAATCATCGGCGAGCGAATCGCCGAATTGCTCGAGCCCGCCGATCTTGGCCAGCATCTCCCGCCGCAGCGCGATGGTGGCGCCGAAGCACGGCTGCGCAAACGTGCAAGTCACGGCGAGGATCACGTTGGGAAGGAATTGGGCGTTGATCGTCAAGGCGGAGAGCCGAGCCGAGACGCTCGTCCCGGACACTCCGTGGTAAAGGCAGGTCACGGCGCCGACGCCGGGTTGTCGTAGTTCGCGGACGACCCGCGCGAGATAGTCGGGATCGACCTCGATGTCGCTGTCGGCGAGGACCAGAACGTCATGGTCGGCCCCGCCGGCGATGTTTGCCAGGTTCGAAATCTTGCGATTCCCGCCGTGCCCGCGCGCGCCGATCCGCAGTTCGATGGCGCAGTCGGGAAATGCCGCCTGAAGCTGCTTCACGAGAGCGACCGCGGGATCGGTTGGCTCTTCTACGCCGAACACGATCTGCACCGGCGCAGGGTACCGCTGCCTGCAGAACGAGGCGAGGCACCGGAAGATGCGAGGGCCTTCCCGGTGCAGGGGCTTGAGGATGGTCACCGGCACCGGCTTGCCGTGCGTGGATGGCGGCTGGTGGCCCCGGAAGCGCAACGTCATGGCGGCTGCGGTTGCAAGGTAAAGGCAGCCGAGACAGGCCGTCACGAACAAAAGATCCGACGTCCATTGAACAATCATAAAGTTACCACGCAGGGCTAATGTGCCAACTCAGTGCGGCTTCGGTAGTTCTGGAGTTTCGCGCCGGTTTCTCTGGGCAAGGTGACCGGATCGCCGCAATCGGACGCAAGCGAGGGGAGGGGGCCGCCGATTCAGGCATTGAAACGCGATCTCCGCAAGCCGAATTCCCCACCGCGTCGAATTTTTGCGGGAACACCGGCGTTTCATGGATCGGGGCCGCCGGGCCGCTCGTAGGGAAGCGGCTCGTCGTAAAGCGTGGCGAGCACGATTCGGATCGTCAGGGCCACCGGCACCGCGATCAGCACGCCGGCTACCCCGAACAATAACCCGCCGGAAAGGAAGCAGAAAATCACCAGCACCGGATGCATGCGCGCGGCGTGGCCCAGGACGATCGGGCCGAACAGCTGGTCGATCGACAGCCGCAGCGCGGCTGCGTAGATCACGTAGGCGATGATGTTCCACACCCCCGTCGCGGCCTGCAAGGCGACGATTCCGGCGATCACGGCCGCCATCAACGGCCCGATCACCGGGATCATTTCCAGCAGGCCGGTCAAAACCGCTAGAAACACCGCATGCTTGAGCCCGAGGATGAGGCCGAGCCCGATATAGGCCGCGACCGCCGCGTAAATGACCACTAGGACGACGCCGATGATGTAGCGCTTGAGCACCGGATCGATCTTCGAGCCGATATGGGCGATGAGCGCGCGTTGCTGCGGTGGGATCAGCCGGATGGTGCCCCGTGCCAGCTGCGGTCCCCCGGTCAGGAAATAGAACAGGATCACGAGCGTCAGGAACGTGCCGAACACGAAGGCGAAGCTATAGGCGGCAAGGGTGACGACTTCCGTGGTTTGCGCCGCCCAGCCGCGGACGCCCTCGACGGCCTGCTTGGCGAGCTGCGAGGCGTTCATGGGCTGACCGAGCAACAGCACGGTGCGATCGCCGATCATGCCGCGGATGGCATCCTCGATGATGCGCTCGGTATCGGTGGCAAAATTGGCGAGCTCCGCGAACAGGACCGGAAGCCCGCGCTCCCCGATGAGGGCGAGCATGCCGGCGAGCAGGCAGAATACCGCTATCGCCCACACGAGGCGGGGCAGCCGGGTTCGGGCCGTGAGCCAATTCACCACCGGAGTGCACGCATAGCCCGCCGCGCCCGCAAGCACGAACGGCAGCAGCACGTGCCGGATCCCGTAGAGGAACAGTACGATCACGACGAGAACGACGGTCGTCGCCCGGCCCGAGGCCCGGCGCACGTGCTCCGAGAGTTCGCGATGCGGCATCTGCGGACGCGCTCGGCCGGCATCGGGGAGTTCGTTCATGGGTAGGTGCGCCCTTTCCACGTGACGCGCCCACGCAGCCGCCGCCGCACACTGTCGAGCGCGATCAGCGCGCCGGCGGTGTAGCCCAGCGGGAAAATAAGCCCATACCAGAACGGGATCTGAAAAAACTGCGTTCCCGCGAGATGCAAGCCGAAGGCGGCGGCGCTCGCGGGCAGCGCCACGGCGAGCGCCGCGCACGCGCGCGGCACGCCGTCACTGCAGCCAAAGGCATCGATCAGCGGGACGAGCACGGCAGCCCAGGCAATGACCACTCCGAGAAGCGCGGTGAACATCGTCGATTGCGTGCCGCCGAGCATCTCGACCAGGTTCTTGGCAAGGCCGGGCCACAAGTTCCGCCATCCGGTGTACATGCGGGTCGAGAGCAGGCGCTCGCCGCCGTAGAGCGCGATCCTGCGGCCGGAGCGCTTGATCAATCCGGCGAGCGCCGCGTCCTCGCAGATCGCATTGCGCACCGCCCGATGCCCGCCGACCGCGTCATAGGCGGCGCGGCGGACGAGCATGAATTGTCCCGTGACATGGACCTCGGGTTGATCTGGCGCGGGGATCCGGTTCAGGTCGCGGATGAATGCGAGCAAGTAGAAGCCGCACGGCAGGATCAGCCGCTCGGCGAAGGACTTTAGCTCGTGCCGCGGCGCCAGCGACAGCAGATCGAGCGCCTCGGTTTCGGCGGTCGCGACCGCGCTCGCGATGAGCATGGGCTCGGCTTCGACGTCGGCATCCATGAAGCACAGCCATTCGGCCGCAAGCGCGGCGCGGGCCCCGGTCCAACAGGCGTGGCATTTTCCGACCCAGCCCGGCGGCAGCGCTGATGCCTGCAGCAGCCGGATTCGCGGGTCGCGTTCGGCAAACGAGGCGACGATCGCCGCCGTCGCGTCGACGGACTGGTCGTCGACGACCACAATGTGCAAGGCCGGGAAGTTCTGGGCCGTCAACGCCGAGAGCGAGCGGGCGATATTGGCGGCTTCATCGCGCGCCGGAACGATGACGGCGACGCTCGGCGCCTGCCCGGAAGGGGTCGCGGGGAGCACCGACCGCAATGCACCACGCTGGCGCAAAGCGCGCAGCAGCAGCCAGCCGACGGCGATCAGCCAGAGCAATGAAAGAATGAGCTCCACGTCAGGTCCGCCGCAAACGGCCCCGCCACGGAGAGGGTCTCCGGCGGCAACAGAAGCGAATTTCAATGCGGATTGTCGCTGAATGTTCCTTTTCTCCAAATTCGAACCCGCCGGCGGCCCCGGCCTCGACCATGCAGCAAATTGCAGGCGTCTGCCTTGCGGTACGCGCATTGCCGGATGTCGGCGCGATACCTATGTGCCTTGCCATGTCGCGCAGTTTTCGGGACGTCATTCTGGTGGCGTGCGCGCTGATCTGCGCGGCGGCCGCGATCTACGTCGTCTACAACATCGAAGTTTTCAAGCACAAATACGAGCTGCAATTCCTCGGACAGCCCGACCAGCCGCAATAGACGCGTCGATCGTGCGGGCTGGCCGTTCTCGGCCGCCGCCGAGGATGTTCGCCTTCTCCGGCGGTTCAGATCCGCCGCACCGGCGTGTACCAGGCCAGCACCAGCCCCAGTGCCGAGAAAGCCGCGATCGTCAGGAACGCGGCGCGGAACGCCTCGTCGAATGCGTTCCGCAGGACCGTCTGACGCGCAGCGGGCAGCGCTGCCAGCACGTCGGCGCCGTGTTGCACCATCGTTCCGAACAGGTGCGCAGCCTCCGGATCGGTCCATGCCAGGGTCGCGAACAGTACCGCGGCGACCAGGGCCGTCCCGAATGCCGCGCCGACCGATCGGGAGAATTGCACCGAGGCAGCTGCGGCGCCGAGCATCCGCGGCCCGGCCACGCTCTGCACGTTGACCTGCACGACGCCCATGACGGTTCCCATGAACAGCCCGTTCCACAACAGCACCCAGGCCAGCGCCCAAGCGCTGAGACGCGGGATCCAGAACGCCAGAAACAGCAACGTGATCGTGACAAAGATCAGGCCGTAGGACGGAAAGATCGAAGTGCGTCCGGTCCTGCTGATGACGCGTCCCGTGATCATCGAGCCGATGCCGATCCCGATCGTCAGCGGCACCAGGAGGAGACCGGTTTCCGACGCCGACGCGCCCCGCGCGACGCGCAGGTAGATGGGCAGCAGGGTGATCAGCGAGACCAGCGCCGCACCATGACAGGCGGCGAGCGCGTCGCTGCGCCAGATCGCGGGCTGGCGCAACAAGCCGATCGGCAGCAGCGGGAAGGGCGCCCGTCGCTCCTGGCGCACCAGCAGCGCAAGCGAGGCCAGGCCCAGCAGGGCCAGAGCCGCGATCGCCGGCAGCGCGCCGATTTCGGCGTGCTGGATCTGCTGGAGCGCGAGTAGCGTTGGGGCGATGAACAGCACGAACAGCAGCAGGCCCGTCGAATCGAAGCGGTGCTCGCTGCGAAAGCCCGGTTTGGCCTTGAGACGCAAGGTCAGCACCACGGCAATGACGCCGAGCGGCAGGTTGATCAGGAAGATCGAGCGCCAGCCCAGGTGCTGGGTGAGATAGCCGCCGGCGACGGGGCCGAACGTATTCGACGTTACCACCACCGCGGCGAGATAGCCCTGATAACGACCTCGTTCGCGCGGCGGCACGGTTTCTCCGATCAGCGCCTGCGACAATGTCATCAGACCGCCGCCGCCCAGGCCCTGCAGCACGCGGCCGAGCGTCAGCATCTCGATGCTGTTGGCGAAGGCGCAAAACACCGAGGCGGCGAGGAAGATCGCGAGGCCGATGAACATCAGCCGGCGACGGCCGAAAACGTCGCCGAGCTGGCCGTAGACAGGAGCCGCCACCGTGCCTGCGACCAGATAGCTAATCACCACCCAGGAGACGCGCTCGACTCCGCCGAGCGATGCGGCGATCGCCGGCAGCGCGGTCGCGACGATGGTCTGATCGATCACCGCCAGGAACATCGGCAGCATGATCGAGGGAAACACCGCGAAGAACAGGGAAGGCTTTGCTAGCGCTGGTTTTTTTCCGGTGCCGCTGCTGTCTGTCATGGACGATTTTGATGGACACGCGAGGGATCTGGAGGGATACCGGGACGACTCGACCGCCTCATTATAGCCCCTACGGACACGCCCGGGGCATACAAAGGCGTAAAGCCTCCGGGTAACAGAGCGGGTAACGCCAGAATGCCAGCCCACGGGGCTGGGAACGTCGCTGGCGGCGATCTCGGCTTGGAGGGTTCAGGGTGCCCCGGCAGGAGACGGCCGTCCTAGGCCTTCCTGCGCGAGGGGATTATGCGGCGGCGCTGGCCGGTCGCTGGGCGAGCTGCTCGGCCAGCGTCGCAATGGCTGCTGCGGCCTCAAGGGCTCGCAACCGACCGAGCTCCAGCACCAGCTGGTGTTCGATAACAGGCGAAACGGGCGTTTCGAACCAAAGCAAGGTGGCCAAGTCCTCGAGCCGATGCACTAGCTAGATCAATAAGCACGGCCGGGGCAAGATCATCATCGGTATGGCACGACTGCGACATCGCGCGACGGGGCTTCGAGTTCCGCTTGCGGCGCCTCAGCGGACGTGTAGCGGAAACACCCGGAGGACCGGGTTTGACCCCAAGGCGACATGAGGGGTCAGTTTTGCTGTGATGCACAGCGCAGCTCTCGATGTGGTATATTTCACCCTGCCCGGCGTGATCCTCGACACGGGGAAGCCCATGAGGCGGCGGGAATTCATCAGTCTGCTTGGCAGCGCAGCGACTTGGCCGCTTGTGGCGCGCGCGCAGCAGAAGGTCTGGAAAGTGGGGATGCTTTCAGCGGTATCCCGACAAGCGTATTCTGGCTTACGCGCCGCATTTATTACCGGCATGCGCGAGCTTGGCCACGTCGAAGGAAACGATTTCATTGTGGAATGGCGTTCTGCCGAGCAGCACTATGAACGTTTCCCAGAGCTTATCGCGGAACTGGTGGGATTGAAGGTCGATGTTATCGTATGTGCCACAGGTCAGGCTTATCGCCCCCTGCAGCGAGCCACTGACACGATTCCCATCGTCATACTTGCCTTAACCGATCCAGTTGGCAGTGGGTTCGTCGCAAGTCTGAAACACCCCGGTGGCAATATCACCGGCTTGTCGACTTCGTACGATGATACAGCGCCAAAGCAGGTAGAGCTTTTGTCAATGGTCGTGCCCAACATGGCGCGCATTGGACTGCTCGTGGATCCAAGCAGTCCCACTTATCTGCCTTTCCGCAAGAGTGTAGAAGCCGCCACTGCGAAGACGAGCTTGTCTGTTACGTTGGTCGAGGTGAGTAGTCTTGATCAAATAGACAGCGCCTTCCAGACGTTCAAAACGGCCGATGTGCGGGCCTTTATTGCAATGCCGAGCGCGTTGTTCTTCGGCGAGCAAAATCGGCTCATCCAACTAGCGCTCCGCAACGGTCTGCCGTCAATGTTTTCGCAACGCGAATATGCGGTTGCCGGCGGCCTCATGAGTTACGGTGAGAACCTTTCCGATTTCTTCTACCGGGCCGCATCTTTTGTAGACAAGATTTTCAAGGGCGCAAAGCCAGGCGATCTTCCAATCGAGCAGCCCACGCGATTCCATCTCGTGATCAATCGTAAGACTGCTGATGTGCTTGGACTAACGATCCCGCCGCAGCTTTTTATTTTCGCCGATGAGGTGATCGAGTAGAGACGTACTTTTGCTGCAGCGCATGAGTCCGGATGTGGCACATCCCGGAAGAGGCGGTCAGCAGCGGCAAAGTCCGGTCATTGGGCATGACCGGACGTGCCGAGAACGTGCCCTTACCGCCGAATTTGACCCACTCCGGACTTCTGTACGTGGCGATGTCGACTCTGCTGACCCGGAAAAGCGAAAAGACCGCAGCGACAAAAAAACAACGGGAACTGCGGGGCCGAATGGCCCCGCAGGGGGTTGCGTTGCCGGCCTATCGATTATGCCTTGGCCGGCTCCGCCTCCCAGATTTTCATCTTGCGCGTCTCCGGCATCAGGTACAGGCCCAGCACCAAGCATATCGCAGGGACGGCGATCGGGTAGATCAGAGCATAAGCGACACTACCGGTCGCCGTATACGCCGCCGTGGTGATGAATGGCACCAACCCGCCACCCCAGCCGTTGCCGATCATATACGGCATGGATACCGCCGTGTAGCGGATCCTGCCGGGGAAATATTCGGCCAGGAACGCGCCGATCGGCCCGTAGACCATCCCGACATAGGAGACCAGGATGGCGACGATGAGGATCGCAATCGGATAGTTGATACTGCCCGGATGCGTGACGGATCCGAGCCACAAATAGAGCGGATAGTAGGTGACCGCCGCAAGGAAGAAGCCCCCTAATATCACCGGTTTGCGGCCGATGATGTCGGACAGCCAGCCGAACAGGACGAGTGTCGGGGTCCCGATGACCAGCCCGGCTCCCACGATATAGGCGGTGGTCAGCGTATCCACCTTGGCAACCGTCTGCAGGTAGTACAGCGCCCAGAACTGGCTGCTGTACCAGACCACGCCCTCGCCCAATACGATAATGGTCGCGATCACCACGAACTTGAAATTGGCGCTGAGGAAGGCCTCCTTCCAGGGATTCTTGCTCGTCCCGCCTTTGGCCTTGATCTCCGCGTAGATCGGCGACTCCTCGAAGCTGAGCCGCATGTAGAGGGTGACGAACACCAGCAGGAAGGAGAACAGGAACGGGACCCGCCACGCCCAGTCGTTGAACGCTGCCTCGCCGAAGTAGGTGCGCACGGCGATGATCACGAGGAGGGAGAGCACGATTCCCAGCGTGGGCGAGGTCTGCAGCCAGCCGGTATAATAGCCGCGCCGTTCGTCCGACACGTGCTCGGCGACGTAGGTGATGGCGCCGCCATATGAACCGCCCAGACAAAGGCCCTGGATCATCCGCAAACCGAACAGGATGAACGCGGCGGCCAGGCCGATCGACTCGAAGGTCGGGATCAAGCCGATCGCCCCGGTGCCCACAGCCATGCCAGTGAGCGTCATGAGGAACGTATATTTGCGGCCGACGCGGTCTCCCAGCCAGCCGAACAGGAACGCCCCCAACGGGCGGACCAGGAACCCGGCGGTGAACAGCGCGATGGTGCTGAGCAGCGCCGCGACCGGGTGGCTCTTTTCGAAGAATTTGACCGCCAAGATTGTGGCCAAGCTCCCGAAAATATAGAAGTCATACCACTCGATGACGTTTCCCCCCGACGCGGCGGTGATCACGCGTCGGAAGTTCGCCGGAATGTGAGCAGCCATGGGTCATCCTCCCCCGCTTGGTTTTAGCGCCGGAAGCGGTCGTTGCGACGAAAAACATCTTATTCGAGTTTCGGGGTGCGCTCTTTAGACTTTCGTAGGGGTGCGCTCTTAGACTTTCGTAGGGGTGCCCTCTTAGGCCTTTCGTAGGGGTCCACTCTTAGACTTTAGTAGGGGTAGGGGGATCCCCTCTTAGACTTTAGTAGGGGGCGGATGGTGATCTCGCTCATGCTTGATCCCGCCCCGCCTCGAACCCCCCTAATGGCGCGCCGACGGCCGGCTCGCGGTTGGCCGCAGCCAAGAACCCATGCAGCGCCGCCACCACCTGCG